>JAHIVA010000021.1 GCA_018816985.1 Patescibacteria group bacterium | reverse complement strand
ATCTTTTCTCCTTTTTCCTCATCAATATATTCAAGTTTATGGGTCTTTAAATCAAAATCAGTCCTATAAGCTAACCCAAAAAGTTCATTTCGCCCAAAGGGAAAATCAAATTGAAAATCAATTGTTCTTTTTGAGTAATGAGCTCGATCAGCATCTTCAACCTCAAGTTCATATACTTTCCCCATGTCAATACCTACTTCTTCCATCCAATCAAGCATCTCACCTTTCCAATATTTAAAATATTTCTCCCAGTCATCCGAACGAACAAAGTATTCTATTTCCATTTGTTCAAATTCGCGTTGACGGAAAAGAAAATCTCGCGGAGCAATTTCGTTTCTAAAGGCTTTACCAATTTGCGCCATACCAAAAGGAAGTTTCGGATGAAAAAAATCTATTATGTTTTTAAAATTTACAAACATACCCTGGGCAGTTTCGGGACGCAAATATGAAGTAGTCGCTTCTTCCCCTGCACCAACTTGCGTCTTTAGCATTGTATTAAATTGCTTTCCATCAAACGGGTCCGCAAAATTAGCCACATGTCCGGTTGCTTGCCAAACTTCCTGCCTCATTAAAATCGCCGCATCAACACCGTACATATCTTTTCGGCCATCCACAAATTTTTTCCACCAACTTTGTTTTATATTATTTTTCAAGGCAACTCCGAAATGCCCCCAATCGTAAGTCCCAGCCAATCCTCCATATATTTCTGAACCTTGAAAAACAAAGCCACGCCTTTTACAAAGGGAAACTATTTTTTCCATCAAGCCCAACTCTTTATTTTCTTTTTTATTTTTTTCTTCTTTCATATTATAAATTCATTCAATTAATTCACCACCACACCTCCACCAGCAGGAAAGGCTAAATCATTTTCAAGATTTGTATTAAGCCATATTTTCCTTACCGTCACATCCACATTAGCAAAATCATCATGTCCAGTCAAAATTGCATCATTTATAATAATCGGCATTGTGCCAACTTGAGAAAGCGAAGGTTTAAAAGAAATTTGAAAAGAAACACTACGAGCAGGACCGGTAATCCCTGAACCTTTTGGTATCTTATCCACTTTCCAGATTATTTCTTTAGTTAAAGAATTGTAAATCAAATTTTCTTCCTCAGGGGAAATTGGCCCGACAAAAGTCACCCAAGAAGGTAAGGTGGAATTTATTTGTGCTTTTGAAATATTATTGGCAGTATTAGAAAGAGTCCAAACGATAGTATAGGTTGTTAATTTTTCAGCTTTTGGAGGAATTGGACCAGTATTAATAAAGGGTCCTGAATTGTAAAGCGCTTTCCCAGAAAAACCGATGTCTGAAATAATACGAACAACCGCTCCAGTTGAATTGTTAAGTTCGTCAACAACAGAACCTTCAACGGCCTGTTGACCAGAGATACTTATTTCTATATTAATAGAAGGATTCGTTAACATTCCACCAGAAGGAGAAAACAATGAAAGTGGAGAAATAGAAAACACCACGGAACCAAAATCCCCGGGATTTATTTCTTTTAATTGACTTTGGGAATTCTTGTCCCAAGTAATTGTATCTTTTGAAGAATCATAAAAACCTTGTTGAGCAATTATTGTTTTGCGATTAAAAGCATTCCCAGAAATATTTACTCTTATTTGTAAATTATCTACTTTAGTGTCTAAATTATTTACATAAAGAATTTCTGCCCGAATGGGTGTTTTAGAGTCTACTGCATATTCTCTTTGAGATATACCATTAATGGATAGATTTGCTTCAATAAAGGGTTTTTTAATCGCAACCACACTCTTAACAGAATTAAAAATAACATCAATCATAGATTTATCTATATTTGATTGCGATCCGCTTGAAATATTAAAAGTTTTTTCTTCTCCATCAAAAACATCAACCATTTTTCCAGAGATAGAAATAGCCTGTTCTGCTCCGGGAGCGATATCACCCAAATTCCAAACATTATTGCCAAAAGAAGGCCCAGGGACAGATTTTATAAAAGTAAACCCAGGTGGATAATCAATTTTAACCAGTATTTTAGGAATCGCCTTGGTAGCATTTAGGGATGCTTTTATATTCAGAGTAATATTCTGATTAGGGCTTATTTCCGTAGGAGCATCTACTGTAAGATTAATTGGAGTAGAAGTAATGGTTATTTCATAAATTTTTTCTTTTACAAAAATAGCATTTGAACCCGTTACCCGATATTCAATAGTTATCTTTATCGGACGAACACTTCCTTGTTCTCCAAAGAGCATTACTTTTAGATTTTCATTTCGGACCGCTCCAGCCGGAATTGTCCCTATAGACATACGAAAATGTTCGGTGTCTGAGGACAGATTAGTCACTCCACCTTTAGGATATTCCATAACCAGATCAACTAAATCAAGCGCCGAATTATTTCTATTAACAATTCCAATAATTAGAGGAAGCTCTTCGCCCCCGGCCGTAAAATTATTTCCAAGAATAGAAATATCTATATTGTCATTAGAAACAGTGTTTCCTCCAGCAAAAAAAACATAAGCCGCATAACCTAAAGCTAAAACAAAAAAAATTACTGAAAAAATAAAAAATTTCTTAAATTTAGATGTTTTCATAAAAAATTTTTCTTCCGCGTTGAATCCTGCTTTTTCTCCCGCTTTCCAAGAATCCGCTATTTTATTTGCCTTCCCAGGTAAAGAAGAAAAAACATCCCGATGCTCTATCTGAGTCTGATAATTTTTACTAAAAAGTTTATTTTTTAATTCCTCAAGCCTATTAAGCTTATTCATGTCATCCAAGGACATATATGTAATTGTAGCATCTCAGGGAAAATTTTAAAAATCTATCTTTCCCCAAACAAGTAAAGATATTTTTACAAATGTGTTTCCTTAAGAGCCTGATTAATTTGCCGCAACACTTGAGACCTGGCCTTTGAAAATTCAAATATTAAATTCTCTTCAAATGGAGATTTAATAAGATTTTGCAATATCTCATTCCCACCGATATATCCTAAATTGTTAAGGATTCTTAAGACAATAATTGCTTCAAGATTTTGCAAATCTTCTCTGGCCTCAGTTTTTTCCAAAACAGATAAACTATTAATTAATTCAATAAATAAAATCTCATTGCATTCAATTCCTACCAATAGCCTTTTTAATAATTTTGCAATATTAAAAAAAACTGCAAAAGTTCCGTGATTTTTAGTCAATCGCTCTAGTTTATTTGTCTTCCCGGCACTGGTAATTCTCCAGAAATCTTTACCTTGAACTAAATCCAACTTAATATAGGAAAAATCTTGTAGAACAAAACGTAATTTAGAAGACATTTTACGTACACCCTGAGCCGAGGCATAAACCATCCCTAAGTCACGGGTAAAAATATAATAATACTTTCCCGCTTCCCCAAAATTCTTACTACCTAGTATTAACCCTTCGGTGTGATAAATGTGGTGCATTTTATTTTAAATTTTCATCAAGAAACTCTTTTAAACTTTCTAAATCTTTTTTATCCTTGTCGTAATAATAAGTATTAATCCCAACAGATTCAGCGCTTCTTATTGCGTCAATATCATGTTCAAAATAAATTACCTCATTTTTATTTAAATTAAAATTTTTTAGCATTACATTATAGTATTCTGGATTCGTTTTTTCTGGATTATGTTTTAGAGTAAAAACAGGATAAGGCATATTATTTAACCCAAATTTAACCATCTGTTCATCATATGCCCCAGTTAAAATTATTTTTTTATTTGGATATTTTTCAAGAAGTTCGTACATTTTTTGAAAAATCAAATATTCATCTTTGCCCGTTAATTTATTATTTATAACTTGAACAAAGCCGTATATCGCATCAACTAAAATAGTTTTCATCTTTTCATTTTATCACATTCTTTCCCCACCCACTACTATAACACCTCTTCGCGATCGCGATAGAATGTTATGTCACTTTTTTAATTTTAAATATTCTGACATTTTTTTCAATACCAAGTTGTTTTAACCTATCATTAAATTCTTTAGGTAAAGGACCATACCCAAGCCATAAGCTTTTGTGAATCATTTCAAAATCCCAATATTTTATTTGATTTCTAAGCCAATCCCTGGTTTTTTTCTTTTTCTCCGGTATGTCGAAAGATATCAAGATTTTTTCGGTTTTAGTTGGAAAAATGCTTTTCATCACTGAATTTTTCATTGAATTATTTTTCGCCGAAAATTTTAAAAGATTTTCTCTATGGATATGAATTTTGCCGTCTCTAGACTCAATAATTCCCTTTTTATGCAAACGATAAATGTGTTGATTAAAAGATCCGGCGTTCATGGATTTTTGCCTAGCCTGCATTCTAACCCACAATATTTTTCTGTATATTCTTGTTGAACGGGCAGAAAGCAAAAACGCTATTAAGTGATCAAGGGCTGTGTTCTCCATAAATCTATTATAACATGCCATCGCGATCACGAAAGTGTGTTATGGTCAGATTTTTTTCTTTTACTATTTTTTCTATCTTAGCGTATCACGAAATTTCTTAACTCTGAAATTACAGGGGCTACGGTTGCCTCATTTATGTCTTCCGGTTTTATTTTACATTTGGCAAAAATTTGTTTTTCAATTTGTCTTACAGCATTTTCAAATACATCGCGTTCAGGAGTGTGGCCTTCGTGATGCGCATAACGTTTTCTTAAATCCATAAGCCTTTGTTCTATGTTTACTATACCCAAAATACCCACACGTTCATCGCAATATTCAACAACCTTTTTGCTAAAATCTGTGTCTAAGAGGTTAACGGGAGCACCTAAAAAACTAATCGCATTAATTAATTCCAACATTCTCTCATTCGCACCAATTTCTTGGGCAATTTTAGTATGAGCAACAGATTCTTTCTTACCGTATTTTCTAATATATTCTTTTTGCACATTCTGCCAATATTCTATTCCTTCTGGTTCATTCAACTCCGGAAAGTAATCTAATTTAAACTTAATAATATTCCCCATATCATGAAGCAAACAAGCGGTAACAATTTCTTCTTTCGGCAAAGGTTCATCAAAATTATCACAAATTAAAAACGCCACAGCTGCTGTTCGGAGCATATGTTCCTGCAAACTTGGCATGATTTTATACTTTTTATATATCTTCTCAATACTAAGTGGCATTTGATCACCCGGGGCAAGCCCCATTTTTTTTCTTTCATCTTGTAGCTCTCGCATAAATTCACGATAATCTCCTTCCGCTTTTAATTCAGGAGTAATGGTTGTGTCCAAATTTACTTTTTGAATACCTATTTTTATTTTTAAAACATAATCAATATTTTTAATATTTAACTCTTTTTTTATAATATTTAGATATTCTTCGGATAATTTTCTAGAGATAATCTCCAGCTTATTTAATGGTTGACGAACTTTGATCCCAGCCCTTTGCCGAGCTTCAAGACCAAGAGTGACTATATTTCTTGCTACTTCCATATCCCGTAAAAATTTATTTTCTCCAAAAGAAAAAATTCTAAAAGATTTCCGTGGCCATTCAGTCAAATGTACGCTTTCTTTATCGTCTTTGGTTTTCAGTTTAAGCCAAATATCTTCTGAAGCCAAGGGGGCGAATGGAGCCATGACCTTAGTTAATGTTTTTATTACAAAATACAAAGTTACTTTTGCTTCTGTGTCTCCCTCTTTTATTCTTTCTCGAGAGCGACGCAAGTACCAAGTAGAAAGGTCTCCAATAAAATCCCGAATGGCCCTAGTCGGCTCGAGTAATTTATAATCATCGAGATGCTTAGTTGTCAGGACTATTAATTCATCCAGTCTAGCTAAAATCCAAATATCTAAAATATTTTTTGATCTTGAGTGATTGTTTTTTTCTAAATTTTTATCCCGATAAAGTTCGTAAAAAGCAAGCACATTATAAAGCAAACCAAAAACTTGCTGATGCAACAGGGCCACTGTTTTTTCATCAAAATTTTTAGACTCACCTGGTTGATTAACCGAGTACATCCAAAGACGTAATATATCCACGCCATATTTATCCATTGCTTCCCATGGGTCAACAATATTGCCGAGAGATTTAGACATCTTTTTTCCTTTTGCATCCAATAAATGTCCGAGACAAATAACATTTTTATAAGCTTTTCCTCTCCCCATCAATACACCAATAGCATGCAGGGTATAAAACCATCCCCGAGTCTGATCAATTGCTTCAGAAATAAAATCAGCCGGATAACCCGTCCCGTCCACCCATTTTTTGTTTTCAAAAGGATAATGGTTTTGTGCGAAAGGCATACAACCAGAATCAAGCCAGACATCCATCACTTCTTTAGTACGCACTAATTTACCCCCACAAGCTTGCCCTGAGCTTGCCGAATGGGTACAAACTAGATTAATTTCATCAATATACGGCCTATGTAAATCAAGTTCGCAATCTGTGTTATGTGGAAGAGGAACAAAATTAAGTTTTCTTATCTCAGCATTTTGAAGAAGAGTTAAGGGATTATTCCTAGTTGACAGGTCATCAAAAGACAATTCTTTCACTATAAAATCTAAAGCTCGCATTGATCCACTGTGCCCGACAATAAGAATATTTTTATCGAAATATTTTTCTTCTACATCACAAATAAAACCACCGACTCGTTTAACTACTTCAGCAAAACTTTCTCCGTCCGGTAAAACTTCTTTCGGATTGTCTAAATAACCTGCATCGTAATATTTTTTAAAAACCGCTCTATCTTTCCCTTCAAAAAAAGAACTAACTTCCCATTCTTTAATTCGTTTGTCATAAATAATTTTCTCTGGCGGAAAATTAATCTGTCCACAAACTATTTCAGCAGTTTCCTTAGCTCTCTCAAATGGTGAGCAAATAATCAAATCAATCTTTTCCTTGAAATTTTTCGAACTTTCTAAAACTTGCTCTTTTCCTTTTTCTGTCAGAGGAGCACTATGTTCTGTATTTTTATAATAATGAATACCGACAGCAGTGTTGTTTTTCGCTTCTCCGTGCCGCATCACAAAATATTTATTCCCAGACTTTTTTATTTTTTCTTTTATTTCTTCTACGCTTCCCAGCACTTCAATCTTTTGACAAGTTTCGCAAACCCAAACCGGTAAGGGCGTGCCCCAATATCGCTCTCTGGAAACCGCCCAGTCTTTGATTTCCCTCAACCATTCCCCAAAACGCCCATCCCGAGTATGCGCCGGTTCCCAATTTATTTCTTTATTTTCGGCAATCATCTGAGCCTTTATTTTTGAATCAGAAACTTTGATATACCAAGAATCACGAGCATAATAAATAAGCGCTGTTTTACATCTCCAGCAATGTGGATAAGAGTGTTCAAATTTTTCTTTTTTTAGAAGAAGCCCGCGATGAGCTAAATCTTTAATAATATCTACCGCCACTTCCTCGTCCCGAACAAAGCGACCAGCAAATATTCCAGTACCCAGTAAGAATTTTCCATCTAAGCCCACCAAGTGATGCTTGGGTAAACCAATCTTCGTACCAAGTTCAAAATCATCCTGTCCGTACATCACCGCAGTATGTACTACGCCTGTGCCATCTTCAATAGTGACAAAATCCGCTCCGTAAACCTTAAAAGCTTTTTCTAATTTTAGTTTTTCATTTTCAGAAATAGTATCTGCAAGAAACGAATACAATGGTTCATATTCTAAGCCAATTAAATCTTTGCCTTTTATTTCTTCTATAACCTCATACAATTCAGTTAGAATTGAAAGTCTCTCTTTGGCAAGAATATAAATTTTACTTGTATTATTTGCAACTTTTATTTTTACATAATCAATATTTTCACCCACCGCCAAAGCCACATTTCCCGGCAAAGTCCACGGCGTCGTTGTCCAAGCAAGCAAATATGTATTCATATTTGCTTGTCCTGAGCCCTGCGAAGGACTAATAACTTTAAATTTCACATAAACCGACAAATCTTTCACATCTTCATAGCCCTGAGCGAGCTCGTGGGAAGATAGGGCTGTTCCACATCTCGGACACCAAGGCACAACTTTATAATCTTTATAAAGCAAATTTTGTTGATTTATTTTTTTAATAATATTCCAAACAGATTCAATATAATTATTGTAATAAGTGACATATGGGTTTTCCTGGTCCACCCAATAACCGATACGTTTAGTAAATTTATTCCACACATCCAGATATTCCCAAACAGATTCCTTACATTCTTGATTAAACTTCGCAATGCCGTACTCTTCTATCGCTTTTTTAGAATTTAATCCAAGCTTTTTTTCCACCTGAAGCTCCACTGGCAACCCATGGGTATCCCAACCTCCTTTTCGGCGAACGTGGAAGCCTTGCATTGTTTTATATCTGGGAATGGCATCTTTAAACGCTCGTGCTTCCAGATGATGAATTCCTGGCTGACCATTGGCAGTCGGCGGACCTTCATAAAATATGAATTCTTTTTTCCCCTTCGTCGCACTCAGAGTCTTCGAAAAAATTTTATTTTCTTTCCAGAACTCCAAAATTTTCTCTTCCCGCAAAGCCGTCTCACTTTTTGTATTTTTTGTTTCTTCGGACATTATCGGATGATTTTAACATAAAATCTTTATTTTTACATCTTTTTTGGCGCTTCGATACCGAGGAGATGCAAGCCAGTTTTCATGACAAAAGAAAAGGCATAAGTCAGGGCGACTTTGTAGGAAGAAGTTTTGTCTTCTTTGTTGACGATAACCGTATTGCCATAAAAGCTATTAAAAGAACGGGCCACTTCTATCAAGTAGTTTGCAATATAGTGCGGTTCGTGTTCGTCAGCGGAACGGAAAACAACTTCTGGAAATCTATACAACAATTTTTCTACTTCCAAAATTTCGGAAGGCGTAAATTCAAAATCTGGCAGAATATTTTCTTTTTGCGCTTTTTCTAAAACAGAATTCGCCCGAGCGTAAGAATATTGAAGATATGGTCCGGAATCCCCTTCAAAAGAAATTGATTTTTCAAAATCATAAATAATGTTTCCGCCGATTCCTTGCTTTAAAATAGAATATTTTATCGCTGCCACGCCAACATTGGAAGCAATTCTCTCTTCTTCATCCGGGGGAAAACTTCTGTCAGTCATCCTTTCTAAAACACTATCTCGAACATCTCTTAAAAAAGCCTCTCCAGTAATTATATTCCCTTTTCGGGAACCCATTTTACCAGAAGCAAAACGCATCATACCGTGAGTAATGTGTTTCATCTTATTTTCAATACCCGGATGTAATAGCGAAATAGCCTTCACCACAACCCTCATATAGTCCACTTGCTCATTGGCAGTAACCATGATAGACAAGTCTAAATTGGGGTCAGTTTTGAATTTTTCTTCCGTTAATGCCAAATCTTTTGCCTCATAAGTGGGCAAACCAGCCGAAGTGATAAAAACTCTAGTATGAAGTTTTGGATCATATTTCTCAGCTTTAAAGACGATAGCCCCATCGGACTCTTCAAAAATCATTCGACTCCCCTCAGGATCTATAACTTTGTCCATATTATCTTTAACGATTCCCTTTCCGATATTAGACATCTTGCTTTCCAGAAAATAAAAATCAAATTTAGTACCGAGTATTTTATATAAATCTTCAAAAGCGTCCATCGTTACCTTAAAGCCCCATTCATATATTTTATTTATCTTCTCGTCGTTTCTTTCGTAGATTTTTTTGTTTATTTCTTCAATCTCTTTTTTTACTTTTTCGTCAATCTCATAAAGTTCAGCTCCGCGCGCATAAGCTTTCCCTATATTTTCCGCCTGTAAGTTATGTGACCCTTTCTTGCTTTGCAGTTTTTCATTATCTAAAAGCCCGTAAATAGCTTTTGCCACATGAAGCCCAACATCCCCCTGATAATTTGCTCTAGAAACAATAGCTCCAGAGTGTTCCAAAATTCTCGCAACTGATTCTCCAATGGCATTTGTCATTAAATGTCCAATATGAAAAGGTTTAAAGGGATTCGGATCCGTATACTCAACCATTATTTTTTTAGATTTAAAAAGATCGTTTTTCCCAAAATTTTCTACTTTATTTAAAATTTCTTCGGTACTTTTAGTAAAAAATTTTCTAGACAAATAGAAATTTATAAAGCCATTGCCGGCAATTTCAACTTTTTCAATATTTTTATCTACGTTTAATCTGTTGATTTCAACAACTATTTTTTCGGCTAATTCTTTTGGATTCCTCTCAATACTTTTAGCAATAGCTAAGGCCACATTGGTAGAATAATCTCCATTTATTAAATCTTCAGGATGTTCCAACGCAATATTGCTAACTTCTATATCCAGATTTTTCAGAACATCTTTTATTAAATTTTTTATTTCTTGTTGCATAATTATTTTTTACCCGTGCTTCCAAACCTCCCTTCTCCCCGGGCGGATTCACTTAATTTTTTAACTTCTTTTAATTTAGCAATAACCACCGGCATAATCACAAGCTGGGAAACCTTATCCCCTTCTTTAAAAGTATAACTCTTGTCGGATAAATTTACTAAAAGTGTATTATATTCGCCTCGGTAGCCCGCATCATATACTCCTCCCATATGAACAAAACCTGCTTTAGAAATACTCCCCTTATCCATAATGATTGCCCCATACCCTTCCGGAAATTCAAGTGCAAAACCATGCCAAAAATAATGGTGCTCCCCGGGCTTTACCGTAACTGTTTCCATTGAATACAAATCCATCCCCACATCCCCGGGATGATGACACTTTGGCAATTTTGCGTTCGCTTTTAATTTTTTAATTTTAATTTGCATTTCTTTTTTTATTTGATAATCTTTTTAATCTTTTCATAAATTTTTTGATGAATATTTTCACGATTATCTAAAACTCCATTTTTTTCACATTCAATTTTAATCCAGCCTTTTTGAGTTTTAGCAAGCCAAAGCGCGCTTTGGCAGGAATTTTCTAAAAATTTTATATCTTTTTCATGAACATCTTCTTTTTTTGCTTTTTGCTTGCCTAAATATTTTCTATGGTTATTGCCATTTCTTTCTTTAATTAATTTTAAAACTGTGGGAATTGGCACGCTCAAATAAAACACAGCATCCGGCTTCGGAATTTTGAAAACTTCATACTCCATCTGCGCCAACCACTTGAGAAAACTTTCCCTTTTCTTTGTATTGGCAATTTTTCCGCCTTGATGAATCTGGTTGGCACTGGCATATCTATTGGCAATAATTATATTGCCTTCAACAAGCCATTTTTTAATTTTTTCCTTTGATTCAAAACGATCCGCCGCATAAAGCACCGAAGCAATCTTCGGATGTACTTTCACAAAATTATAATATTGTTCAGATAGGCAATGTCCGATAAATTTCCCAAAAAAATTTTTATAATATTCCGGAAAATCAACAATCTTTAATTTAAACCCTTTATTCCTCAGGGTCTTCGCTAAAAGCTTGACCTGTGTTGCCTTACCAGACCCGTCCGTGCCATCTATTACTATCAGTTTACCCTTTTTCGCCATCTATAAAATATAACAGAAAAAGGCTTAAATTGAAAATAAATATCAAAACAGGATTTTCTTTTATTTACCTATGATATACCCACCGTCAATGAGAAAATCTTGTCCAGTGGCATAACTCGCTTTATCGCTCAAGAAAAAGCATATCGCTTCGGCAATTTCTTTGGGGTCAGCTACGCGGCCCAACAAAACATCAGAATTTCTTCTTCTGGTCTCCTCGTTCCAAGCCTTAGCTAAATCCGTTTCTACTCCCCCAGGGGAAATAGAATTCACACTAATGCCATCTTTGGCATATTCCCTAGCAAGAGCAGCTGTTATGTTTAAAATCGCTGCCTTAGAAACAGCGTACGGTAAATTGCCCGCTAGGGCCCCTTGCGGACGAGCCCTAATTGAGCCAACATTAACAATACGTCCGTATTTATACGATTGCATAGACGGAATTAAGGCCTGACACATATACACAGTCCCCAATACATTTGTTTTATAAGCAAATATCCAGTCTTCTTCGGTCGTTTCTAAAAAAGGTTTATGATTCGCAGCCCCAGCAATATTGGCTAAACAATGAATTTGAATTTTCTTTTCCAAAAGTTTATTAATTTCGCGAAATACAGCAATTCTATCTTTAACATCACAAATTATCTTTTCCGCCCCAAGCTCTTGAGTAATAGCCTCAAGCTCAGGAGAGTCCTTGCTTCCATGGACAATAACATTGGCGCCATTTTCTTTGGCTAACCTAGCAGTCGCTGCCCCTATCCCCTTTGAAGAACCTGTGATTAAAATATTTTTACCTTTTAACATAAATTTTTTTATTAAATTTATAATTTCTACACAAACTTTTTTGGTATTGGAAACTTTTTTGCTAAAGCTTTTATTTTTTTATGAGCTGATTCTTTTATTTTCTTGTTATTTTTATTTTTTAAAACCAAAATCATCAACTCTGCTACTCGCCTACATTCTTTCTCTTTAAAACCACGTGTCGTAATCGCTGGTGTACCAAAACGAATACCTGATGGATCCATTGGTTTTCTTGGGTCTTCAGCAATCATATTTTTATTCAACGTAATACCAACTTCATCAAGAACATCTTGGGCTTCTTTACCAGTCACTCCTAAGGACCCATAAACATCAGCCAGAATAAGGTGATTATCCGTTCCTCCACCAATCATACGGATTTTGTTTTTACGAAAAACCTCAGCCATAACTTTCGCATTTTTTAAAATTTGTTTCGTATACTTTTTAAATGCTGGAGTCAATGCCTCTCCAAAGGCCACTGCTTTAGCGGCAATGTTGTTCATGTGTGGACCACCTTGCAGACCAGGGAAAATGGATTTATCAATTTTTTTCGCTATTTCCTCATTATCTCGAATCAAAATCATTCCCCCACGCGGACCACGAAGAGTTTTGTGTGTAGTAGTAGTAATGATATCAAAGCCATCAGTAAAAGGATTTCGCACAGCTTTTCCAGCAATAAGACCAGCAATGTGTGCCATATCTGCCATAGTTATCGCTCCAACCTTATGAGCAATTTTTATAAATTTTTTATAATCCAGTTCCCGAGAATAAGCGGAAAACCCAGCAAGAATTATTTTTGGTTTTTCTTTCATTGCAACTTTAAGCATATCGTCATAATCAATTTCACCTGTTTCTATATTCTTCATTTTATAACGAATAAATTTAAAAATTTTACTAATGTAAGTAACCGGACTCCCGTGAGTTAAATGCCCCCCATGGGACAAATCCATCCCCATAATCGTATCCCCGGGTTCCATTAAAGCAAAATAGGTAGCAACATTGGCTGGAGCGCCAGAAAGTGGCTGAACATTGGCAAATTTACAGTTGAATAATTTACAGGCACGTTCAATAGCCAAACGTTCCACAGCATCGGTATTCTCTTGCCCACCGTAATATCTCTTGCCAGGATAACCTTCAGAATATTTGTTTGTAAAAACAGAACCATTTGCTTTTAAAACATCCTCCGAAACATAATTCTCAGAAGGAATAAGTTCTAATCCCTCCGCTTGTCTCTTTTCCTCTGCTTTTATTAATTTTTCTATTAGTTTATCTTTCATAAAGACACTATATCATAGACTCGACCTCTCCCCAACCCCTCTCCTTAACAAAAAAAACAAAAAGGTGAGGTTATTTTTTAAATGAAAATACCATATTTTTTCCGTCAGATTTCATAACTATATTACCCAATAAGTCAGTACGAAAAATCTGGGCACTAATTTGAGCTAGTGCATCCAGGGTTTCTTGGTGAGGATGGCCAAAATTATTTTTTTTGCCATCTGAGATAATCGCATACGCTGGTGCAATTGCTTTTAAAAATTCTCCCGATGAAGAGGTTCGTGATCCATGATGTCCCACTTTTAAAATAGTGCTTTTAAGTTGGTCTTTTGAATTTTCCGAAAGAATTATTTTCTCAGTTTTTAAAGTGGCGTCACCGGTTAACATAATGGACGTATTGCCATAAGACAAACGAGCCACCACAGACCCTTCGTTGGTCGCCCAAGAGGAAACATCCCGATCAGGAAATAAAATATCAATGACTACTCCCCCGCCCATATCTAACCGCATTCCTCTTCTCGCTAAAATATCCGGAATATTTTGTTTTTTCATTTCTTCTCTAAGACTCTGGTAAGTTTTAGAATCGGTCAAGGCTCCCGATTCAAGGACAAGGCCTACTTTGTACTTTTTTAAAATATCTAAAAATCCACCAATATGGTCTACGTCAGGATTGGTAATAATTAAAGCATCAATGCTTTTATCAAATGGAGACATTACCTGTGCAAGTGGGCCTAAAACCTTACGCGGAGGCCCACCATCAAACATAATCTGTGTTCCAACTGGCGACTCAATAAAAAGCCCGTCACCTTGACCAACATCCAGTATGGCAAAAGTAAGCCCTCGGTGAGAATTTTGCCAATCTAAGCGAAAAAGAAAAATATTTATTACTAAAAGCAATAAAGTGAAAATAAATAGTCCGTATTTTTTAGTAAATTTTTTATGTTGTTCAAACATATAACTACAATGTGAAAAATTCTCTTATAATTTTGCCAAAAAGTTTATAAATAAAATAAACATAGATTGCAATCGTCAGCAAAAGTGAAAAATTAGGGAAAGTGAATGAGGAAAAAGGAAGTTGAGAAAAAAAACTTATTACTCCCAGTTCATAATGTAAAAATAAATATGAAATATACCCTATGGGAATAGCCAATATCTGCCAAAAAAAACTAACAAAACCAGTCAAAAATCCAAGCATCATAGTAAAAGGAATAAAAGGTAAAATCAAAACATTAGCCGGCAAAGCCACCAGCGAAAAATTACCCATCTTATAAAGGATAAAAGGGAAAACAAAAATATAGGCGGCACAAGTAACCGATATGATATCTCGAAGTTTAAAATAATCTGGTACCCATAAAAAATATTTTTCAATTCTAGGCGCCAGAAAAATCACAGCAAACGTGGCAAGAAAAGAAAGCTGGAAAGAAACATCGTAAACAAGCAAAAATGGATTTAGTAGAATCATAAATATACCAGCAAGAATAAGCGCCCGAGCGACATCGTAATTTCGTCCAGTCGCCCGAGCGACAAGAGCAAGAGTCGCCATTATCCCCGCACGAATAGCAGTAGAACCACCACCAGTCATTAAAATAAACAAAATAATCGCAAAAATCCCCATACCAATACCAAAATTTTTTGACGCAATTGATATTTGAGCAAATAATTTCATGAGCCATTCAGCTACAATGGTTATGTTATATCCGGAAAGAGCCACAATGTGAATTGTGCCTGTATTTATAAAGCTTTGACGAAGAGTTTGGTCAAAGGATGATTTTTCTCCTAAAATAAGTCCACCCATTAATAAACTTTCTGAGCCGGTAATGGCAAAATTAATTTTTTCTAAAAATTTTTCTTTAACAGAAAATAAGATATTTTGAACCAAATTACCATTTTCTTGCGAAATAACTTTAATTTTTGGATAACTCATCACATATAAAATTCCATCCTTGCGCAAATAATTTACATAATCAAATTCTTTTCCTTGGTCAGTAATAAAATTCTCCGGCTTTTTTAAAATTCCCTCAAAATTTATTTCATCACCATATTTATAATCCGCGTCTAAATCGGTAGATAATAAAATTTTTGTGGCGAGTCCTTGGAGAGCCACCTCCACTGTTAGTTGCTGATTATTTTCTTTAAGACTCGGCTCATCCATAATAACTCCCGAGATAACTACTTTTTGACTTATTTGCGACTCAAAAATCTCAGGATTCGGAACATCCACCATATTAAACCTAAAAATTCCAAGACAGAATGTAAAAATAAAAATAGAAATTAAAATTCCCCAATTATTTTTTGAAATTAACGTAAAAAATAAAAATAAAGCAACAGTAATTACTACAAGTAAAATAACCAAATATAAATCCACCAAAACAAAAGAGCGCAACAGCACTCCCAACAAAAACCCAAAACAAATTGTATAAAAAACTCTATCTTTCATTTAAAACTTCGTCGATTTTTTTAACCACTTTTGGATCATTCACGTTTATTAGTATCATTTTACAAATATCTTTATCGAGACCTTGAGATTCTTCTGGAAGAAAGGTATTGTCTTTTTCAAAACCAAACGATCGAGCATTTCTCAATGATTCTGTATTTCCTTCTTTTATAAAAGTCCACACTTCTTTGCCTCCACGAGATCGTATTTCATTTAAACGGGCAGCAGTTATTTTTGAACTCAAACCTATCCCCCTAAATTCCTTCCTAACAAAAAGATATCCCAAATACCAAGCCTTCTCCCAACGATCCGCGCGACCTATTCCTATTATTTTAGAATCAGTCGACACTAGCACCACAGTAAACTGATTTTCTTTTTCCAAAAAAATATTTTTCCAATCTTGATCGGTTCTATTTTTTATTTCTGGGATTTCATCATCTTGCACTCCCATTTTTTTTCCATCATTATTTATGATCTCCAATCTAAAATCTCTGAGTTCTTTCCAGTCTTCTGGTTTAGCCATTCTTATTTTTACATTCAATTTTTCTTGATTTTTAAAGATATCTTCATTCATAATTTTATTCTATCAAAAAATACACGCAAGACATACTCCCCATAGGAATTTCCTATGGGGTTAGAGCAAGCCATTTAAATAATTCCATTTTGTGCTCATTGGGTTTCTTGAAATATACAGGAAATGAATTTGGATTAATAATTTTATATTGAAAATCTAAATATTCATGTAAGCTTGAATAACGAAAAGAAAAAATATATTCCAAAAGACAACTTACGTCTCTATTTTTATTTTCTTTCCAATGTTTGTCAATTAATTTTGCCGGATTTAAGTGTATATATGAATATAAATATTTTAAATAGTTATCATTGTCGCAATGAACAGCTTTAAAAACATTTTCATATAATTTACCTGTACGTTTATATTTTTTATTAAAATACATTGAATACGCAGTCATAAGCTTACGCATATATGTGGAAATGCCACTATCCGTTTTTTCACGAACAAGAATATGAAAATGATTAGGCATAAGACAATACGCTCCTATGTTTACAATAGTTTCTTTCCTGTCAAAATTTTTTCCTATGTCTCGTAAAGCTATACTTCTCGTCGTATTGCATATATACATTAAAAAAAGAAAACGTTCTCGATCTTGTTTATCTTGGAAAATAAGTCTCTTTTCCACTCCCCTATTATAGAGATGATAATATTCGTTTATTGCAAATACTTGCTTACGTTCAGCCATATATCAATAGTAACATACCCCATAGGAATTTCCTATGGGGTAATTAATTCTACTGGTTCACCTTCAGCGAAGCTGGTGGCTATAATGTCCGCCCTTTCGTTATATTTATGTCCGTTATGCCCTTTAACATAAGTCCATTTGATTTTAAATTCTTGTGCAAGTTTATAGAGTTCTTCCCAAAGTTCGCGGTTTAAAACCGGCTTTTTAGCTGCATTGCGCCAATTATTTTTCTGCCAATTAAAAATCCATTCAGTAATTCCCAAAATTACATATTTTGAATCAGAAACGATTTCCACATTTACGCTATCGCTGAAATGTAATTTTATATGTTTCAATGCCTCTATGGGCGCCATTAATTCCATTTGGTTGTTCGTCGCATGCTCCACCCCACCACCAATTTCAAAAATTTTTTCCCCCATAACAAAAATTACTCCCCAACCAGCCCGTCCTGGATTCCCCTTCGCCGCCCCGTCTGTGTAGATTTTTATATTATTTTTTTCTTTCATTTTTATATTATATCTTCTATTCTTAATCTTAACTCCTCTCTACCTCTAAATCTAGATAAATCAAAAGTGGCAAGTAAATTTACGCTCAAGCCTTCTTTTAAAGTATTCTCAAAAGAATTAATATCAGAAAAAAAAGAAATGGCTTTAGCTTTGTTCGGACTAGAATCAGAAAAGGTAATTTCCAAATGTTCTTCCGAGCCATTTTTCCCAAATTTTTTAATTTTTGCGATATTTACCCCTTTAAAAAGGAAAACTGGTTTTGGATTTCCAAGTCCGAAGGGGGCCAGCTTTTCTATTTCACGCCAGTTTTTCATATTCACTATACTTAAATCAGTCTGAATATCATAAGCTATCTTTGCTTCTTTTTTTTTATATTTAACTTTTTTAAAAGTAAAAGACAAAGCTTCTTCTAAAAAATGAATTTTCTCACTAAAAACAGTAAATCCCCCAGCTAGCTCATGTCCACCAAAGTCTATAAATGATTCGTGGGTATTTGTCATAAGTTCTACCACTGATACTGAGCCATCGCTTCTACAAGATCCCTTAATACAATCATTTTCATCTTTCCCCCAAACAAAAACTGGTTTTTTATATTTATCAGAAATTTTTCCAGCCACCAGACCAAGAATCCCGACTCGCCATTTTGGATTCCCAATAACCATAACTTCTTTATGTTCGTATGTTTCTAGTTTTTTATTAACTTCACGCATAGTACTCTTTACAAGATTTTTTCTTTCGTCATTTATTTTTGACAAATGATTCGCCAATGTGGATGCCTCTACCTCGTCTAATGTTGAAAGAATTTCATAAGCTCGCATTGGATTATCCATGCGTGAGGCTGCATTGAGACGTGGCGTAACCATAAAACCAATATCATCTTCAGTAAGATATTTTTGGTCGATGTTCATTTTTGCCAAAAGTTTTTGCAAACCCGAACGAGGAGATTTTCTTAAAACCTTCATTCCAAAATACGCCATGGCCCTACTCTCCCCTATAAGGGGAATCATATCAGAAAGCGTGGCTAATCCAGCCATATCAAGCATCCATTTTTCAAAACCTTTATTTATTTTATAAAACTCGCCATATTTTTTTATAAAACCCTGCATAAATTTAAACATTACTCCAGCCCCACAAAGCATTTTTTCTGGATAATTATCTATTTTAGGATTTAAAATCGCACAAGCGCAAGGTAAATCTTTCTGAGGGATATGATGATCAATAATTATCACATCAATACCATCTACTTTTGCCTGCGCCACTTCAGCAACAGCCGTAATGCCAAGGTCAATGACCACTAATAATTTTACTTTAGATAAAGCAAATTGCCTTACCGCATCAATATTAAGACCATATCCCTCAGAATTTCTTTGTGGAATATAAATTCCATAATTTTTATATCCTATTTTTTTAAATAAATCACTTAAAATTACTGCCCCTGGAATACCATCACAATCGTAATCTGCATAAATTATTATTTTTTCTTTATTCTCTATTGCTTCAAATAATCGCACACAAGCTTTCTCCATATCTCTCATTAAAAATGGATCGTAAAAATCTCGCTCATAGTCTGGGTTAAGAAAAACTGAAGCTTGGTTTTCATTAATAATTCCTCTCTTCGCCAAGAGTATTCGTAATAATTCTCCATATTTTTGCATAAATTGAATTTTAGCATAGATAGTATAGAATATATAAATATGAAAAACTGTATTTTTTGCAAAATAGTGAAAGGAGAAGTGCCATCCTATAAAATATGGGAAGATAAAAGCCATCTAGCTTTTTTATCTATTTTCCCAAATACCGAAGGATTTAGTGTTGTCATAACCAAGAAACATTATTCCAGTTATGCTTTTAACTTATCAGACAATATTTTAAAAAAATTAATTATTGCTACAAAAAAAGTGGCAAAACTTTTAGATGAAAAACTTAAGAATGTTGGCAGAACAGGAATGATTTTTGAGGGCTTCGGAATAGATCACGTACATGCAAAACTTTTTCCTATGCATGGTACAAAAAACAAAAAATGGAAACCGGTAAATTCTAACGTAAAAAAATACTTCAAAAAATATGAGGGATATATTTCATCTCACGATTACGAAAGAGCAGATGATAAAAAGTTGAAAAGATTGGCTCAACAAATTACTCGAGCGCTTTAATCCCTGGCAATGTTCCATTGGCCAGGTAATCAAGGGTGGCTCCTCCGCCAGTAGAAATGAAAGAAAATTTATTTTCCATCTTCATTGCCGATATTAAAGCAATAGTATCTCCCCCGCCGATAATACTTTCCGCTTTTGAGATTGCAATCAATTTCAATACTTTTTTTGTAGCTTCTGCTCCACCAGCTTCGTATTTGCCTAATGGTCCATTCCAAAGAATAAGTTTTGATTTTTTTATTAAAGAAGCTAATTTTATTACTGATTCACTGCCAATATCTAAAATGATTTTATCTTTTTTTATAAAATCTATGGGTAAAATCAATTTTTTATTTTTTAATAATTCTCTAATTCCATAATTATTATCACTAACCAAAGATTTCCCTACATCGTAACCCTTGGCCTTTAAAAAATCATTTGCTAGCGCTCCTCCTATAAAAACTTGGTCTGCTAACTTTAAATATTTTTTTATTAAAGGCATTTTTGTAGAAAATTTGACACCCCCTAGAATAAACAAGAACGGATGTTTCGTTTTTTTAAAGACATGCGATAAATTCTCCACTTCTTCTTCAAACTGAAAACCGGCAAAACTTGGAAGATACTTAGGAAGTTTTACTATCGAAGCATGTTCTCTATGAGAAACCGAGAAAGCATCATTGACATAAATGTCTCCAAAGAGAGAAAGCTTTTTGGCAAAAACTTCATCATTTTTTGTTTCGCCAGAAAATTTTCTAATATTATCAAAAAAGGTGATTTTATTTTTTGATAATTTTGAAATTGCAAAGAAATGCTTCTTTATTGGATCAAGACTGACTGTACCATCCTTACCAAGGTGGGTAATTAAAATTATTTTTGCCCCTTTTTCGAGTAAAAATCTAATAGTGGGTAAAGCTTTAATAATACGAAAATCATCTAAAACTTTTCTGTTTTTAACAGGCACATTAAAATCCACTCTTAGTAATACAGTTTTATCTCTTAAGTTTTTTGCTAATTTAAGACTTCGCATATTTTTATAATTTCTATAAACTTTTTTACATCCAGACTAGCGCGACCAGGAAGTAAGCCATCCACACCACCGTTTTTTAAAAACTCTTTAGCATCTTTTTCATTGACCGAACCACCATAAATAATTTTAGTACGATACGCTTCTTTTCTAAATTTATCAGAAATAATTTTTCGAATAAAAATAACCATTTCCAAGCAGTCAGCTGGAGTGGCATCTTTTCGATTGGGAGTACTAGAAATCGCCCAAATTGGTTCATAAGCAATAATAATTTTTGAAATCGAGTTTTTGGAAACTCCCATTAAACATTCTTCTATTTCTGTTTTAACAAAATTAAAATAATTATGACTTTCGTCACGAATATTTTCCCCCACACATAAAATTGGAATCAAACCCGCTTCAAGTGAAGCTTTTATTTTTTTATTTACATCATTACTACTCTCTCCGAGGGCCCGTCTTTCTGAGTGACCTAAAATCACATATTGAACACCAATATTATAGAGCATTTCTCCCGACACTTCTCCAGTAAAAGCACCAACCTCACCCCAAAAAGCATTTTGTGCACCAAGTTTTATTTTACTAGTTCTAATTTTTTTTAATTTTTCTAAGTATAAAAACGACGGACAAATTACCACTTCTGTTTTTTTGATGGAAGATATTTCTTTAGCAATACCAGAAAATAATTTTTCCGCTTCTTTTAAAGTAAGTGGGTTCATTTTCCAATTGCCAATAATTATTTTTTTAGACATATGGCAAATTATATCATAATGCGTTAAAATATAAATAACTTATGAATTTTTACACTAGACAAAGAGGATTTACCTTAATTGAAACATTGGTTGGTAGTGTTGTTTTTTTACTAGTAGCACTTTCCGCTTATAAAGCCTTCGGTGTGTTGATGGACGCAGTAACCATTTCACAAGCAAAACTAGCTGGAACAACTTTAGCTAATGAGAAGTTAGAAATAATACGTAACTTACCTTACACGGATGTAGGTATCGTGGCAGGGTTACCGGTAGGAAAAATCCAAAGAAATGAAACAATAATACGAGATAATTATTCTTTTGATATACAAACAACAATCAGAAGTGTGGACGACCCTTTTGATGGAATAATTGAAGGAAACCCACCAGATACTTCGCCAGCAGATTATAAATTAATAGATTTGGATCTAATTTGTTCTAATTGTAAAACATTAACACCGCTTAGTTTCACCACCTTGGTTGCTCCCCATGCGCTTGAAACCGCCTCCACCAATGGAGCACTTTTTATTCGAGTTTTTGACGCAAGTGGCATTGCAATTCCAAACGCCTCGATTCATTTAGTCAATACACAAACAAATCCAGATACTATTATCGACGAAACAACGGACAATGCCGGATGGATGAAAATAGTAGACGCACCAATCGGAATAAATGCATATAACATAATTGCCACTAAATCAGGATTTACTCAGGATCAAACATACCCCCCGGATGGGGCAGCGGGAGCAAATCCAGTTAAGCCCGATGCAACAGTGGTTCAACAACAAGTTACCCTAACTAATTTTTCAATAGACAGAACAAGTTCTCTTATAATTGAAACAGTAGACTCAGCTTGTGTCTCTTTACCTTCTATTGGCTTTTCTTTAACTGGAACGAAACTGATTGGAACACCTTCAGTTTTAAAATATCCAACACAAAATTTCACAACCAATACTAATGGAAGTTATACGATTCCTATTATTGAATGGGACACTTATTCAGCCTTACTTACTTCCGCCTCCTATGATTTAGCTGGTACAACTCCTTTAGCAATTTTCAACATAAATCCAAATGAGATAAAAAATTTACAATTAGTGGTAACGCCCCATATAAACAGAGCCTTGTTGGTTTCCGTCAAAACTTCTGATGGTGTCGCCATTGATGGCGCGACTGTTCATCTGCAAAAAAGCGGATTTAATCAAACCAAAACCACAAATTCCGGTTCTTGTGCTACTCCTGGTCAAGTTTTTTGGAATGGGCTTGGAAGTGGTACTTACACCCTGACCGTTTCTAAGGTCGGATACCAAAACAATGTTTCTTCTTTTTCAATGTCTTCTTGGCAAAATAAAATTATAACCCTTATGCCTTAATATGCAAAAAAAAATAAAAAATAAAATAAAATTAGCGTCAGGCTTTACTCTAATCGAAACTCTTTTTGGAATATCAATTTTTATTTTGATAGTTATTTTACTGACTCTTTTTTCAAGAAATGTTTGGATCTATAATTCTTTTGTCGCCGGAGGGTTAGCTGACACTAATGCCGGAAGACAGGTTTTAAAAACTTTAACATCCGAAATACGCACTGCCTCGACAGCTAATACTGGAGCTTATACAATTAGTCTGGCAACAGCTACCGCTTTCACTTTTTATTCTGATATAGACAACGATGGATTGAAGGAAAAAGTAAGATATTTTTTATCGGAAACTTCCCTTCAGAAGGGGACAACAAAACCCACGGGAAGTCCACTAACCTATAATCCTGCCAATGAAACAATTTCAACTCTCATAGATAAATTAGCTAATTCTGTACTTTTTGAATATTACGACAGAAACTATGACGGAAACACGGCACCCTTATCTTCTCCTGTGAATATACCAGATATTCGTTTAGTAAAAGTAACTATTGTATTAGATAAAGATCCAAATCGATCACCTACCCCAATGACTTTTTCAACCCAGGTTTCAATAAGAAATTTAAAAGATAATTTATGATAAATAAAAAAATGAAAAAAGATGGAGGTATGATTATAGTGCAAACAATGATATTTGCCACAGTATCTATTATGATTATTGGAGCCCTGGCGGGATGGGCAGCGACAACAGTTAAAACAGGACGAATAGCTTTTAATCGAGAGCAAGCCTTTCAGTCATCGGAAGCCGGAATAGATTATTACCGCTGGCATTTAGCCCACGCCCCCACTGACTACCAAGACGGAACAGGAACTTCAGGCCCATATATTCATTTTTTAAAAGATAAAAATAATAATACAGTGGGACAGTTTTCTTTAAATATAACTCCCCCGGCTCCCGGCTCAACTTTAGTAAAAATAAACTCGACTGGCTCTTCTGTGCTTGATCCGTCATATCTAAGAAAAATAGAAACAGAGGTAGTTAAACCATCTATCGCGAAATATTCGGTGGCAGGAAATAATGCTATGCGCTTCGGCACCGGAACAGAAATTTTCGGACCAGTTCATATTAATGGCGGAATTCGTTTTGATGGCCTAGCCCATAATATTGTTACTAGCGGAACCACAACTTACACCGATACGGACAGCGATGCTTGCACCACCAGCAATTCTTATGGCGTACATACTTGCTTATCTCCGGCTGATCCAACATATCCCGCCACACTCCCATCTCGTTCAGATGTTTTTGAAGCCGGACGATTGATTAGTCAGCCGACCATTGATTTCTCTGGATTTACAACCGACTTGGCCATGCTACAAGCCAATGCAATATCAGAAGGGTTTTATCAAAACAAAGCAGGAAGCAAATACGTTGGATATCATATTGTCTTAAAAACAAACAACACTTTTGATCTTTATAAAATAAATAGTTGGGCTAGTTTAGGAAATTGTTCCGGCTCGACATACAGCTTCAGTGTTGGCACTCAAACCCTACAGGGCAATTTTAATTTTCCAACTAATGGAATAATTTTTCTAGAAGACAATATTGTAGTTGATGGACAGATAAATGGAGCCCGGCTCACTATTGCTGCGGCTGACTTACCGGTACCATCAAACCCAACTAATTTTAAAAATATAATAGTAAATAATGACCTTCTTTATACTTCTTATGATGGATCTGATTCTATAGGACTTATTGGACAAGCCGGGGTAATGGTTGGAATGAAAAGTGAAGATAATCTAAAGATAGATGCGGCACTTATAGCTCAAAATGACAGAGTAGGAAGATTTTATTATAGCGGAGGAGGTTGTGCTTATAAAAACCGAGAAGTTATTTCTCTTTATGGAATGATTGCTTCCTATGCAAGATATGGTTTTGCTTATACGGATGATACTGGTTATGCTATACGAAATATAACCTACGACGCAAATTTACTCTATGCTCCACCACCCGACTTCCCCTTGACTGGAAATCAATATAATATACTTTCGTGGCAAGAAGTTAAAAATTAAGTAAATTAATTTATACTACCCAAAATTGAATAGAGCGGGGAAATCATCGAGATAGCGAAAAAACCAACTGCTACACCAATAACAACCATCAGAAGGGGTTCAATAATTGTAGAAAGATTTTTTGTCTTATTTTCAATTTCCCCTTCGTAAAACAAGGCAATTTGCAATAACATATCAGATAATTTTCCAGTTTCTTCCCCAACTTGAACCATCTCCGACATCATCACTGGATACAAGTTAACATTAGCTATGAATACCCGTGAAAAAGGTTCCCCTTTTTCTATCCCTAGTTTTGCTTCGTTTAAAATTTTTTTATAATAAATATTTTGAACCACATCTTCGGTTATTTCCAGTGCCCGAGTGAGAGAAACACCTGAAAGTAATAACGATGAGATGGTACGGGCAGTGCGAGCGCTGTTTAATTCTCTAGTCAATTCATTAATAACCGGAATTTTTAGCATCATAAAATCAATATATGGCGCCATAAACTTGGCGCGGAAAAGCGAAAATAAACCAAAAGCCACGCTAATAATAAGAAGAAAGGTTAAAATTAGATTATTGGAAAAAAAATTACCAAAAAAAATCAGTAGCCGAGTAGAAAAAGGTAATACAACACCAAGTTCCTTAAATGTGCTCGCTAGTGTCGGCACCACAAAAGCAAACATCAAAACACCAATGACCACCATTGCCGACATAATCACCCCGGGATAAATAAGCGCACCTTTTATTTTTTTATTCAAAGAACTAGTTTTTTCTAGATTTAATCCAATATCTGAAAGTGCTCCGGCCAGATTACCGGACTCTTCTCCTGCGCGAACCATAGAAATAAAAAGTTTTGAAAAAACATCGGGAAATTTAGAAAGCGCGGAAGAAAAAGTTTCCCCAGCATTTATATCATTAACAGCAGAAGTTAAAATTTTACTAAGTTTGGGATTTTTTGTCTGTTTTTTTAAAACCGACAAAGCCCTAGAAAGAGAAAGCCCCGCTTTAACCATTCCGCTCAAATTTTTAGTAAAAATAATCTGCTCTGTAATTTTCACTTTCAAAAAAAGATTGGAAAAATTTGAAAACTTTTCCTCTAGACCCTTCTTTTTTTCTGTAATTGATAAAGGAATATACCCGCGAGAACGTAAATCATGAGAAAGAGCATAGCGGTCAGTTGCCTCTAAAATGCTTTCAAAAATTTCTCCTGTTTTCGATTTTGCGCTGTATGAAAAAAGCATATTAATTTAATTAAACTTTAAAATTAAAAATTATTCCGAAACAACCCGAAATACTTCCTCTAGGGTGGTTACACCCAAGACTGCCTGAAAAACTCCATCTTCAATCATAGTCATCATCCCCTCTTTTTTTGCTTGGGCTTCAATGTCGTCCTGAGAACTACCTTTGATAATCATTTCTTTGATCGTAGGGGTAACCTTCAACACTTCATGCATACCAGTACGGCTGGAATACCCATCCTCAAATTCAGTGCTCTTTACCGGCCTAAAAAAAGGAACTTTATCCCAAGTATCTTTCGGACCTATAACATTTTCAGTTTTTAAAAAATCTAAAATTCTCTCTAAATCGACAACTTTCGCCAGATTTTTTATTTCAGCAGAATTTAAAAAATATTTTTCTTTATTGGATGTAAGTTTACGCACCAACCTTTGCGCAATAATTGTCTTCACAGTGGCAGTAATCAAAAAAGGCTCTACTCCCATATCCATCAGCCTCGGAATAGCCCCTGCTGCCGAATTGGTGTGGATAGTAGAAAGAACCAAATGACCCGTCAGGGATGCGTTGACAGCTAATCCGGCTGTTTCACCATCACGAATTTCTCCCACCATGATTATATCTGGATCTTGACGTAATAATGAACGTAAGCCATTAGCAAAAGACAACCCAATTTCCGGTTTAACTTGAGTCTGGTTAACTCTCAGCATCTGGTATTCAATAGGATCTTCAACTGTTGAAATATTAACTTCCGGTCTATTTAAAATATCTAACATAGTATAAAGAGTTGTCGTTTTACCACTACCTGTTGGACCAGTCGCAAGGACCATTCCAGTTTTTTGTTTTAATGAATTATGAATTCTTTCCAACCCTTCAACATGAAAACCCAATATTTCTAAAGAAAAACCGTGAGCATTCTCTTTCAATATTCTAATTACTGTCTTTTCTCCAAAAAAGGTAGGCAGAGTAGAAACACGAAAAGAAATTTTTTCTCCATTTTGTTCTATTTTAAACCTGCCGTCTTGAGGTAAGCGTTTTTCATCTAGTTTTAAATTGGACAATACTTTGATACGTGCCGTTATTCCGGAACCGGCATTTTTATCCAAAACCATCGCGTCGTGCAGAATACCATCTATTCGATAACGAACCGTAAGTTCCTTTTCCCCAGGTTCAATATGAATATCAGAGGCATTTTGTAAAATTGCATGAAAAATCAAAGAATCAACTATCTTTATTACTGGCAAACCTTCTGCTATTTCTTTTAGTTCTAAGTCAGATTTTTCGGTGTTTTTTTCTTCTTCTCCTGAAAGATTTAATTTCGTACTCTCTTTTTGAATAATGTCTCGAAATTCAGATTTAAGACTTTGCCGATACTGAACTAAAACAGATCTAATAGAAATAGTATCAGTCAGCCGAGGTAAAATTTTTAATCCGGAACGTTTTTTTATAAAATCAATCATCGGCAAATCATCCACATCCAGCATTGCTATTTCTAAACTATCTTCGTTTTTTTTATAAGCCACAATATTATAATTGCGCGCAATTGGTTCAGGAATAAGAGAAAGTACGGAAAAATCTATTTTTTGATTATTTAAGTTAACAAAAGGTATACCTAAAACAAAAGCTTCCATTCGCTTTAAATCTGTTTCAGATATTTTACCGTCCGAAAGTAAAATGTCACCAATTTTTTGTTTTTTAATTTCGGCTTTTTTAAATGCTTCTTCTAGGTCTGCCTTTGACACAAGCCCTCCGTCTAAAATAAATTTTTTTAACTGTTCTTCATTAATTTGCATCTCTTATAGTATAACAAAAAATCTACTCAAATGTTTGTTTTGGGTAGATTTTTTGTTAATTTTTTAATTCTCTATAAATCCAGGACTTTTTCTCTCAAAACATTGAGGGCTAGGATCTCCTCCATTTAAGCCTGTACATCTCCATGTCCAACGGCTTGGACTACTTAATTCCTCAAGGCTTGTACTGCCGGCAGGACAATTATAATGAATAGCCGGAGAAAGACAGGATCCATCAACTGCAGGAGGATTAACCGTAATTGTTGTGGTAGGAATTGCTGTCACTCCTTGTTGTGTAACTTCAGCAGAAGCTGTGTAGGTATTGGCTAATGGATAATTACAAGAATAAGAATTAGAGGACTGAGAAGAACTCCAAGAATTACTAGTTTTACATTTAAATCTATAACTGATAGCTCCCGAAGCAGTACCGCCAGTACGCGTAGCCGTGAGAGTGCTAGACAAAGGCACTACCCCACTTGAAGGACTAGCTTCAAGTGAAGCAGAAAGAGTAGCAAGAATAGTTTCACATCTTTCATTGTCTGTATTCCAAACAGTATAAACTGGTGACGTACTACAACCCGCAGTCACAACAACAGTATCAAGTAATTTGGAATGATTATAAAGCCTAAAGGTTGAAGAACCATAAGGAAGGGTAAACGGTTCATCTGTTTTATTATTCCCTGTTTTATAATTTCCATTTACCCCATCTTTGGTAATCGCAGATGTTGCTTCTGGATTTTCTGTAGACCATGACGCTAATGTCGTACAAGTACTTCCTCCATTACTAATAGTACAAGACGGAATAGAGAGTGAACCAGTCATCTCAATCTCAGATTCTTCCACAGTAAAAATACCAGTAGAGCAATTGTTACTTTCATTTGACTCTGATGATGAATTTAAGGCATCAGCGCAAATTCTGAACTTGTGAGTTCCAGCAACTGCGGTCCATGCATTTGCTCCTGTCCAATTAACTGTTTCCGCGCCACCAGCACCCAAAGCTTTTACAGATACACTTGGCAAGGTAACGTCATAGCTTCCATTATTGTTTAAATCTATTTCCAAACTAGCTTGGGTCATCGGTGCCACGCAAGTAAATACTACTTCTTGAGGACTTGAATCTTCCCAATTACACACATTAATAGCACTACAAGCGTGAACCCAAAAACGATATGAATCACCAGGAATCGGAATAAAAGAATACGAATTAGTGGTCGGCCAAGGACAAGAATCGCCAGTGGCACCGCTGCAGGTATCGTCATTTATGCCTTTCGTCGTGTCGTCAATACGAACAGCATAATAACTGGCTCCATTAGAAGCGTTCCAAGAAAGTATCGCATTATTTCCAGGCAACGGACAGGAAGCGGTAAGACCGGTCGGCGCGTTTTGACACGTAAGTGTTGTCACCGGAGAATGCTCTACCCAGTTGCAAACGTCTTGAGCAGTACAGGAATGAACCCAAAACTGGTACGTCTTACCTGGAACCGTCGGAACAGAACTATAATTTGTATATACCCACTTTGCGACATCGGCACCACCATCAGTTACATTTCTGGTAACTAAATAATAAAGGGATGCGCCAGTGTTCTGCCAACTAAGAGACGCAGAAGAAACAGAACAGGTTGCTGATAATGAATTTGGGGCAGGAATTATGCCAACCGTCACCGTCCTTGATATTGTTGCTGTAGTTCCTCCGGGACCTGTGCAACGGAAAGTGAAGGTTGTGTTAGAAGTTAAAGGATCAGTAAGACCACTACCTCCACTAATAGGTAGGGCTGACCAAGGGCCGGTGGAAACACAGCTGGTAGCATTTTGAGAACTCCATGTTAAGGTTGCGCGACCATTGTATGCCACGGACGGAGAAGCGGTGAAAGTGATGGTTGGGACTGCTGGGGCAGTACAGGTAAAACTTTTATATTGAGGACTGGATGAATTCCAATTGCAAGTACCACCGGAAGTACAAGAATGCGCCCAAAACCAATAAGTCTTCCCAGGAGTCGTAGAGATGGACCCTGAATTCGTATACACCCACTGTGGCGAGTCCCCGCTACCATCAGTCACATTCCTTGTTACTAAATAATAGCGTGGCGCACCAGTATTAGACCAACTTAATGATGCTGTAGTGCCAGGCGACGGGCAAGAAGCAGACGAAAGACTTGGCACTGGACAGGCATTTATATTCGTTCCTTGAACCCATTGATAGCTATTATAACAAGTATTGTAACTACAAGTACTCGCGGCGCAACCATTATCTACGTTGCAAGTCTTGGTGCCACTCCTCCATTGATAGCTATTCCAACAAGTTGACCCAACACAAGTATTTGCGGCACAACCATTGTCTACATTACAGGTTTTGGTTCCGCTTACCCATTGATAACTATTCCAACAAGATGAAGTTGAACAAGTATTCGCGGCACAACCATTATCTACGTTACAGGTTTTGGTTCCGCTTACCCATTGATAACTATTCCAACAAGATGATCCAATACACGTACTGGCGGCACAATTGTTATCATTTGCATAACAACTAAACCCAATCAGACCACCTGTTTTGTAAAAATACGTTTGTCCTCCAACATAACCGATACTACAACTTGGCCCACCAGCAGCAGCTCCACTAAAAGACCAGCTGTCGCACCACCAGTCGTTTGGATAAAATGGATCATAGTTTGATAGGTTGTGGTCTCGCGGTGTGCAACTTCCAGAACCCACAGTAGTAGCATAGACAGTGTTGGTATACAACATTGCGCTAGCTACTACAACGAGACATATAAAAAATATTTTTTTCATAATTTTATTTCTTTATTAAAATCTGAATTGCATTATCAGCAACATCCACGCTAGCTGTAATACTCTGTCCTTCTTTTAAATCAGCGAGTGTGCCTAGGTCGGAAATACCTTGAGTGACAACAAAGGTACTTGAACTTATACCAATAGCAAAACCATTACCATCTTCAAGTTCAACATACACAGCTTTTTCATTAATTGAACGAATTTTCCCATTAATCTCACGATCAATCTTTTGCAATGCTTGACTGTTTTCTGAAGGAAAAGATGGCTGATTCGCTGACTCTTCTCCTTTAAACAAATATGCTCCACTTACTATAATAATGATAACCAACACTGCTAAAATAGAAAATTTTGTTTTTTGTTCCATATTATTTATTTAATTCTTTAACTAATAAAGCCAACACATTTGCAAAAGGCTTAGTGAAGTTTTCAGATAAACCGGCTCCCTGATTTCTAATGGTAGCAGAAAAAGAAAGAGAATTGCCAGCAGTTAAATTACCAGAAACAGAGAGGTTTTGAACCGTGAGGTCAGCTTGCGTAGGATTAGCAGGCGTTAGATTAAAGGTTGCAATACAAGTTTTACTAGAATTCATTGTTACACTCCCATCATTACAGTCAGTGTCACCAGACCAACTGGTAAATTGAGACGAACCATTCGGCGTAGCAGTTAGAGAAACAGGAATTCCAGAAGCATATGGAATCGAACAAGACGAACCACAATTAATCCCCGCAGGACTGCTAGTAACTGTACCACCCCCTGTACCGGCTTTGGTGATTGTGAGTGTATTTAAAGTAGGACAAGTAAATGTTGTTACAGGAGAAACCTCATTCCAAGTACAAACATCTTGAGCAGTGCAAGAATGCACCCAAAATTGATACGTTTTCCCTGGGGAAGTGGTAAGAGAATAGGAATTTGCATTAAGAACCCAGTGTGGAGTTTCCACACCATCAACTTTTGTTACTAAGTAATAACGAGTAGTGCCTGTATTTTCCCAATTGAGAGTAGTGGGCGAAACTGTACAAGTTGCGGAGGTGGTAGATGGTGCAGAAAATGTACAAGTAGGAGGATTGTTGGCACCATTAGGACAGGTGGTTGCGACACAACTAGCTCCATTCCACATATAACCAATATTACAGTTAAATTCGCATTTCGTTGGAGTATCACCAACTGCTGAATAGGTGTAAGAGGTATTGGATGTTAGGTCGGTATTATCCGGTGCGGCAAAATTGTTTGCATTTGAAGGTAAATTGGTGCAAGAATATTGACTTTTGGGTTCGGAACACGAATCGGTAGCGCCACCATTTACACCAGCACAGGACCATGTATAGGCTGTTGCCCCTCCGGCATTGTTAATGCTTGTACCAAAGGCACAAGTAAAATGAACAGCTGGAGAAGAGCAGACTCCATCTATTTTCGTAGGTGTCGCACACACGTTGTTTACCATAGTGTATGGTGGAGTGCAGGTCGTACAATCAGGACAATTATTTGCACCGTTATTGCATACATCGTTCGTACACTTTCCGGTGGTATCAACACAAGACGATGACAATACACTCCATTTCAATGGAGTAGTGCAAGTATTACAATCTGGATAATTATTCGCACCATTATCACACACAGGGCAGTCTGGCGTTCCTACTTGGTAGGGCCCCACGATTGCGTTACCAATTGTATTGTTATAGGGAGGAAAATATGCATACGAAGGGTTATCGTCGTTGTTTAAAAATTTGTTTGGACGAGTATCAACAGAATCGGCGATATATCCTTCCGAAATGCCACCAATTATTGTTTGAGCACTATAACTATAGTTACCTAAAATTTTTGCCACGTAAGCTACATAGGAATTTTCGGGTACAGTCGCATCTGTAAATTCGCAAACATTGCCTAAGCAAAAGTCAGAATAATTTAAAGTAACTAGTCGAGTAGATTCCGAAGAGATTTTGTAACTACCCTCAGTTGAACAAAGAGTCTCACTATATTCACCACCTGTATAATAATTATACGTACAAGCGTCCATCCATCCATCACCAACCGATGCCGGAATTTGATTTATAAACCAATCATTGAGCACAGCTTGAGTAACGCTCGTTGGCTGCGTGAATCGATATATAGCTACCTGTCTATCAGATTCATCAACTTGTTCGTTCAAGCGTGGAATATAAAAAGTGACTGGAATCTGAAAATTACAACTTGTTGCAAGTTCTGTTGTTGTCGGTAATAATATCACTCCACCATTCTGTCCGTCTGGACAAACTAAACCGGTAACACACGCAATGATCCCTGTTGAAACACTCCCTGTTAGCGCGATGGTCGTGATAACACCCGTTAAACCAATGACGCTTCCATCAGCTATAAGAAAGGCTCCCATCGTCAAAGCAAGCTCCGGTTGAATAATTACTGCGGCAACAGCAACCACAGTCGTCAATACTGAAAGAACAGTTCCAAGTGCGTCACCAGCCTGTGCAGTCTGCGTCGGTACAAAAAATATTATAGAAAAAATAAGAAACAAAATTATTATTTTATTTTTAAAAAAATTCCTCATAAAATTATTAGCGTATCTGTAACAACTGATAATTCGGCAACACTCCTACGCTCTTGAGCCATGGACCAAGAATAAACATAGCAAATAAAAACCACGCGATGGCAACAACAATAATGATAATTCCTTCTTTCCGATAGTCTTTCTCTAGAGAAAGTGCAATACCATACACAATACCAGAAACCATACTAAGAATTGCGATTACAATGCCAATCCAAAACCATTTTGTCCATAATTTAAAATTATCGTTTGAAATATTTTGTTCCATTATTTATGTACTTATTTTAATTATTTTAAGTTTTCGACAATCTAAATTATATCACAAAAAACCAGGCGAGATATTATTCAAACAAAAACTGTGGATAACTTTTCTCAATATTTATAATAAAAATAGATAAAAATAAAATGCCCAGCCGAGCTAAGGCTCGGCTGGGCATTTGGAAATTTCCATATGCTATTTCTCCTTCCTCCTCATCTCTCCCTTCTTACGAAGGGAATTTAAGATCTCATTTATGAGATCCTCTCCCATAAACCACGCGGCGGTCTTCGCCGCGGATAGATTGCGCCACCCATCCATATCAAAGGCGTTACGCGCAGGATCAGGTGTCCACCGAGACGTTCGTGCCTCGACCGTCTCTCCATCTCGCGTAATGCGACCCACCATCAGCCGCACGACCGCGAGAGAGCGATAGCTCTCGGCGATAACAACTTCTAACCTTGTTATCGCATCAGGGTCTATGATAACTCCCCTGACGCGAAACCCTTCAAGTAGGGTTTTTTTTGTGGCCGCGACGAAGACCGCCGCGTACTTGTCGCTACGAATGGGAGAGGACACATCAACCTCAACCCTGTTCCCATTCGGCGCTTCGACAAGCGCCGAATGGAAGGTTACGCTCGCTATGGCGAGCGACAACCTTTCCCCCTTTTCGAGTCCCTGCTGGGGTGCCAGCATATGAGCGCACCCCGCAAAAAAAACCAAAAAGAACGACAAAAAGAACGAGTAGCAAAAACTTTTTTTCATCTTTTTCTCCTTTCGTAGAGAAAATGCCCAGCCGCCCGAAGGCAGCTGGGCATTTTGTTTATCTGACCCCAACAAGCCGAAGCTCGCCCCGAGCCCGCAGAGTCGCGACAATATAGTCCGCAACTCGCTCCATGGCACCGTCCATGTCGCCCAGCGAGAACCTCGCGACGGGTGCATCTCCAATGACGACTTCCGCGATATCGCCGGAGATCGTCAGGACGACTTTCCTGTCCTTTATCCAGGGGCTTGATCCGATTCCTCGGATCGAGAGAAACCAAGACAAAGAGTCCTCCGTCTCGTCCACGAGACTAAGCGGCTCGCCAACGATGGTCATGTTGACCAATGTCGGGCGCTCGCCCTCGCGAATCGTGTTCTTGGCGATCGCCGCCATCGGCAGCGCCACCACAAAAAACATTGCCACCGCAAAAACAACCAACAGATTCTTCCTCATCTCAAGTCCTCCTTTCTTATGTTGTTTATACTTCTTTTCAGTGAACGAATATTCAATATTTAGTATATCCTACTTTATCGAATATGTCAATAGGGTGGAGTTGATTACTTAATCTACAATAAAATATAATATTTACGATAAAAATATAAATTTGTTAAGCCTAAAACTGTTTGCTATAATCAACTTATGATTTTGCCACTTCTAGCTGCAGTTTTAGGTATTGTCGCTTTCTTGCCGTTTAATTTTTACCCCCTAGCTTTTATTTTTCTTATCCCTCTTTTTCTTTTTTTCTTGCGCGAAGAAAAGCTCTGGCGGCTTGTCTTAGGTACTGCTTTATTTCGTATAATTTTTCTCTTCGGCACGGTCTACTTTACCTTGGAGCCGATATTGTGGACCGAGGTCATCCTTATTTTTCTCGGTCTGCCTTTTTCTGTTTTTTTATTCAAAAAATTTACAAACAAAACAACCTCTGCCTTGCCAATGTTGATTTTCTTGCCATTTGCTTGGACTTTTTTCGACCTATTGCAGGCACATTTTGCTCTAATTCCAACTTATATTATAACTGCTGGCAATGCGCTCGGTTCATCTCCTTTTGTCGGGCTGGCTAATATAGGCGGATTTTTAATCCTTACTTTTTTTGTTGCTTTTATAAACATATTAATTTCTGCCGCTATTCTGCAACGAAAAAATTCAAAAAATAATATTCTTTCTGTTGCCTTAATTTTTATTATTCTTTTTTTTAGTTGGGGTATGTCCAGGTTTAATTTATATAAAAATTCCCTTGCCTACAATGCTCTGCCGAATTCATTTACAATTATTTCTGTTTCTACCGACAACACCTTCACGATAGATTCATCTAATGAACTTATTAAAGAGCTTTCAAAACAAAAAGTTGATTTAATCATATTCCCCGAAAATATTTTCGACCAACAACAAAATTCTGACCTCATATTTCAAAACACAGCCAGAGAATTAAATACCTATGTTCTTACTTCGTACGATACCTTCCAAAACGAAAATAAATATAATTCCTCAATCCTCTTTGACCCTGAGGGAAATATTACGAATATGCATAATAAAAACCGTCTTACCTTTATCGGCGAATATTGGCCTTTTGGTAATTGGCAACCATCAATATATAAATGGCTTAGAGAGAAAAATCCGGAAATTAGCGATTATGCAATTTTCAATCCACAAAATGCAGATATTCCAGGAGAAAGAAATCTTCTCTCGATAACATTTCAAAAAAATATGGCATTTTTTGCAACTCCTATTTGCTTAGAAATTCATTATCCGAGCGACTTAAAAGAATATCTGAATAAAGGAGCGCAATTTATTATCAACCCGACAAGTAATCGCTGGATTGGTCTTGGTTCATATCATTTTTCATATCTGACCAGTAATTTAAAGAAAATAGAAGCAGTCTGGCTCAAGTTGCCGATTGTTTCCAGTGGCGTAAAAGATTTTGCCGGAATTATTTTACCTAACGGAGAAGCACAATTGGTGAATTATGAAAATGGAGAAAAAAATAATAAAAATTATGTAATATTTTTTGGAAAAATAAAATATTAAATTAAAAATAAACAAGATGAACGTTAAAGTGCCCAGTCGTCTATAAAAGCTCGACTGGGCACTGATCTCATCTGAAATCATTCCACCTCTCCTCTTTTTTCCTAGTCCCTGGTCACAACTGTTGCGACCAGGGTTTCCGTTTCCAGCCAGGCTTTCGCCTGACTAAGAACGATTTCGGAGGACAGGATTCGGGTGTGCTCACCCTCCTCCCCTGTAATTACGAGAATTTCTTCTGCTTTGCGTCCACCCGTTAGAGTGGTTGCTTCCTTGACGGAAACTACCCCGTCGGATTGGACAACACCGTTCTCGTTCGGCATCATCCACCACCTTGCAGGAGCTTTTGGATCAATCCCGGCAATGACAAAATATTTCGTCAAACCACTCCGATCTTCGTCCGGACGCAACAGCGCCGAAACAAAGGAAGGCATCCAACGAAACTCTTCGAACCCAGGCCGAGCAATCAAGACGGCCTTGCTGATTAACCCTGGATACCCAGCAACTACCTGTTCCGTGAGTTTTGCTCCCCACGAATGAGCTATTACTCTCCAGGAGTTGCTGATAACCCCCGCTTCTCTAACTTGCCGAATAAGATCTTCGGCCCCATCTTCGAGAGAAGAAGACACTTCGGGAGTTACCATTATCGCCCTTGGGAAAACGTTTAGCAACAATTTGTCCCAACCGTTTTCCGGGTCCTTCCCCGCTACAATAATCATCACGGGAGAATCGTTGGACAACATAACATTGTCCACCCTTGTAGTCGTTGTCGCGCATCCAAAAAGGATAAACGCGATGAGTACTACCAACACTAGTTTCTTCATAACGTTCTCCTTTCTTTTTTTGAGGTTATTTTAATTTCAGCTCTAGTTGAGATATAAAAGAGCCACCCTTATTCCTATTTTTAATTGTATCATATATTTATGAAAAAGTCAATCTCACAGCTTATATTGAGATTTGTCAAGGGTAGGTGGAAAAAAGCAAAATTTGCATACAAAAAACCAGCATTCCTTGAGAGTTGCAATAAAATGACGCTTATGATATTATTTTTTTATATGAGTCCTGTATCTACAGGGCTTTTTTTAATAAAACTTAATAAAATAACTTTATGTTAGATATAAAAACATTCAAATCGGCATTGGAACAGTTGGAAGAAGAAAGAAAAATCCCTAAAGAAAAAATTTTGGAAGCCATAGAACAAGCGATGGCTGCCGCTTACAAAAAAGATTACGGTAAAAAAGGACAAATTATCCGAGCAAAGTTTGATATGGAAACTGGTAAAACAGATTTCTTTCAGGTAAAAATCGTAGTAGACGAAAGTATTGCCATAATGGATACCGAAAAAGAAGGAGGTGAATATTCTACAAAAGACACCGAAGAAGAACGTGTACATTTTAATGCCGAACACCACATCCTGTTGGAAGACGCTAAAAAAATAAAAAAAGGGACAAAACTCAACGATGAAATTATTTTTCCCTTAGAAGCAAAAGAAGATTACGGACGCATCGCTGCCCAAACAGCCAAACAAGTCATTATTCAAAAAATCCGCGAAGCGGAACGCACTTCCATTATTGAAGAATATGGCACCAAGGAGGGAGAAGTCATTTCAGGTATAGTGCAAAAAGTAGAACGAGGAAATGTCTATGTTGATTTTAATAGAGCCACCGGCATCTTACCAGCAGAAGAACAAATTCCAGGAGAATATTGGACTCGAGGACAAAGAGTACGGGCTTACCTTTACAGTGTGGAAGATACCCCGCGTGGTATAAATTTGCGTCTTTCCCGCACCCATCCAAAATTTATAGAAAAACTTTTTTCTCTGGAAGCGCCAGAAATAGAAAATGGTGTCGTAGAAATAAAAGGAGTAGCCCGAGAAGCCGGCGCCCGTTCTAAAATAGCAGTTTACTCAAACGATGAACACATTGATCCAGTCGGTTCTTGTGTTGGCCAAAAAGGTACCCGAGTAAACACCATTACGACCGAACTTTCGGGAGAAAAAATTGACATAATCCCTTGGTCCGAAAATCCCATACAATTTGTTTCTAATTCACTTTCCCCAGCCAAAGTTATTTCCATTGAAATAGATGAGAAAGAACACAAGGCAACCGTGGAAGTAGCCAATGACCAACTATCTCTCGCCATCGGCAAGGGTGGACAAAACGTACGTCTTGCAGCTAAACTGACTGGATGGAGAATAGATATAAAAGGTGATGAAAAAGGAGTAATTAGCACAGATGGAGAAAAAGTAGAAATAAAAGAGGAGTAAACAAGGCAAGACCTTGTACTAGTACAAGGTCTTGCCTTGTAGAAATTATTATTAGTTAATAAAAAAAACATGAATCAATTTTTATTATTTGCACTTGTTAGTTCGGTAATTGCTATTATTTACGGTTTATTTTTAGCTAAGTCAATCTTGAAAAAGAGTCCTGGTAATGAACGGATGCAAGAAATCGCCAAGGCAATCCAAGAAGGTGCTGGTGCTTATTTAAATAAACAATATAAAACTATTGGCTTAATTGCCATAGCACTTTTTTTAATCGTCGGTTTTATTCCTAAGCTTGGCTGGACTATGGCTTTTGGATTTTTAGTTGGAGCCATTTTCTCCGCTTTGGCAGGATATATTGGTATGAATGTCTCTGTTCGGGCAAATGTCCGAACAACAGAAGCCGCTAGAAACGGAATAGAAGAAGCGCTTTCTATTGCTTTTCGGGGAGGAACAGTAACTGGACTTTTGGTAGTAGGCTTGGCTCTTCTTGGGGTAACTGCTTTTTATGCAATTACTAAAGATATTCCTGCCCTTATCGGTCTTGGTTTCGGTGCTTCACTTATCTCTGTTTTTGCCAGATTGGGTGGAGGAATTTTCACTAAAGCAGCAGATGTGGGAGCAGACCTTGTCGGTAAGCTAGAAGCGGAAATTCCAGAAGACGACCCAAGAAATCCGGGAGTGATTGCGGACAATGTCGGTGATAATGTCGGTGACTGTGCAGGTATGGCGGCAGATTTATTTGAAACTTATGCCGTTACCTCAGTTGCCACAATGCTCCTTGGTTCACTACTTTTTGTGGGATTTCAAAATGCAATTATTTATCCTTTGGTAATCGGCGGAATAGCTATCTTTGCATCTATCATCGGCACCTGGTTTGTACGTTTAGGTAAAAATAAAAATATCATGGGTGCTCTGTATAAAGGCTTGATCGCTTCTGGGGTCATTGCAGCAATTGCTTTTTATCCTGTAACAAATTTATTAATGTCAGGAAATGGAAAATACACAGTGATGGATTTATTTATTTGCTCCATTGTTGGTCTTCTGGTAACCGGAGCTCTGGTTGTTATTACAGAATATTTCACTTCTACAAAATACTATCCTGTTAAATCTATTGCCCTCGCTTCGGTTTCCGGACACGGAACAAATGTTATCCAGGGTTTAGCTATTTCAATGAAAGCTACTGCCCTGCCTTTAATCACTATTGTTTTAGGAATATTAATCAGTTATCACTATGCGGGACTTTACGGAATAGCAGTGGCAGCAATGTCTATGCTTTCAATGGCAGGAATTATTGTGGCTATTGATGCTTATGGTCCAATAACAGACAATGCCGGAGGTATCGCCGAAATGGCTGAACTTCCAGAATCTGTTCGAAATGTTACCGACCCCCTAGATGCTGTAGGCAATACCACTAAAGCTGTAACCAAAGGTTACGCTATCGGCTCTGCTGGCTTGGCAGCCCTCGTGCTTTTTGCCTCTTATACCGAGGAAATTGTTAAGGTAGGAAAAGAGATAACTTTTGATTTAAGTAATCCATACGTAATTGTAGGTCTCTTTCTGGGAGGACTCCTTCCCTATTATTTCGGAGCATTGTGTATGGAAGCTGTAGGAAAAACTGCTGGCAAGGTGGTGGAAGAAATCCGCCGACAATTCAGAGAAATAAAAGGAATTATGGAAGGCACAGGAAAACCGAATTACGCCAAAGCTGTCTCAATTATTACTGGTGCTGCCATTAAACAAATGATTCTACCTGCTCTCATCCCAGTATTAGCACCAATTTTGGTAATTTTAATTTTTGGAAAAGAAAACGGTTTAGTGGTTTTGGGAGGACTACTCGTTGGGTCTATTGTTACCGGACTTTTTGTGGCTATTTCTATGACCTCCGGTGGGGGTGCTTGGGATAATGCCAAGAAACATATCGAGCAAGGCAATCACGGAGGTAAGGGTAGTGAGGCTCACAAGGCTGCAGTAACCGGAGATACTGTCGGAGACCCTTATAAAGATACCGCTGGTCCAGCCATCAATCCAATGATAAAAATTCTGAACATTATGGCTTTGCTTTTGGTTATTTTAATGATATAAAAATTAGAATATGAAAATAGTCGTTAAAAAACTTCCAAAAAGCGAAATAGAAATAGAAGGAGAAATTGATTCTGAAATCTTCGAGTCTTATTTCACAAAAGCTTTGAAAAAACTTGGTGATAATTTAAAGTTGGACGGTTTCAGAAAAGGAAAAGTACCCGAAAGTGTCTTAATTTCCAAAATACCGGAAATTAATATTTTAGAAGAAATGGCAGAGATGGCACTTTCAGAACATTACCCAAAGATAATCGCTGAGAAAAAGATAGATGCTATTAGTCGCCCAGAAATTTCTATCTTAAAACTAGCTAGAAAAAATCCTTTAGGATTTAAAATAAAGACTGCGGTATTACCAGAAATCAAGCTAGCTGATTATAAAAAAGCAGCCCAGAAAATAATTTCCGAAATAACCGATAAAGAAAAAAATATTACCGTATCAGAAGAAGATTTGGAAAATACCATAATGGATATCCGTAAATCTCGCGCTCCAAAAAAACATGTGGCTGAACATATACACAAAGAAGGGGAAGAACATAAACATGGAGAAGAATCTGCCTCCACCAAAAGCTCCGATGAAATAAAGGAAGAATTACCTGAATTTAATGATGCTTTTGTGCAAGCTCTTGGTCCCTTTAAAGATATAGCGGATTTTAAAATAAAACTAAAAGAAAATATAAAGTTAGAAAAAGAAAATGAATTAAAAGAAAAAACCAGATTAAAAATAATTGAAAAAATTATAGAAGAAAGTATCTTAGAGGTGCCGGAAATCTTGGTGGAGATAGAATTAGATAAAATTTTATATCGTATGGAGTCTGACATTGCCCAAATGGGATTAAAATTTGAAGATTATTTAAAACATCTGAATAAAACAAAAGAAGACTTGAGAAAAGAATTCCGAAATGATGCAGAAAAAAAAGCCAAGCTGGCCCTTCTTTTAAACGAGATAGCAAAAACAGAAAAAATAATTGCTAATGAAGCGGAAGTTGCAAAAGAAGTTGCATCAATTCTGGAACACTATAAAGAAGCTGACCCAGAACGCGCCCGAATGCACGTAGAAAACGTCCTCGTCAACGAAAAAATCTTTCAGTTTTTAGAGAGTCAATAAATTATAATCCTAATGCATAACAAAGTAGCGCCATACGGACATAGACACCATTTTGGGCTTGGTGGAAGTAGGTAGCACGAGGATCCTCATCTACCTCCTTTTCAATTTCATTTATTTTCGGCAATGGATGCATAATAATTGCATCTTTTTTCATATTTTTTAAATGTTTTTTCTTGAGGATAAATAGGTCTTTCACTTTATTATAATCTGTGATATTCGCAAAACGTTCTTTTTGCACTCGAGTCATATAAAGCACATCAAGATTAGGCAAGGCTTCTTCTAAACTTTTTAATTCTTCAAACTGCACTTCATTTTCTTTTAATTCTTTAATAAATTCTCTTGGTAATCGTAGTTCCTTAGGCGAAATGAAATAAAATTTATTGCCTGTATAAAGTCGAAGCAATGGAACAAGTGATTTTAAGGTTCGACTATTTAGTAAATCTCCTCCGAAACCAATATTTAAATTCATTAATCGTTTATGCTCCTTTTTAATTGTATATAAATCTAAAAATCCCTGCGTTGGATGCTGGTTTGTACCATCCCCCGCATTAATAAGCGGCACAGTAGCAACTTTCGCAGCCGCTTCCAGTGAAAAAGATTTTGGATGACGGATAATGACAAGGTCTGCGTAGGAACAAAGTATCTTTGTGGTGTCTTCAATGGTTTCTCCTTTGTGAGCAGAAGTGTTTTCCATCGCATTTTCCGCGGAAATAATTTTCGCACCCAATTTTAAGGCTGCTGTTTCAAAAGAAAATCTTGTTCTGGTTGAAGGTTCAAAAAAAACACAAGCAATTATTTTATCTTTAAGAATTTGCTTAACCTTCCCCTTTTTAACATTTTCCTCCATTGCTCCTGCACGAGCTAAAATTTTTTTAACTTCGTTTTTTTTAAATTGATGGGTAGAAATAATGTTTTTCATAAATTTTTACTATTTATAAATATTCTTTATACGACTTAATTTCTAAATCTTCCAAAGGGTAACGCCCCAAGGCCTTAATGAAAGCACGTGCTAATTGCAAATCGGTAAATAAAGGAATCTGATTATCTACCGTAGCCCTTCGTACCCGGAAACCATCAGTAACAATATGCTCTTTTTCTCTCCCTAAGCTATCTCTCATCTTGCTTAAATTTACCACAAAAGATACTTTTTTGCCCTCTATAATATTCAAAACATTTGGGGATTGCTCGTGCGCTTTGTGTACTTCTTTGCAATTTATGTTATGTTTTTTAAAAAATTCAGCAGTCGTGTCTGTGGCAAAAATTGTGTAACCTAAAGAAAGCAGGAGGCCAGCCGTTTCTAAAAATTTAGCTTTATTTATCTCTCCTCCTAAGGAAAGAAGAACGTTTTTATTCTTGAAATCAAATTTATTGGTACTTAAAACTGATTTCAAAAGCGCTTCATCGTAATCCCGACCGAAACAAGCTGCTTCTCCGGTTGAAGACATTTCTACTCTAAGCACTGGATCCGCACCAAGTAATCTAGAAAAAGAAAATTGTGGAGATTTTACAATAACTCCTTTCGGATATACAAAATTATGGTGTTTGGCTTTTCCAAAGAAACTATCCACCGACATTTCAGGGAAATTGACATCCATTGCTTTTGATAAAAGGGGAAAAGTACGACTGGCCCGTACATTTACCTCAATTACAAATGGACGGTTGTCTTTTACTAAAAATTGAATATTAAATGGTCCGGTAATGGAAAGTTCTCGCGCAATTTTTTTAGAAATATCGCGTAATTGAAATTCTGTTGAAGCATAAACTCTTTGGGTCGGGTAAACGATAGTTGCATCTCCTGAGTGTACTCCGGCATTTTCTACGTGTTCAGAAATACCATAAAGCATAAGTCTTCCTTGTTGCGCAACTCCGTCAAACTCAAGCTCTTTAGCATTTTCTATATATTTAGAAACAGTTACCGGATGAAGCGGAGATAAAACTGCTGCTTTACTTATAAAATTGTGCAATTGTTTTTTATTATAACAAACACGCATTGCTGACCCGGAAAGAACATAGGAAGGACGAACCAAAACTGGAAAACCTTCGATTTCTGTAAATTTTTCAGCTTCTTTTTTAGAAGTAAAACTCTGCCATTTGGGTTGTAAAATTCCAAGCTTATCTAATAATGCTGAAAAGGCATTACGATCTTCCGCCCGATCAATGTCCTCCGCTTTGGTGCCCAAAATAGTAAATTTTGCTTCTGAAAGTTTTTTAGCAAGGTTGTTTGGCCTTTGTCCACCAACTGAAACTATCAAACCACCCGCAGTTTCAAATTCAAAAATATCCGCGACTGTTTCAAAAGACAGATTTTCAAAATATAAACGGTCGGACATATCATAGTCGGTAGAAACTGTTTCTGGATTACAATTTATGATAATTGATTGTTTTTTGTGTTTTTTAAGGGCAAGTGCCGCATGAAGAGAACACCAGTCAAATTCAACCGAAGAACCAATGTGATACGGACCACTACCTAAAACAATAATTGCATTTTTACCAAGAGGAGAAACATCATTGTGATTTCCATAATAGGTTAGATATAAATAATTAGTTTTGGCCGGCACTTCCCCAGCCAGCGTATCAATAGTAAAAACTGATGGGATAACTCCAAAATGAATTCGCAGTTTTCGAATTTCCAATTCTGTTTTTCCACACAAATCTCCAATCTTTTTATCCGAAAAGCCTATTTGTTTTAAAATTAATAGATTTTCTTTGCTTAAAATTTTATTTTTTAAAAAATTCTTTTCGGAATTTACAATATTTTCTATTCTAAACAAAAACCACAAATCAATTCCAGTGATTTTGTGAATCTTTTCTATCTTTACTCCTTTTTTAAAACTTTCCGCTATGGCAAAAATTCTTCTCGGAGTCGGAACATTTAATAAATTCTCTAAATCTTTTTTATTTTTAAATCCATTATCAGTAATACCCTCAACATTCCCAGACTGCATCCGAATAGCTTTCCCCAAGGCCTCCTCAAAACTTCGGCCAATTGCCATTACCTCCCCTACGGATTTCATTGCGCTGCCAATTTGCTCTATCGCGCCCGTAAATTTTATCAAATCCCAGCGGGGTATTTTTACCACCACATAATCAAGTGCCGGCTCAAAAAAACTTTGAGTCACTTTTGTAATTTTATTTTCTATTTCAGATAAATTATATCCAAGAGCGAGCTTGGCGGCCACATAAGCAAGTGGATAACCGGTAGCCTTAGAAGCCAGCGCACTTGAGCGAGACAGTCTGGCATTTACCTCAATTACAAAATAGTCTACCCCTTTACCCACGGGAGATGGGTTAAGAGCAAACTGAACATTACACTCTCCTACTATTTTTAAACTTTGTACAATTTTAATACTAGCTTCCCTAAGCCCCTGATATTCTTCATTATTAAGCGTCTGACTAGGGGCAATTACAATAGAATCTCCAGTGTGAATACCGAGCGGGTCAAGATTTTCCATATTACACACAGTAACAGTATTGTCGTAGCAGTCACGCACTACCTCATATTCAATTTCTTTAAATTGATGAAGATATTTTTCAACCAAAACCTGGGGAGAAACAGCTAGTGCCCCTTTTATTGTTTCTTCAAGTTCATTCTCATTATTTACCACACCGGACTTTTGCCCCCCTAAGGCAAAAGCTGCACGTATCATAAGGGGAAAGCCAATTTTGTGAGCAATTTTTCTTGCTTCTGCTAAAGTTGTCGCACTTCCAGAAGGAGGTACGGGGATATCGATACTTTTTAAGTGTTCTTTAAACTTTTCCCTATCTTCAGTAAGTTCTATAGATGATACGGGGCTACCTAAAACCTGCACATTATATTTTTTAAGAATTCCTTTTTCCTCTAGGTGAAGTCCGCAATTAAGCGCCGTCTGTCCGCCAAAAGAAAGCATTATTCCGTCGGGCCTTTCTTTTTTTATGACTTTTTCAACAAAAAAAGTGTCTATTGGCAAAAAATAAACTTCATCTGCCAAATCTTTCGATGTCTGAAAAGTAGCGATATTTGGATTAACTAAAATCACTTTAATTTTTTCTTCTTTCAGTGCTTTAATGGCTTGGGTTCCGCTATAATCAAATTCCCCTCCCTCTCCTATTTTGAGAGCGCCGCTTCCAAGCACTAGTATTTTTTTTATTAATTTTAATTTATTATTTTTCATAATTTATTCCCGCTCTTTCTAAAAAATAATCAAAAATCCAATCCGTATCAAGTGGCCCAGGCGAACTTTCGGGATGAAATTGCACAGACATTATCGGTAAACTTTTATGAATCACCCCTTCATTTGTATTGTCGTTAGCGTTATAAAACCACTCAGTGAAATTTTTAGGAATTTTATTAACAGCAAAACCGTGATTTTGGGTTGTGAGATAACACTTTCTAGTATTCTTTTCCACCACAGGTTGATTTTGACTGCGATGTCCAAATTTTAATTTATAAGTATCCCCACCCAAAGCTAAAGTAAGAATCTGATTCCCTAAACAAATACCAAGTGTGGGGATTCCTTTTTTGATAATTTTTTTTACATTTTTTATTGTGGTTTTTACCATCTTGGGATCTCCGGGACCATTAGAAATTAAAACTCCGTCAAAATTGAAATTTAATTCAGCTACATCTGTATCAAAAGGCACTACCGCTACTTTCAATCCGCGAGCCAATAGTCTGCGTATTATGTTTCTTTTTTCACCACAATCTATAATCACAATGGTTTTTTTGCCTTGACCAAAAAATAAAACTTTTTTAGTGCTTACTTCCGCCACTAAATTCCTGAGATTTGGATCTTCAAATTTTACGGTATTATTGCCGGCAATAATTTTACCTAAAGTTACTCCTTCATCCCGTAATTTTTGAGTAAGCATTCTGGTATCCTTAATTTCCAAAGCAGGAATACCCCGACTTTTAAGCCAAGCGCTAAGTGTCTTTTCCATAGCGTGATGGGAGGGAGTATCTACATAGTTACAAACTATTAAACCAGAAATTTGAATTTTGTCTGATTCCCAAAATTCTTTTTTCGGCACTCCATAGTTTCCAATAAGCGGGTAAGTCATTACTAAAATTTGTCCACAAAAAGAAGGGTCAGTAAAAGCCTCTGGATATCCTGCCATTCCGGTAGCAAAAACCACTTCTCCAGAAACAGATTTCTCCGCACCAAAAGACACGCCCTCAAAAGTACTTCCATCCTTTAATATTAATTTAGCTTTTTTACTCGTTTTGTTTTGCATAAACTTTGCCCTTTATTATCGTCATTGTCACCCTGCCAGGAAAAGTAATTCCCTCAAACGCTGACCAGCCACATTTTGTTTTAAGTTCATCTTTAGTAATCATAATTGGTTTATTTAAATCAAGAATTGTCAGTGACCCGACATATCCCTCTTCTATTTTTCCATACTTGCCTTCAGTAAATTGATTAATAAAATTACCAGGATTATAACTAGAAACACGCAAAATGTCCGCCGGAGTAAAGTTATGTTCTTTTATCAGCCAAGTAACAAAAGGCCCATAAGTATCGAGTTGGGGTGTACCAGAAGTCCCTTTTAATTTTTCGTCTTCGGTATGCGGAGCGTGGTCAGTGGCTATAAAATCTATCGTCCCTTCAAGTAAAGCTTTTATTAAATAATTTCTGTCTTCCCTAGTGCGAAGAGGTGGATTTATTTGTATAAATTTCTGATTATTTTCTGTCAGCATTTCAGAATCAAAATATAAATGATGTGGAGAAACTTCCGCGACAACGTTTATTCCGCGCTTTTTAGCATTTTTTATTTTTTCCAAACCTTCTTTAGTTGAACAATGGCAAATTTTCCCCTGTAAATTATATTTTTTAATCATTTGTAGGGCAAAATCAATCGCTGAAATTTCTGCTTCGGGAGGACGACGTTCACCGTGAGTAACTCGCTCTTTATTATCTTCCAAAATTTTCGGATCCTCACAATGAAAACTTACAGAACGTCCGTGATACTGCACTAAAACTTTTTCCAATTCCGAAAGCGAATGAAAAAATAAATCACCAACCGAAGGTCCCATAAAAACTTTATAGGACGCCAATTTTTGTAACGGTTGAGTATTTTCTCCAATTCCAGCATAAAGCACAACCTCTATCGGGCATTTTTGTGTCAATTCTTTTTTCTCCGCATAACTTTTATCATCTATCGGCGGAGTAGGGTTATTCGGCATTTCCATAAAAGCAACTACTCCGCCATTAATAGCCGCCTGCCCTGCGGTTTTAAAATCCTCCTTGTAGTCCTGGCTGTGGTCTGCGCATTCTCTCGCGTGCACGTGTAAATCTACAAAACCAGGAAAGATTAACTCATCTTTTAAAATGACATCAGCCACACCGGATGGTTCCGTAACTTTTACAATTAACCCGGTCTTTTGGTCGATTTCAATCCGACCTCTTTTTTGCCCCTCACTATTTACGATAATTCCTTCAATACTAAGCATATATTTGGGACAAAAAAATAACCCCGATAGGGGTTTTTATAATAGAAACAGAAATATTAAAGTTGTGAGTTCGAAAGGTGTTTAACTTTTTCTTCGCCTGATACATTAAGTAAAATATTAACATTTTAAAAAATAAAATCAAGTCTCATTTATATTTCCTAATTTCGTCCCGAAGTTTTTGCGCTTCAAGTTTTGGGTTGCCGGAAAAAATAATCCCTCGGGCAGAATGAATGATAAGCCCTAAACCCTTGCTGTTTAATCCGGCTTTCAAGGTAGCCTGCAAATCCCCGCCTTGAGCACCTATCCCCGGCACCAAAAAAGTCATCTCCCCGACAATTTGTCTGATTTTTTTCATTTCTTTCGGATAAGTCGCACCGACGACAAGCAGGCAGTTTTTATTTTTATTCCAGTCTCGAGAAACTTTTTCCGCCACAATTTGCCAAAGTGGCATTCTTGTGTCAAACATCGGGTGTTTGACATTCAAGTCTTGTAATTCACCAGCGCCCGGATTGGAAGTTCGGCAGAGAATAATGCAACCTTTATCTTTCCTGTCTAAAAACGGTTGCAAGGCCTCTTTCCCTAAATAGGGATGTAAGGTAACTGCATCAAAATTTAACCAATCAAAAATCGCTGTTACATAACCGTTATTAGTATTGCCGATATCGGCGCGTTTCGCGTCCAAAATTGTAAAAATATCAGGATAATTTTTATTCAAATAATCCATCGTCATTTTTAATTCTTTTATTCCCTTATCCCCTCGTGCTTCATAAAAAGCACTATTCATTTTAAAAGCAGCCGCGTATTCGTGCGTCTCTTCAATAATCCATTTATTAAATTCAAATTGTGGAAATTTCTTTTTCAAAAATCTTTTTGGAATTTTAGCAAAATCTGCATCCAACCCAACGCACAATAATGAATCTACCTTTTTAGCTCTTTTGTTGTATTTATCTATAATATTCATCATTATTTTGTGACATAATCTTTGGCAAATTTATTATATTCCAAAGATTTTTTATAATCTTCTTTATTTATTAATTTTTTAGCAAGGTAAAAATTTAAAATATCTTTAAAACCCAAAACACTAACTAAATCAAATTTAATTTTTTTCAAAGTTTCCCTTCCTCCCTCTTCCCTATCTGCCACGACGATGATTATAGGAATAACTTTTAAGCCACTTTCTATTAAAACCTCTATGGCTTTAATTTTAGTAAAAGCATAACTGGAAACCACATCATCAATAATCAAAACTTTTTGACCTTTTTTAAAGGTACCATTTATATTTTGTTTCACCCCATGGTCTTTTTTTACCCCTTTGAGAGCTTCTGACCGTACGGAAATCATTGGAATTCCGGTCATATCCGAAACGGTCGTGGTAATAGGAGAGATTGATTGTGGCAAATCAACTAAAATATCCGGTTTTAATTTTTTCACTATAGGCACAATTTGTTGAGCAATTTTTTTTCTAACCTCTGGGTTACGAAAAACATCTCGTAAGTTTAAATAATTTGGGCTTACTGGCGCTTCTGGGTGCTCCGCGTGAAGATTAAACTTAAATCCTTCTTTGGAAAATTTTATAGCTTTGAGTCTGTAGAAATCTAGGGCTATTTGTTGTAATTTTTTATTCATAAAGCCATCTTAACTCTTCTTCAGCCTCTCTGCAATTTCTTGCGCCAGATACGGATTCCACATTGCACCTGTAGCCGACATTACAACATCAGCTCCGGCCTTTCGATATTCAAAAAAATCTTCCGACGTGGTCACTCCTCCGACCCCAATAATAGTATATGAATATCCAAATTCTTCCCGTAATTTTTTTAATCTTCGAACCATCTCCAGCCCAGCCCATTTAATCGGAGCACCACAGACACCAGACCTCAGTCGCCATTCTCCACCTGGGAGTGCCTGATTTCCTTTTTCATCTTGAATTGTTGAAGGAATAGTATTGATAGCGGAAAAACCATCCACGACATTTCCCAGTTTTTGAACCATTTCCTGTAATTCTATTTCGTTTTCAAAATATGGAATTTTAATTATGAGAGGTGTTCTTCCAATTTCTTTTTTTATCGCTTCCACAATACGAAAAGATTGCTCAATATCAAAACATAAAAGTCGCTTAACCTCATTACCTTCATTGGGGCAACTAAAATTAGCTTCAATTACGTGAACTTTAGTTTCATTCATTAAGCGAGCAGCCAAAACCCAGTCATTTAAAAAATCTTGTTCAGTAAAATCAGCTGACCAACGTGTACCTTCAATCATTCCACAGACCACTTGTCCCTTTCGCTTATTCACCCATTTCACAAGCTCAACAATATCCGCTTGCCAAATTTTCGGGTCATAAGAAGGATTACCAAATGAATTAGTAATAGCCAATGGTTCGGTAAACTGTTTTTTAGTAATCAATCCTTGTCGAGCTTTTTCCATCGTTAGATCACCCTCAACCTTAACCGGTAAAACATTCGGCCAATCATTGCATTTTTTCTCGCGCGTGCGCACTGTTTTGTAAACGCAAATATTAAAACTTTTTTCAAAAGCTGCCTGCATAAAATTTCCATTGATAAGTGGACCAGCTGGAATACCAAAAGGCGAATTTACCTTAAAGCCTAGAAAATTATATTTCGCTTCTTCTTCATTTTTAAAAACTTTTCCATTAGCAAAATCTCCAAAAGGACCTTTTTTATAATTTTCCTCGTAAGATTTTTCCGGATCATAAAATGGAGTCAAAAGCATACTGCTATTTTAGCAAAAAAAGAGACAAATAAGAACTATTTTTGATTTGACATTTCCACTAAGGTATGATACAATCCTAACTGAAAAAACGGTGGGGAAAGTGCTCCAAAAAAAGGGGTATCCCCCTAAAATTCTTTGAAAGAAAGGAGAAAAAAATGAAAAAAAAGTTTTTGGTCGCCCTCGTGGCGATCGCAGTTGTTGGTTTCTGCGCGCCAGCGAGCGCGCAGGCTCGTGGTGGACATGGAGGACCCAATTTAATCGTTCCCTGTGTTTTTGCGGGGCTGGGCTTCCTCTTTGGAGCCGCAGCTGCCCAACCGCAACCACAACCTATTGTGGTTGCCCGATGTTTTGAAAAGGTTCCTGTGTTAGGGAACCCACGCTGGGATGGTCACACGTATGTTCGGGACATCGTTGGCGAACGCCTTGTTCCAGTACGATGCCCGGAAGGAGGTCGTCAACGATGAAAAAGCTGTTAATGGCCACGACTCTCGTGGCAGCGGTGATTTTCGGGCCCTGCACGCTAAACGCGGCAGTTCCCGCATGCGTTCTTGGCGGTCCGACCGCCATGAACACCCATCGTCAGTTGGCGGAGGGGGAAACCCTAACCGTCACGGACAGACCGTTGGTCGTCAACCTAAGATTCAGGCCAACGGCATCCCACCCCGAGCAGGTGGGAGAATGTATGTTGCCTTCTGCGACCGTAGTGGCCCAGAAGGATGGAATCCTGCAGTGGGTAGTTTCTTGTGGCAACGACGAGGTTAACCGTAATATCGTCGTTGGCCCCATCGTCCAAGCCAAGGACGGCAAACCAGGGCCACAAGGTCTTCAGGGGATTCCAGGACCTCCGGGTTCTCCAGGTCGTGATGGTTACGATGGTCGTAACAACAACGCGAGTTGCAATTGCGACTGTGGAGGAGGAACCTCTCCTGTGGCAAGCTATCCTGAGGAAAATTACTACACAACCCCCGCCAACTATGGCTACTACCCTCAATCTCTGCCGGTTGGGGTGGGGATCGATGTTCAAATTCCCATCGGTTACGGTTATGGTTACGGTGGTGGCTACGATGCAGTTCGCACCGGCAACCGTTACCGCACTGGTCGCGGAGGTGGTGGTCATCGTGATGGAAGAAATTACCGCCAGCCACGACAACATCGGCCACCACGACAACATCAGCCACCACGACAACATCAGCCACCACGACAACATCAGCCACCACGACAACATCAGCCACCAACCGGCATCAGCCCCGGTGGAAACACTGGGTCGGCAAGAAATGGACATGGTGGCAACACTGGTGTTGCCCAACGAGGTCGGTAATCTCAATCTTGGCGTTTCTCTTTTGGTTCCCCCTTTTGAGGAACGCCATTATCAGAGAGGAGGTTCATGTGTTTTATTGCACAGCCTCCTCTACTTTCCAAAGTTATTAATTCAAAATTTATTATTAAAATTGATAATTCCGGAAAGTAAAATGTCGAATTTTTACTTTTTAAGAAAAGATTAAAAATAGTTGATAAAAATATAATGAATAAAAAAATAAAATTATCTGTCGAATTAATAATGTTGAGTGTTATTACGCTCTTCGGTTTTTTGGTCGTTCCTACTCCAGCATCTGCAAATATTATTACTTCCTGTAATAGTGCTACCCTAACTGGATACGTTACTACAGGCACTAATCCTCCAGTTTATGCACATTTTGAATACAATACAGCAAATGGACAATGGATATCAACCGCCGTACAACCACCTTTCTACACAGATGGAGATATTCAACAAGCTATTTTCGGTCTCACTGAAAATACCACTTACTATTTCAGACTTGTAGTAAGAAATGATCGTTTTGGCACAGTAAATTTAAATATTAATAATTTTACAACTTCTCCATGTGCTCAAACCCCTACTATAGTCAACGGAGGTTGGAGTGCTTGGAGTTCACAGAGCACGCAATGTGGAGTTTCTGGTACTCAGACTCGTACTTGTACCAATCCGGCTCCGGCTAATGGTGGAGCTTATTGTGTCGGACCTTCTACGCAGACATATACT
>JAHIVA010000108.1 GCA_018816985.1 Patescibacteria group bacterium | reverse complement strand
GCTTTACAGAAACTTATTCTTTTTTCTTCCTACTCCTTTTTATCAAAGAACCCGGATGAATATTCTTTTTATTTCGCTGATATTAAGTCCCAAAGATTTAAAAATAATTCCATTTTTAATTAATTTTTAACAAAGTCGTGTTCCTTTATTCACTTTACTCCTTAACCCAAAAAATGTGTTTGCATTTTTTGGGTTAACCTATGTCGCACAAAAATTATACGGTGGCCAGGGACCAGTGAAATCAAAGTTAAGGCCATTATCGTTATACTTTGTCTTAAGACTATCCGCAATTTGAGCAAACTCACCCACCCTGCTTTTATCAACTAAAAAAGCTGAATTTAAAATCATGTCATCTTCTCTTTCAGTTACTTCCTTAGGTAATAACTTATTAATGCGAGTCTCTATGCTTTCTTCCTTTAGCCTATCAAAACTCACTTGGCCATACTGATTAATATTCTTATTTACTGCCTTATCCAACAATTCTTCCTTTTTCTTTTTCAAAAAAAAGGCCTTGCCTGCTGAGGCAGAACTGATTTGCTTATCTATCTCTAAAAACTCTTGACCCATTAAGCTTATTTTTAATTTTTCGAGATCACAATAAATCTTAACTCCCCACTCTTCTTTACCCTCTAATTTTTTAAAGTTTTCTCTAAATACTTGGGCGTTTTTCTCTAAAGATAACTTTAGGCTATCTTCACTATTAAATAAAGTTGCAAACTTAAAAGGGATTACGCAGGCATTCTTCATAATCTCTTCAACCACCTTTTCATGAAGACTTACCCTTACCTTCACCCACTCTAAATCTGCTAAATTCTTTTTCAAATTCTCCTTACTAAATTCACCTGGGCAAACTCTACTAACTACAGCATAAAGACCTTGAGTGTAAACGAAATAAAGTTTATCCGCTAAGTTTTCAACCTCTTTTGGCTCCGGTGGCTTTTGGGTAACACAATACAAATAAACAAGGCTCTTCTCTGCTATTTTCATATCACCATCCCTTTAATAAAATAATCCTCACTTCGTTCGGATAATTGCAAAGTGCAAAGTGCAAATTGTAAAAGTCAAAATTACACACAAAACTCCTCTTTCTTATTCTCTCATTTTGCATTTTTCACTTTGCAATTTGCATTTTAAATTTCCTAGACATTAAATTATTCAGATTGCCCCTTTCGTCCATAGGATTCAACTTTTAAGTTGTCGCTCAGTTTAACAAAATAGATATTTCTATCTTGCACTCTAGTCGGAAGTCCAAGCGACTTTATAAATGAACTCTCCTCGTAAACTTCAGCCTCAGTATTCCAACCATCATCTTCCTTTATTGCCTTAATTACGGTTATATCTTTAATATCAAGGGTCTTTTTTAAAAACTCAACAACTGCTTTTCTGACTTCTTCTATATTAGCCATTCCTACACCTCCTTAATGAAACTGTATTTTTTATCGCTAAAAGCATTCAAAAATACATAGTCCAACAGGACACCCTGCTGGGTAGTCGAATTCCTGCCTGCCGGCAGGCAGGAATCCCGAAGTCACGTTGAGGGAAAAGTCGAAGACATTTACCTCAACATCTTCTGCGACGAGGGATATATCATTCTTCTTCCTTCATCTTTCTGATACTATCCAAACGTTCTAAGAGCTCTTTTTCTTGTTTAGTATATTGCTCTTCACTTATCTCATCTAATTCAAACTGTAATTGCGATTTCATAAGTTCTTCTTTTATCTTTCCTTCATCTGACTGCTCCTTTTGAATTATCTCATTAATCTTTTTCCCCAGCCAAACCATTCCATTTAAAGGCGCAAGCAATATATCATCAACTAAAAACATCTTTTATTTTTAATATTTTCCCAATTCGATTATCAGATTAACAAAATTAAATGGCGGTAAAGTTCCTACGTATTTAAATTTTACTCTATCCCCATATCTCGCGTCGAGCTCATCAACCGCCTTGTCAAACGCTGCTTCATTTTCCTCATTCACTAAAAACGCGGCATTTATAATCATTCTTTCGCCATAAGTATCATTAATCTTATTTTTTTGCGCTAACGGCATTAAAGTATTTAATATATCCTGTTTACAGCTTTCCTTTTCTTTTTCTAAAGCTGCTTCCACCATCTTGCCTATCTCTACACTTTGGTTATATGTAGCTTGAGATGCTTTGGAAACCAAAGCTGTTTTTAACTTTTTAATATCTTCATATTTTTCTAAAATATGGTCATAAATGTCTTTCTTCCCGCCTGAGGCGGGTTCGCCTTTGGCGGAAAATACTGCTTTTACTCCCAATTCTTTTTTGCCTTTAATTTTATCCAGTAAATCCTTAAATTTATCATATTCCCTTTCCAATATCTTTTTGACCTTATCCTCGCTTTCAGTAATCGTGGCGAATCTCACCGGCAAAACCGTATATTCTTTCATCACTTCTTCAATTACCCTCTCATGAGGAAGCAGGTTCTCCCGTGAAACAGGATATCTTTTAATTGGGGAATTGCTAACTACTGCCGCGATATCATTAAAACAAAGTGTATGTACTTCATCACCTCTGTCACCGACCGCGCCTGTGCCGAATGATTGATATTGGCTTTCTTCTATTATGCAGTAGATATATATGCCTTCTTGTAAAACTTCTCCCATCACTTCTCCCATTCTTCAGGATAGATTATAATATTGACAAAGTTAAATACCGGTAAAGGCCCGGCATACAAAAATTTTATTCTCTTCTTGTATCTATCACTTAAATCATCCATTATATTATCAAACTCTTTCTCTCTTCCTTTGTCAACCAAAAAAGCAGCATTCATAAACATCCCATCGCCAATAATTTTATTGAGCTTATGATCAAAAGCCGTTCTTCTTAAAGTATCTACTATTCTTTCTGACTCTTCTTCTTTTTTCTTTGCTAAGGCTTTTTCGACCATCTTACCTGCTTCCATTTTGGCTTGGATATTTTTTTTGCCTGTATCGTTCTGAATTTTTTCCTTATGGCTCTTAATCTCTCTATTTTCCTCTACAATCTCTCTAAAAATCACATCCATATTCTTCCAAATCCCTTTGACACCTAATTCTACTTTGTGATCCATATCTCTTAATGCATTCTTAAATTCTCTATATCTTCTATCTAGGAGATTTCTTATCTCATCAGCACTTGCTGCGACAGTACCAAACCTAACGGGAAGCACACTATCAAATTCCTTCATCACTTCCTCAATTACTTTCTCATGAGCTAACATATTTTGGCGATCTACAATAAATTTGGTAATAGGATGGCTGCTTACAACCATGCTCAAATCATTATAGCCGATAGTTAAAACTTCATCTCCTCTACCGCCAATACCAACGGAGCCAAAGTTTCTTTCCTGCTTTGTTCCAATAATACAGTAAATATATTTTCCTTCTCCCTTCATATCACTCCTTCACCTTAACCATTATCGCATTCTTTTTAAATTCTTCCTCACTAAAAGAACAAGCCTCTGTGAGACAATATTCCCACAAAACCCCATAGGCCTTTGTTATCTCATCAAATTCTCTTTCTATGCCGGGAGTATTTGGATTTTTATCAGGATGAGAAGAAAATGCCAAAGCCTTGTAAGCTTTCTTTATTTCATCTTTGGTTGCGAAATCATTCATAAGCCTAAGTTTTTTTCTTGCCCAATCTATTTCTTGAAATTGCCATTTCTTCACCTCAAGAGTATAAAAACTATAGGCCGGGAGCGGGCCAACGCATCTAAAATTTAGTTTCTCAAGCCATTCATTATTTAGTTCTTCAACCATCTTTTCAAAATCTTTATGTTTGGCTTTATTTATTAAAAAAGCAAAATTTGCGACCATTTTATCATCCATAGGTTCGTGCGTTTTAAAGTCTTGAGTAATAGCCTTGAGGTGATTTTGCATCTTTTGCGCGTATCTTTCTCTTTTTTTATCCAATGCTTTCTTAACCATAACCCCTACTCTCATCTGATCATCAACAGTTACCTCCACAGGATTAGCTAAAAGTTTATCTTTGAACTCCTTAACCTCTTTTTCCTGCCCAACCTCTTTAAGGATTGAGCTAAAATCACTCCAAGTGGCAACGAGATCGATTTCTATTTTATCACTAATCTTTCCCATTATATCCTTTATGAGGCCATAGCCTTTCTCTAAAATATCTCCAACCTCAACCTCATTGGAAGCAATTGTCCCTAATTTCACGGGGACGATTCCAAATCCAGAATCCATAATTTTTTCAATAGTCTTTTGATGTTTAACTAGCAGTCTTGCCAAAACATCTTTACGCAAGTGAACACAATCGGCCGCAACCGAATCACTTACTACAGCCGAGATATCCTGATAGGGAATTGTATAAACCCTTTCCGTTTCACAAGAACCATTTGGAGTAAACCCCGTTAGATGTTTGCTATCTAACGTGGTAAAAAGTTCTAAAGCAGCATTAGAGTTTATAATCCCATAAATATATTTTTCTCTTTCATTCATAGTAAAGCATTTTTTATTTTTGCTTTTATTTATAACTATTTTCTAATCAGTGTAATCAGAAACTTTCCTATAAGAAAAACTCTGATGCAGAAAGTTTACAAGAAACTCCTTCAATTGTAATTAGTTACAAAAAATTCTTGCCGTAAATTTGGGAAAGTTTCATTTTTCTTCTATCTTAGGTTCCTCTTGCTGCGGCTTAGGCTCTTCCTCCCTTTTCGGCTGGGTAGGCTCTTTAATCTCTGTTGGTTTAAAAAGTTCTTTTAATCTCTCCAATATCTTAATCATTTTAATCCCTCCTATTTTGCTGTCCTTTTACTATCCTAATGGCCTCTTCGAAATGTTTCCCTGAAATCTTTAAATCTGGTTTCTGGTTACTTCCGCCTGAGGCGCCGTGCCCGACGGCAGGCGGGAATCCGTCTTTGGCGGAGGTTTCTGGTTTCTTATTTATGAATTCTCTTATCGCCAACATAGATGCCTTTCTGCAGATAAACTCAATATCTGAACCGGCTAGCCCCTCTCCTTTTTTAGCTAATTCTCCTAAATCAACTTCCTTAGCAAGTGGTTTATCTTTAGTATGTATTTTAAATATCTCTTTTCTTGTCTTCTCATTCGGTTTAGGCAATTCAAACAGCAAATCAAATCTGCCACTTCGTAAAATCGCCGGATCAATTAAATCTAACCTATTGGTAGCCGCCAAAACCATCACTCCTTTCAGCTCTTCAATTCCATCCATCTCAGTTAAAAATTGGCTTATTACTCTTTCGGTTACATGGGCGTCTGTACTAGCTGAACCTCTTTTAGGAACAATAGCGTCGATTTCATCAAAAAACAAAATTGTCGGAGAAGCTTGTTTCGCTTTTTTAAACACTTCACGAATTCCTTTTTCGCTTTCTCCTACATACTTGGATATAAGAGCAGGGCCTTTTACAGAAATAAAATTAACCCCGCTCTCATTAGCCACAGCCTTAGCTAAAAGTGTCTTTCCTGTTCCCGGAGCTCCATAAAGAAATATCCCTTTAGGTGGATTTGTATTTGCTCTCTTAAAAATATCTGAATATTTCAATGGCCACTCCACAGCTTCCTTCAATTCTTCTTTTATATTTTCAAGGCCGCCTATATCTTCCCACTTAACATCAGGAACTTCTACGAAAAATTCCCGTATTGCCGATGGCTCAACCTCCCTCATCGCCTCTAAAAAGTTATCCATTGTAACCTCTAAGGCTGTTAAGGTCTCATAGGGAATATCTGCCATCTCAAAATCAATTTTAGGCAAAATTTTCCGCAAAGCGCTCATTGCAGCTTCTCTTGCTAAAGCCTCTAAATCAGCTCCTACGAACCCATGCGTAATTTCCGCTAATTTCTCTAAACTTACATCCTCCCCTAAAGGCATCCCTCTTGTATGAATTTGAATAATTTCTAATCTCCCATTTTTATCGGGTATAGAAATGGATATCTCACGATCAAACCGTCCCGGTCTTCTTAAGGCGGGGTCCACTATATTAGGCACGTTAGTTGCTGCCATAACAATAACCTGGCCTCGGGATTCCAATCCATCCATCAGAGCTAGAAGTTGCGCCACGACCCGGCGTTCAACCTGTTTCTCAGCGCCCATATCTTCTCTTTTAGGAGCAATGGATTCAATCTCATCAATAAAAACAATTGCCGGAGTATGTTTCTTGGCATCTTCAAAAACCTTTCGCAAGCGCTCTTCCGATTCTCCATAAAATTTTCCCATAATCTCTGGCCCGCTTATGCTGGTAAAATAGGCATCGGTCTCATTGGCCACGGCCCGGGCAATTAAGGTCTTGCCGCATCCCGGGGGACCATGAAGAAAAACCCCTTTGGGGGCATCGATTCCTAACCGCTCAAAAACTTCAGGATATTTTAGAGGCAGCTCTACCATTTCCCTAATCCTTTGGATTTGGGCGCCAAGCCCGCCGATATCTTCATAAGAAACCTTAGCTGTCCTTTCTTTCCCCGGCTCTTTCGTCTTCATCCTTATTAAAGTAGCCGGCTCGATTAAAACTACGCCATCAGGAATAGTATCTAACACTTTGAAATCACAGGATCTTGCCCCAAAGAGCGTAGCCCTAATTCTATCACCGGAAGTTATGGGAACTCCTGTGATGAGTGAACTAATGTATCTAGTATCTTTGTCTCCCCGAAGTGCCGTAGATACAGTCAGAGGGGAAAGTGTAATTTTACTAGCGGGCTTATAGTCGATTTTGTAAACCTTCACTTTTTCATCAAGTCCTATTTCAGAATTCTCTCTTGTAATCCCATCTATCTGAATAATCTCCTTCCCTCTAATCTCAGCATAACAGGGCATTATCTTGGCAGGTGTTTTTCTTTTACCTTCAATTTCTACAATATCTCCTACATCTAATCCCAAAACCTTCATATCTTGGGGGTCTAACCTGGCAATTGCCCTGCCCACATCTTTCGGCAAAGCCTCTTTAACTTTTAGAGTTAGGGTTGTATTATTTCTTCTTGTTTTCATTATCATTGGAATAAAAAGTTCTTAAAATTATTTAATGCTTCTATACCTTTAACTTCTTTGGGCTGTAAAGGTATAATCGTTGTTTTTAAGTTACTGAATTTTCTTCTTATTTGGTTTATATATTTCTCTTGTTCTTTTCTTCTTTCTCTACAAAATTCGCAATCTCTCGATTCCTGTCCGAGGAAACGTCTCTTTAGGGATAGGACATTATTTATTATTAACTGCTTTACCTTTATACCATAGGTACTCAAGCTTTTTAACAATCTTTCGGTCTCTAAAATTGCCATATCTTCTGGAATAGTAACAGCTATAAATTCGCACCTATTTGGGTCCCGGAGCAGATTTTCTACTTTCTTCACTGTTTTCTTCATCGCCAGTAGAAAATCATCACCTTCATCAGGTTTATATTTTCCAGCAAAAGTTTCAACCATATACCTATATTTCCATCGCATCTTTGCCATTACTTTAATCCAGTCATCAAGTAAATCAGGTAAAGTTAAAAGCCTTAGGGCATGTCCAGTAGGCGCTGTATCTACAATGTATTTATCAAACTTAGCTTTTTCTATTAAATCCACTATGGTCTTAAAACCCATTATCTCATCTATACCTGGGATAGGCAAAGTAAAAATAGAATCGATGTCTTCTTGATCTAAATAGGTAGAAGTGTCCAAAATTTTCTTAATTTCGTTTTCATATTCTGCTTTAAATTTAAAAAGAGCAATTTCGGCGCTTACTTCAAGGGCACTTAAATTCTTTACTCCTCTTACTTCTTTTATTTCATCACTAAGTTTTTGTCCCAAACTGTCAGAGAGAGAATGTGCGGGATCTGTTGAGAAAAGTAAAGTCTTAAAATCCTTGGATAAAAAACAACCTGTGCTTGAAGCACAGGTTGTTTTTCCCACTCCGCCTTTTCCACCAAATAAAATTAATTTCAACGCATCTTCTTTTAATCCTGTTAAAGCCATCCATTCTTCCTCCACACGATTCCGCGTGTGGTATCCAACATTCCCCACACGGGAAGTGTGAGGTTTTATTTTCTTATCCTCACTTCTAAAATGCCGTTTTTATAACTTTTCTCTAGAGTTTCCGGTTTTACTTTAGCTGGCAGCAAAATCTCCTTACGGTATTTTCTATCTTTACTTACCGCCCTTACTTCCAATATATCTCCTTTTAAATCTACGCTAATTGCTTCTTCATTTACCCCGGGCATCTCAGCATAAACCTTAATCTCTTCTTCTTCGTCAAACACATCAGTTATCGGCTCTCTTTCTTCCTCCACCTTAGGCCCTCGGGGAGTTTTTTTAACATTACCAAACGGTTCAACTATAGTTTTTCCTCCCATTGCTGTCTTTACGGAAAAACCAAAGACGCCTTTCATGCCTTCTTTAAGATTGCTTAAATCTATTTCGCCTTCTTTCTTGATTTCACCCCCAGCCTCTTTTAATTCTCCGGCAAGGTCTATCAACTTCTCAACACTTTTAAATAACCCTCCCAGCCCCAATTTTCCTATCCCAAAATCAATATCAAATCCTTCCTCATCTTTTTTCTTCTTCTCTTCTGACATCTTGTCCTCCTAAATGAGACTTGCATTTTTTTACTAAAAAATGCCTAGTCGAATTTATCCCGAAGCGCTTCTGAAAAATATCCTGCGAAGCGTGAAATTTTTCAGATATTTAGGCGCGAGGGACAAATCGTACTGTAAAGAGTTATTTATTAATAAAACTATTTTTGGGGAAGAACTCCTTTACCTTTACACGCTAAACATGGTAAATTACTACCTTTTTCTCTGCCTTTCCCCTTACAGCTTAGGCACATTTCGATATTTTTGCTGCTTACGCTTACTACGCCTTTGCCTTTACAAACACTACAACTAAGAGATCTGTTCAAATGTGCCCGTCCTTCTCCGTTGCAGTAAGCGCATATAACAGCAGGCGTTGGGATTTTTATTGTTCCTGCCCCTAAGCAGGCGGGACACTTTGTGCTTCTCATAGACGGTATAAGTCCCTCCCCCTTACAAAATCCGCACTTATAAGACGTTTTAGTTAGGATTTCGCCTACCCGGCCTACTTTCTGGCTTTTCCAGTCAAAAGTTTTCCAGTACATTTTAAATGAGGCCACAGCTTAGCGAAGCTAAGTTGTATGACCGAATTTAACCCCCCACCACTTTTTAGTTAATTGCATAGGGAACAAGAAAAGTGGTGGGGGGTCTAAAGGAAATTCCTATAATATTGAATTACCCCTTATTTATCTGTAATCATCTGCGTTTATCAATAATTTACTGCCATTGTTTTTAGAGGCTTGGTAGGTACGCTTCTATGAGTTTTAATCTTTTGTTCTTGATGTGCTTCTTTTTGTAATCCCCCAATCCGCTTGTTGATATCATCTAATTGCCTACCCAGAGTACTCTTTCTTTTGTTTAATGCATAAATTTCATTCTCTATTTTTTTCTTCTCTCTTTCAAGTACATATAAATCTAAATAGCTCGATCTCTGAACCTTGGGGATAGAACGCGCGCCTATAGAATGGATACTTTTTATTTCCTTGAGGCTCGGCATCTTAGATATTCCTTTCATCTAACAACCTCCTTGGTATGTTTTTCAACTAATTCCCGAACTACCTCTTTCACCCTATTCTGATTCGTCTTTGAACCAACACGGCTCGTTTCCGAAGCTAAAATATCCTGACACATCTGGGTAAAAACCCCGTTCGCGCTAAAGGGGGTAAATTTTTGAACTTTAAGAGTCTTAGCAACCATAATGCATCCACGGACGGTTGGGGCAAATTCACATTTTCCTGATTCTCTTAATCCCCTTACAATGTTAACTATGGCTTCTGAATGTCTCCTAGAAAGCTTGGACTTTGCCTGAGTTATGGCAACTTCTGTTTCATAATCAAAATGATCCAAATCCATAGTAATCATCCTATCTCTTAAAGCATCCTGACTCCTATGGACTCCGGCGTACTCCTCAGGATTAGAGGTAAAAATAGCCGTGAAATTGGGATCAACTCTTAAATAAGGTTCTTCGCCGCCACGTCCTACAGGTAAATCCATCATCTTCTCCTGCAAAATTGAAAGAAGAATATTATTTGCCTCTGGCCGCGAACGCGTAAATTCATCATATATCAAAGTGAATCCATATTTGCAGGCAACAGTCAGGCGATTATCTACCCAACGCTTTACCATATCCTCCTCTGTTTTCAAAACTCTAGAGATAAAGCGGTCCACAACCTTTCTAACTCGGTAACCATATTCTCCGCCGACCAAATCAGAAGTTGTAAACTCCTCATCTCCATGAATCATTACTACCGGCCTTTTAATCTTACTGGCTATATGCATAGCAAGTGTAGTCTTACCCGTACCAGATACCCCTCTAAAATGGACGGGAAAACCAGCTTTAATGTAATGGGCAGCTCTATTGCTAATATCTTTAATATATTTCGTTTCCACAAAATCTGGCAAAGGAGAAGGTTCCAATACCGTAGTCATCTCATCAATCATTTTATTTCACCTCCCTTTTTTTCCTAGTTTTTAAAGTCTTGTTCATTTCATTCCAAATTCTTTGCGCTTCTGTTAAATCAGACCGAATTTCTTTTTCCTTTTTTCTGAAATCTTCTCTTAAAGACGTGACATTATTAATCAATTCTTCTCTATGGGTTAGAAGGTCGCTTCTTAAATCTTTAGCCATTTCTTTATGAAGTTTTCTACATTTACCCGCGAACTTTCTAGCATTATCCCTAATGTTTTTTGCTTCACCTCTTAAATCCTTAATATCCTTTCTTCTTGCTTCACGGGAAGCAGCGATATCTTCACAAAGAGATTCCATACCATCTGATATCTCACTCATGAACTCCTCCTCCCTCTAACCACTCCTTTACCTCCGCAAGCACTACAAGGAAGATTCCCATCTACTTTGCAACCTGCGCCGCCACAATCAGGGCACTCCTGCTTAGCTCCTCGATGCGTAACACTCCCTTTTCCTTTACAAGCAGAGCAGCTAAGCCGGCTATGGGGGTGAATTCCACTGCCACGACAAAAAGCACACTCAACTATAGGCTCCTCAACTGCAACTAATCCTTGCCCCCCGCATACCTGACAGGCAGCTAATTTGGAAAGTAGATTAAAGGGGTCTTTGCCAATTCCTTTACAAAATGCGCATTTTATTTGGCTCATGTCTTATTTGGCGCTGGTGCTAGCCCAGCGCCTGATTTCAATGATTAAAGAATGATTGCACCGATTAAAATACTAATGTTTTCAATCCCTGCCTGCCGGCAGGCAGGTGTGTAATCGTAAGCTAATCGGTGTAATCAGGGACTGTTGTATTTTGCAACAGTCCCTATTTCTTCTTCCTTCTTTTCTTTGCTCCTGTTCCCTTTTTAGCTTTCCTTACAGCCGCCTTAACGGTAGTTACCTTTTCACTCCTCTCGATCCCAGGCATTACCACGCCTTTTCTGGACCTAGCCAAAATAGAAGCCATACTCTGCCATGCTTGGCTTGCCTTTTTCATATCAGAGCTATACTCGCCTAAAAGCCGCTTTACTTCACGTACTATTCCATTTACGTACTTGGCTAAATCCTTCTTTTGTTGTTCGCTCATCTCTGCATGGGCTTTATCAAATTCTTTAAGCTTGCTTGCAACATACTTCTCGATATCTTTAATATTTTTTTGGATATCCCCCATCATAGCTTTAAAATCTTTCAGCCTGTCCGCCTCTCCTTTCTCAAGACTTTCTTTAAGAGCATCTGCCATCTCTTTGTGAGCCTTCTGGATATTTTTCATCATATTTTCAACATTTTTAGTCAGGTCTTCTACAAAGCTAGACAGCTCTTCTGCTAAAGCCTTCCCCATATCCTTATGCTCTTTCTGAAACCTTCTAAGCATATCCCCTACATTCTTAGTGAGATCTTTCACAAAATCAGCCAATGACTTAGCCTGTTCCGCGGCCATCTCCTTTCTGTCCGAAGTAAATCCTTTTAAGGTCTTTCGGGTATCTACTACTAAATCACAAAGCGCCTTTACCCGCAGATCATAAGAAGAAACGATACCTTCTGTAATACTCTTCATACCATCAGCTATACCCATTTTCAACACCTCCTTTCAATTTTTTACTAACCTCTTTTTTCCTGTCTATTGTGAACATCTGTATCAGAAGTCCTTAATAAAGGACGCAACTCCTGTCTTACTTCTCTAAAACTACTCAGCATCTTATCCACTTCCTCTTTCCTTTTCCTCGTTTCTTCTTTTCTTTCTCTTTGAGAGGCCAATCGCTTTTCTCGCTCGCGATCAAAGCCTTTAAGCGTCTCTTTAAAATCCTTTATCCGAAGCTGAGTTCCTTTAGCCAAAAGTTGATTAAGTTCCCTTGACAATATTTTTTGCTCTTCTTGAAATTTTTTTAGTTTAGAGGTAACTTCTTTCTTTCTTTCATCTTGTTTGGTTATAATGCCTCTCAAAAATGCTTGCGATTCTTTAACCCTTTGAATCTCATCTTTAGCAAGACAATCTCTAAATTTTCTCAAACTTTCTTTTAAAGTTTGAGCCATATCTTTCTGCTCATTAAAATAATTCTTCAATGTATTTCTTACTTCCTTCTCCTTCTCGTCTTGAGTTAAAAGAACACCTTGCATCATCCTATCGAAATCTTTTCTTCTTAAATGTTCATTCCTAGCAAGAGTATCTTTAAGTAAGCCATTAATTTTTTCTCTTTCTTCTTTAGTATTAAGGCGGGCTTCTTGAAAGTCATTAAGAATTAGGGGAGTAGCATCAAAAATAGAACTGATATCTTCAATCCTATCCTCGTAGGAAGAAACAACATTTTCAACTACATCTTTTAAATCTGACACTTCTGACATTTTCATGCCTTCACCTTAATTAAAAAGGTTTCCTTGGCGAATCACACTTTTTGTCCAAATAAGGACGTAAGGGTAACTTGACAAGAATCCTTTTTAACCTTATCCTTAGACCCTCCCTTTTCCGCCAGAGGCGAATCAGCCTGCGGCTGAAAAGATATAGAAAGGTCTACCCTTTAGGGTTAGGCTGCTGTTGCGGTTAAACCAATTGCCTCAGCATACTTAAGGTAAGTCTCGACTGATGCTACAACTACTCTTGCTTCAATCGCGAGTATCTCAATACCCACTAAAGAAACTCTTACCCAAGCATCAATTACGACTCCTTTATCCAGGATTCTGTCAATAACCTCAACCAAACTAGAAGAACCAATTGCTTTCTCTACTGCCATCTTAATCACCTCCCTTGTTTTTAATCCTTCGACAGGCTCAGGGCTAATCCTGAGCCTGTCGAAGGATTAGATTCCGCTTTTTTAATGGTGAGGAAACGGTAAACTCTTTTTTTGCCTACACCTATATAATAAGCAACAATCGTGCCATAAGCATATATTTTAAAATTTTTTTCGCCCACATATCTTCTTTGTTTTGAGTAGGTTAGAGAAGAAATTTTTTGCAGTTTGGGTAAGTTTAAAAAGGGGGGTCTTTAAGTATAAAAAGTGTAAGGTCGGCTCTACACTTTTGTAGAATTTACTCTACATTTATTCCAACTGGAACTCTTTTATCTTAGAATAAAGGGTCATGCGGTCTATTTTGAGAAGTTTAGCTGCTTTGGTTTTATTGCCGCCGCTCTTGGCCAATGCTTGTTTAATAACCTGCTGTTCAATTTGTTGAGTAGCTTTTTTAGTTATCTGATGAAGCGGGGCTCCTTCATCTAAACATTGCTGAAATTGAAAGCCTGTAGGTAAATGAGTACTACTTAATGAAAGGTGGCTTAAACCGATTTCATTAGAATCAGCCATAAGCACTGCTTTTTTGATTACATTCTTTAATTCTCTTACATTGCCCGGCCAGTGATAACTAAGTAAACATTTTATAGCCTCAGGCGATATTCCTTTTATCTTTTTATTAAGTTCACAATTTGCTTCATCTAAAAAATATCTAGTTAAAGTAGGAATATCATCTTTCCTTTGGCGCAAAAGAGGTAAATCAATATCAAACTCATTCAATCTATAAAACAAATCATCTCTAAATTTTCCCTCTCTTATTGCCTCCCAGAGATTGGTAGCTGTAGCAACAATAATTCGAACATCTATCTTTATATCCTTCCTGCCACCTAAATGCCTTAATTTTCTCTCTTCAATTACGCGTAATAATTTAGCCTGGATAGATAAAGGCACATTAGTAATCTCATCTAAGAATAAGGTTCCTCCATCAGCTTGCTCAAATTTACCTTCCTTTCTATCATCAGCGCCAGTAAAAGCTCCTTTTTCATAACCGAATAACTCACTTTCCACTAAACTTTCAGGAATTGCGCCGCAGTCAATAGGAATAAATGGTTTATCTTTCCTTGAACTTTTTTGATGAATTAAATTGGCAATAAGTTCTTTACCTGTTCCACTTTTGCCTTGTAATATAACTGTCATATTGATAGGAGCAATAATTTCAACTTGGTCTATGACCTTTTTTATTTGAAGGCTCTGGCCCATTGTTTCTTGGAAAATTTCCCTTTCCCCTAATCTCTTCCTTAATCTCTCTACTTCCTTACTTAAATACTGGGTCTTTAGAGCCTTCTTTATAGTAAGAATCATTTCTTCATTATCAAAAGGTTTAGTAATATAATCAAATGCTCCTAATTTCATTGCCTTGACTGCGTCCTTAACATCGCAATAGGCAGTACACATTATAATAATCAAATCCTTATCAATTTTTTTTATCTTCTCTAAAATCTCCATTCCATTACTTTCAGGAAGCCTGATATCTAATAAAACCAAATTAGGAGAATTTTTTTCAATTGCCTTAAGGGCAATTTTGCCATCTCCTGCACCAACGGCATTATAACCCTCATCCTGCAGAATATTTGAAAGGTTAAAGCGCAAATCAGCATTATCATCCACAATGAGAATTGTTTCCATCCTCCTAGACCTCCCCCTATGAAACCCGTTCTATGCTCCTCAATATCTGGCGTTCAGTAAATGGCTTATCAATAAAAGCATAGGCGCCCTTCTTTTTTGCTTCTTCTCTGCTTTCTTCACTGCCATAAGCAGAAATTATATTTACTATCGTCTCTGGCCTTATCTTTTTAATCTTAGGTAAAAGCTTTATTCCATCACCATCAGGTAGCTTTAAATCTAAAAATACTAGGTCAGGCGGCTCTCTCTTTATGCATCTCACAGCCTCTTTCTTTGTATTGGCAATCGCTACATTGTACTTTTTTGAGCTTAAAACTTCAGATAAAAGCAAACACAAATCCTTCTCATCGTCTATTATTAAAATCTTCTTTATCTGCCTCCCATGATGGGGAATTTGGCTTTTTATCCTCTTTTTTTTTACCCTTCTTAACTGGTACTTCTCCCACTTTTTAAAAAACGGCGCTAACTCATCAAGTTCCTCGGGCTTACGCCAGCCTGAAAGGCCGCTTCGCCAAACAAGAACATCTCCCAGCTTTATCTTACCTGTAAAAATCCACCTCTGTAATCGAGAAATATAAATTTGCCTATATATATCTGTGCCTCTTTTAATATCGTATCTTATTTCAGCCATAAATTCTCCCTATCTTTTTGTTATGGAGTATATACTACCCCCCCCCCCGACCCTGTGTCCTGCAAAGAGAGGTAAAGAAACTGTAAAAATTACTCCCTTTTTCCACTGGCTTTCTACTTCTATAGTACCACCGTGACTTGCAATAATCCCATAACATAAAGTTAAGCCTAATCCTACACCATCAGACTTGGAACTAAAAAAAGGGTCAAATATCCTGATAATATCTTTTTCAGGAATACCTTTGCCGGTATCGTGAATCTTAATTACAAAAAAATTTTCCTTAACTTCTGTACTGATAGTTAATATACCTCCTTTAGGCATAGCTTCAATAGCATTGAGAGCGATGTTTGAAAAGACACGTTCTATCTGTTCTCTATCTATCATTATTTTAGATGCCCTCGAGGTAAAACTTTTATTTACCTTTATCCTGTTTGACCTAATTTTTGTCTCTGCTGAATTTAAAACATTTTTTAATACTTTATGGATATTATAAAGGTGTAGATTAAGCTTTGGCGGTCGAGCGCAGTTTAGGAGTTCTGTAATTAAATAGTTAATCCTCTCTGTATTTCTCTCAATAATCTCAATGTGTTTAACCTTGGGGTTTTCAGGCTTTATAGCTTTCTTGAGTTGTTGAATAGACATAACAACATTAGTTAGAGGATTTCTTACTTCGTGGGCAATACTAGCAGCTATCCGGCCGGTATGGGCAAGTTTCTCACTGCGAACCAACTCATCTTTACTGGCTTGTAATTCTGCGTAGGCCTTTTTTAACTCTTCTGCTTTTTGTCTCTCAGCCTCTACAATTTTAGAGTGCTCCTGCTCTGTTTTTTTATGCTCGGTGATATCCCTGATAATTCCAATACTCCCAATGAGTTTTTTATCTTTCTCTGCCAGAGGCTTATCCCATTTTCCTGAAGAATATACTTCACCATAGCGACAATCTGCCAATTGACCTTGTTGTTTCTTTACTACTAATCTAATTCCCAGATTCTTTGTTATTCTCTTTTTTGTTCTTCTTTCATCAAAAAATTTGGGAGAACCTTCATCGCCGGTTATCTTTCCTGAGTATTTAGGCAAAACCTTATCACGACTTATCTTCTTGAAGTCAGCAGGGTGTATTATTTCTTTGAAATGTTTTCCAATAAGTTCTTCCGGTGTATACCCTAATCGCTTTATGCTATTACTTACAAAGGTGAAGTTTTCCTCCGAGTCAACTTCATATATTATATCAGGGATCATCTGCGCAAAGGTTTCATAGCGCCTTTTACTTTCTTCCAGCTCCTCCCCTCCACTTTTGTGTTCAACAATGTCACTGATAGTGGTTTTAATACCTTTACTCACCATTTTTGATCCATCCATTATCTCCTGTTCTTTTACCATTAAAATAAAAAACCCAGATATCGTTATTGATATCTGGGCTAAAATTTAAAAACTGTATATAATGACCTAAATTGCTTGCTTGCTTGCTTGCGCAACTATCATACCAGTGCTCTCCAACATATTTCTTTTTCTCCTTATCATGGTAGGGATTTTATTGTATTACTCTTTAAAAGACACGTCAAGTGAATTGATGAATTTAAAATATAGCCTATGACGACCTTTGGCGCAAATGTTGCTTGCCAAAATAAGAATTTTGTGTACAATACAAATTGTTTCTAAATTATTGACCGAAAGGAGAAATATGCCTCTGAAATTAAAACCCGTCACTAAACTAACCTATAAATTAAAATTAACTCCCCAAGTAAGATTAGGTATCAATCTCTTACAAATGCCGCTTATTAAACTAAAGGAATTTATCGAACAACAAGTTGAAGAAAATCCTTCATTGGATGTAGAAACCGTAGAACCATTCAATCGTGAGAATTACAATTCTGATAACCAAGGAAAGGGAAATTATCGAGAAAGCCTTGTAACTAAGCCTGTTACCCTTGGCGAACATCTTTTACGGCAACTGCATTTGCTCACTGCTTCTGACCAAGATTACAAAATAGGAGAACTACTCATTAGTAATATAGACGACGATGGATATCTTAATCTTGGAAGTTCAGTAGAAGAAATAGCTAAATCTGCACAAGCTATCACCTCTTCCGCCGAAAACGGATCCCAACCAGAGGCGGAAGTGTCTCTGGTGCACGCCTCTAGCGGAAAAATTGAAAAAATATTGTCTTTAATTCAAACCTTTACTCCTACTGGTGTTGGTGCAAGAACTTTGAGAGAATGCCTTCTCATACAACTAAAAGCAAAGGGAAACCTATCCCCCGACCTGTCCTCCGAAGCTCAAAGAGCGAAGGAGGAAACCTTGGCAAGGGGAAAAGAAAATCCCCTAGTTTTTCAAATTGTAGATAAATATTTACCTTACCTTGAGGAAAAAAGATTTAAATTCATTGCCAAGAAACTATCCGCCTCTGGCGGAAAGGTTTCTATCAAAAAAATCAAGGAAGCGATGAAAGAAATAGCGCATTTAGAACCAAAACCCGGCCGCTCCTTTAGCACAGAAAGAACTGTCTATCTAGCCCCAGATGCGTTTTTAAAAAAAAATAAAGGGGCATATGAAGTTATATTTAATAACTGGGAATTACCTCATCTTACCCTTAATGAAAAATATAAACAAATGATAAAACAAAAAGATACTCCCCTAAATACAAAAAAATATCTACAAGAAAGAATTACGGCTGCTCAGACATTGATTAGTGCCGTAGAAAAACGTAAACAAACAATCCAAGAGGTAACAAAGGCTATTGTTTATCATCAGAAGGATTTTTTAGATAAGGGGGAAGCTAATTTTAAGCCAATGACTTTAGAGAAAATCGCTAAACAAATTGGTAAGCATAAATCTACAATAAGCAGGGCTATGACTAACAAATATATTCAAACACCTTGGGGAATTCTTGAGCTACGCTTTTTCCTAAATTCTGGAATTAAGCAAGATAATGAAAAGGTTATCTCCTCTAAAGCGATCAAATCAAAAATGAAAGACTTAATCGCCGATGAAAACAAAGAAAAACCTCTAAGTGATCAAAAAATTACTAAGCTTCTCGAACAAGAAGGTATATGTGTCTGCCGTCGAACCATAGCTAAATACAGAAACCAATTCAAAATCCCCCCCTCCCAATCAAGGCGAGTATGAAAACCATAATGCCCCAAGAAGCGGCAAGCGAAGCGCTGGAATTGCTTAAGCACTAACCAACTCTTTTAACTTAGAGAAAACTTCTGAGGGCGATATTTGCAGCATACACTCTTTTTTTTCACACTTAGGGTTGTAGCAGAAAGAACAAGGCAGTTTTTTAAAAATAATATGAAGATTGCTATCTTTGACTGTATGGCGAATGGGATCGGTAGGACCGAAAAGAGCGATTGTTTTAACTCCTAAACTTTGAGCTAAATGAAGAGTAGCTGTATCCGGGGTTATAAAAACTTTTAATTTTCCCAATACT
>JAHIVA010000020.1 GCA_018816985.1 Patescibacteria group bacterium | reverse complement strand
TCTTTTTCGGCATAAATATTCAAAATATGCTCGTTTATGGTAGAACGCCCTTTATTAAATAGTTCCGCCATTTGATCGATGGTCAGCCAAACTGTTTCACCCTCAATTCGCACCTCTATGCGAGACTGCCCGTCATCTCCTTCATATATGATGATTTGGTTTTGGGGTGTTTTACTCATAGCGGTTTGAAAGTTAAAAGCTTACTTCGATAGTATTCATATTGCTGTCTGCGAGCTTTAAGTTCAGCAGGTAAACCGATAGAAATATCATTTGCCAAAGCATCGAATTTGTCGAGGATTGCGACGATGCGGGCTTGTTCAATGAGGGGTGGGAGGGGGATTTGGAGTTTTTCTAAGCTGCTTTTATTTAATGCTGGAATACCTTGATATGTTGCAAGCTGTTGTATTCCAGATTGATCGTGGAGTAATAAAAAATAAAGAAATCGAAAATTAAGCTCCTTAGAATTTTTAATCGTTGCGGAATAATTCAAATTTCCACGGAAATATTTTCCACTGCACCAAGTGATTGAACCAACACCAGCTCCTCTTGAAGTAATTCCAATTGGATCATTCTCTGTGTTATATTTATTTATAAAACCAAGTGGTTCTCTTCCGCTATTGATAACTGGGTATTCGCCTGGGTCTTTCTGTATATCCACTTTACTAACTCCTTGCCCAGTTTTAATCTTTACGACTTCCCCTAACAACTTCCACTCCACATCATCCCCGAAAGTCAGCAACTCATCTCTATAATATTCATACTGCTTCTTCCTCGCTTCCAGCTCTGCTTCCAGCTCTGCTTCCAGCTCTGCTTCCAGCTCTGTAAAAGTATCAAGGATTTTTACAATTTCTTCTTGGATGGGGAGGGGTGGGATGGGGATTTTGAATTTTGTAAATTCTTCTTTTGTTATTGTTTTTATCGTGCTTCCTCTTGCACTTTCTTTTTCAACTTCAAATTTTACTTTCAATTGATATGCAAAATATTTTTTATTTATTTTAAGCCTAAATCTCTCAAAGATTGCAAGTGTTCGATCAACATAACTATCATATTGAGTTATAGCAACACGACCTATACTTCCTTGCAAAGTAACAATTACGGTTCCCTTAGGTACAAAAACACTTTTAGGTTGCGCTAATTTTGAGATTTTCTTTTTAGTATTTTCCAGAAGACACATATTTTCGCCAACATCAAATACTTGAATAAATGGCATTGCATCTTCTCCATTGTACCATTCTGACTTACCATAAGGCTGTGGAAATGAACCACGACGAAAAATAGCAACCTCCCCCAACTCCTTAAACTCTACTCCATTTGGGCAGAGTTCAGCGATTAGTTTTTCGATTTTTGATTGAGTTATTTTCATAGTTTATTTAGATATTTAGTTGTAATCCGCCTTCGTTTTTAATTTTTTCATAAATTCTCTCTATTCCTTTTTTATGGTTTTCTGTTTTATTTGTTTCGTCTAGTAATATTTCTAGCATTATTTTTGCTCCTTCATAAATGAGTAAATTAAACGACATATTTGAGATAAAAACACCAGAATCAGTAAAACATTTTTCTAATGTTCTTTCATCTCCATTTGAAATTCCAATTGTTTTATAAGTACAAGAAAAAAAGTGCATAAGATTACATCTTAATTGATACAAATCATCACTTGAAATCTTTTTATAATGAGGAAAATCAGATAACACTTTATTTTTGTTTAATAATAAAAACTTATTAATCCATGTAATCATTTTTTCTTTGTTCTTTTTTTCACTATTTCCATTATAAAGAGACCAATAACAAGAAAAAACCTCTATTTTTGCAAAAGAAAGAATTGCTAAAGTTCTTATGCATTTTTCATCGTTTAATTTATTCCAAACTAAGGTAGATTCTTGAATTAGAGAACTAATAAAAGATTTAACTGTTTCAAATTTTTTTTTGAAGTCGATTTTTGATTGGTGATTGGTCATAATAATGAAATTAATCTTCTTTTTTATCTAATGAAACATCTAGATATTTTACATAGTTTTCTAAATTTTGAATTAACTCGTCAAAAAGAACGATGTCTATATTACTATATGTGGTTTTTAGCTTCTTTATCTCCTTTT
>JAHIVA010000019.1 GCA_018816985.1 Patescibacteria group bacterium | reverse complement strand
GGTTGGATTTGATAATAATAAACACCTAAAATTACTAATAAAAATCCGATAATGCCCACTATTAAATAGTTTATTTTTTGTTGCATGGTCTTATTGTAACGCAAAATCATTTTCTCCTCAAGGTCTTGCCTTGGACTCCCTTAAGGCAAGACCTTTCCCGAAAATGCAAAACAAAAAAACCACCCCGAAGGGTGGTTTTTTTGTGCCTAAGATAATCGACTATCAAAAGCTATTTAAGCGTTTCTTCCTCTAACTAAAGATTAAAGAGGAGAAGTTAAAGTATCTGATACTGGAAGATTCTTGACACCGAAATCAGAGGTCCAGTCATCTGTTGTAGTCGCATGACTAGCAGCAGACATATCAGACCAAATGATAGGGGCATCAGTAACTGAATCAATATCAGTAACTTGATCAGAACCAACAATAGCAGAACTGTCATTGTCAAGAGTTACGGTTACGTAATCGCCAGCTGTTGTAGCAAGAGCAATATTCCCACGTAATTCGTAAGTCTTTGAACCTGATACAATTTGTTCAACTGATGGAATAAACTTGATATCACAATCAGCACCACCCGCAGAACAATTGTTAGCACCATAAACATTTGCACCATTAGTGAATGTACCACCAACAGAAATATTTCCGCCAGATGTTACATCCCAAAGGGTGATGCCGTCTGTGCCATTTGTCCCAATTGTTGTTTCTGCATCCTTTACAACTTTAAAGGTAAGGAAATCCCAAGCAATATCTCCACCATTTCCAGTCATTGTAAACTTTAGAAGTGGGCGAGCGGTTGTGTTGAGAAGAGAATTACTTGCAAGAGTACCTTGAGTAATTGTAGGGACAGCAGCAAATGCATACATTCTGTAAGCAGCAGCATCTGCTACGGTTCCTGCACCAGTAGCTGATACACCAGTTGATAGGTTTGTAGCTGTAAAGTGTGCGGCGCTTGCAATTGTTGTAGTAATAACAGCACCTGTTGTGCCATGACCTACACCAATAGTTCCAAGTTGCAATTTAACAGTAAGAACTTTATTGGTATTTGCTGGAACTTCCCAGTTAAGACCAGAGAAGGATGCTGTCGTAGTAGTGTTCATTGGACCTGACGCAATAAGAGTTGCACCGTCGTAAAGCATTACACTTTGAACAACAGTACTAGAGTTTGCACCAAGTGTAACAGTAAGGTCAGTAATCTTATAACCAGCTGTAACTGCAGCAAACTTAGCTGCCATAGTTGTTACAGTTTGATTATCATAGACAATAGCTGCTGCTGGAGATGAAGCATCTCTAGAAACAGTGATAGTAGCTAAGGCATAAGCGATAGCTTGACCAGCTACTGTAGTAGCACCATCACCACCAGTTACTGTTTGACCGCTAACCATTGAAGTACCTGAAACCATAAGAACGGTGTCGAATGAATCAGTTGCGTCAATAGTACCAGTACCAGAATCTGAAAGGTTTGCATAGAACTCAATGGTTACATTTGTGTTCTTTGCAAGCGTGTAATTAATAGAGAAGTTGTTATTAGCAGCAGCAACTGTTCCAAGAGGAGCAGGTTGTGCAACAATAGCACCACTACTATTTTTTATGACCGGATATAGATTTGAGACATCATCGTACTCAAATCCTGCACCAACAAGAGTTGTACCAATATCAAGTGAAAGTGTCGTTAACAATATATCTTCCACTGAACTACCAGCCAAATTGTATGAACCAATCTTGAAGTTAGTTGAAGGAAGAACAGTGTTTTGATCACCGTAGGTTCCATTCTTGGAAAGAGTCATGCTTGTCGTTGCAACTGTAAGCGTATTTGCTGGTACTGTTGCTACGGCAGGCACGTTGAACGAACCAAGAGAATCTACTCGGATTGCATTTGAAGAACCCAATACAAGATTAGCGACAAGAGTATCGGTAGCGCTAATATCACCAGTACCGTCGTTATCATAGATATCAGCATGAACTTCAACTAATACAGGAGTACCAGGGTAGATTGTGTAATTGGTTGTAAACGAAGTTCCAGCAGCCGCTAGGGTTGTCGTGGAACCATATTGAACACCATTAATCAAGAGACGACCGTTTCGGAGAGTAGCTGTACTACCTGCTCCAGCTGGGTTGTCATCAACAGTATCTACATAGGTAAAGCCTGCTTTCAATGTTTCTAATTTAATTGCCTCACCATAAGCTGTCAACTTGAAGGTACCAAGATTTATATCGCTACCATTCACAGTTAAGTTAGTTGATGGTGAAGTAACATCTTTTTCAACAGTCAATGAACCACCGCTTGCTCCGGAAATTGTACTTGCTGAACCTGGAGCCCAAGGTGTAGTCGTTGGAGTAATGTTCACACCATAGCTTGAATCAACAAAGTCAACATCAGATGCTTGGCGAAGGGAGAATTGCAAAGTGCGTGAAGCGCCAGAGATAATGTCTACGTCTACACGAACAACTCGTGAACCAGCTGCCAGAAGAACTGGAGCGGCGCTCAAGTCAAAAGTGACATAACCGTTTACGTCAAGACCAAGAGCTGTTCCAACCACTACTCCATTGACATAGAGTTTGAAGTTTTGGAAAGCGCTAGCTGAAGCAGAACCAACATTTCGCAATGCCAATCTCTTCATCCAAACATCTCTTTGTGAAATGTTAAGAGTTGACTGCCAAACTGTGATATTTGCAGCTGGGTTAATAGTTGCTCCAGAAGGAGTAACTGTTCCAGCTGATACCGCAGCTAGGGTAGCAGTAGCGATATTGTGAAGGTTACCAGAAAGATTAGCATTAACAGTACCACCAGCTGTCGTGAAGGTTGCAAGCATTACACCGACAGTCTGACCAGAAGTACCAGTCAAAATATCAGACTTTACAGAAATGGTTTTAGAACCAGCAACTGTAAAGATGCCTGCAGGAATGTTAAAGGAAACTGTACCGTTGTTTGAGATTGAAGCAGCATCTGTCAAACGAGTTACTCCATCAAAGAGGTAAATGTTTGAAAGTGTTGCATCACCAGAAACTCCGAGACGCTGTAAGGTAATACCAGTAACTGTACCACTTCCTGTAAAAGTAAAGTGAGCCAAGTCAGCCGTGGCTTGAGCAGCGACTAAAGTTCCAGAAGCTGGGTTGTCAGAAGCAAGGCCAACTGCGACAGGGCCATTGTTGACAACAGCACCACCACTACATAGTTGACCGGTTGTTGCACTATATCCGGAAGTTGAAGTACAGCCAGCTGGAAGAGTTGTAACAACTCCTCCGCTGTCACACTTAGCACCAGTTGTTGGACTGTAACCTGCAGTTGAAGCACAGCCGGCTGGAAGACCAGATACTACTGCACCACCAGCGACTAGAACAGCTCGTGATTTAGGACCAAAGATTCCATCGGCAACCAAACCGTTACCGGCCTGCCAAGCAACGACAGATGCTTTTGTCATAGGACCGAAGCTTCCATCAGCAACAGCACCAACTGCGGCTTGAAGACATTTAACTGCCTCGCCTTTTGAACCGACTCTTAATGTAACAGTGCCTGTAGAGCAAGTTTCTGCAGCAGCTTGTGTTGCATCAAGAGCAACAACGCCGACAAACATAATTGCGACAGTCATCATTACAAGAAGAAATTTTGATTTTAATAAATTACTCATAAATTTTTTCTAATTTTTATCCAGTAGAAAATTTTTTAAATTTACTACTGGATGCTACGCCATTAATTAGTTTCGACAAAACTAAAAGCGTATTTTTTTTCCTATCATTATTTTTCACCTACCAATAAATTAATAATTGCTAATAATGGGGCAGACAAATAAATAATGAACAGATAATAAACTAACATTGAAAACAAAAACTATTTATCCTTCGAGAAATTCTCGGAGGACTTATTCAGTTTTCAATGGGCATTTATTTCTACTCATTTTCATTTAAGATTTTTTCGACGAAATCGTAAACGAAAACAAAAGTAAAAAATAAATATTTTTGCGAATACACAAATACACAAACGTGCAATGTGCAGACACAAAGACATTATAATATATAGCCAAAAAAAAGGGCAATATAATATGTGGATAACTCGTCTACCTCATCGGCAGACAGGGCTTTTAAGCCGGTATCCATAAAGCCATCTTATACCTTTTTAAGCCAATATGCAAGACAAAGAGATCAGTAATAAGGTAGAAATAGTTTTTGACAAGACTTGCGCAACGCGATGAATTGTCAACCTCGCAGGTTGACAATTTTAAGATTATTTCAAAAAATATCGACTCCAACGCTTTTCACCTACTTTATTAAGGACATTGTCTTTTACCAGAAAAACAAGCTCTCTTTGTAGCGTCTTTTCGCTGCAAGAAATGAGAGAACCGTTTTGACCTTGTAGTATTTGAGCTCTGTCCTTGATGTCCTTTATCGTAGCATTTCCACCAAGAATTTTTACAATACTTATTATATCATCGTGTCTTTGTTTTTTTAATACATTAAAATTTTTCTCGGACACCTTAACTCCACTCAAGGCTTTCATTAAAGTACTTCCCTTTTGAACACCGATTCTAGTAGAATACTGATGTCCATTAGAATAATGTCCGATAGAATTTCTCTTCCTTTCTATCCCAATTAGACCTTGATTAGTTGAATTTAATTCTTCTTTAAAAAACTCAGATAAATTTATTTGTCTATTGTTAGCCTTAACCCCATAAGGAGATTCTACAATAGATTGACTTAACTGTAAAAACTCCTTTTTGAGAATAGCGTAATTCATTTCAGAAATAATATTTACAGCGAAAGCAATATCTAAAAAGGACATAACTTGATCTATCTTTAATATGTCAAAGGGCATCTTTGACATAGATATGTCTGATAGAATTTCTACTCCAAATGTCCTTAATTTATTTCTAAGTGGTTCATCTTTATCTATAATGTCCGTGACCATATAAAGCGCGGTAATAAGTTTATTTATCTTTGTATAGGAAATAAGTAGAGAGTTGTCCTTTAGGGTCACCCCAAGGTTGGACACTGCTTCTGACTGGGTGTCTTTAATGTTTTTCTCTCCCTTAAACATTTGTCCATTATATACCCCCACACCTATTTCGCAAGTCCTTTAGATAATAGGTGTGGGGATATATCAGACAAGTAAAAAAGCAAGTATAAAAAACTCGTTAATGTACAACTTTTCACGTCAGAAATTGGAGTTATTATTAAATACAGCACGGATATTTTTTTACTAAAAAATTCTTCGTGTTCGCGCCGTCACGCTCACAAGTCTGCATTTAACAACAACTCTACTTTCTGTTAGAATGTATTAATGGCGAAAAATGAAAATGGTAAAAGAAATGGAAAAAATAATAAAAAAGTTTCAACTGGATTAAAAACTCAAACTAAACACGGAGTCATCGCGGTTATTTTTTTTGTCTTAGCATTATTTTTTTTAATGTCTTATGCAAATGTTGCTGGGAGAGCCGGAGTTTTTATTTATGATATTTCTAAAATGCTTCTCGGCACTATTGGTTATTTTATTTTGCCAACATTGTTTATCTTACTCGGATATTCTTTTATTAAATCAGAGGTACCAAACATTGGATGGACACGCACGACAAGTGGAATAATGTTTCTGCTTTCTAGTCTCGGAATAATAAACATAGCGGGAGGAGTAAACAACAGTGCTGGAGGATTATTTGGAAAAATTTTATCAACACCCTTTGTCTCCCTTTTTGATGTATATGCTAGTTTGGTGCTACTTGGGGCAATTTTAATAATTTCAATCTTAGTAATGCTAGACATAAGACCCAATCTGACGCCATTGTTTGCAAAAATTTGGTCTATTTTTTTTAGGAAAAAAGAAGCCCCTAATTCTTTAAATGAAAATGAAATAAAAGAAGTAAATAAATCCATACCAGAGGAGGAGGAAGAAACTGCTGGAGAAAAAGTGAAAAAAGCTCTTGGCTTAAATAAAACAAAAGAAGAAGAGGAAGAAGAAATGCCAATTAGAAAAAGAAAAATTGGATTTGGCTCTTATGTCCCCCCCCCACTTTCTCTCTTGGAGGAAGATAAAGGTAAACCAAATACCGGTGATATTAAAGCGAATGCCAATATTATAAAACGCACTTTGGCCAACTTTGGCATTGAGGTGGAAATGGATGAAATAACTATCGGACCGACCGTAACACGTTATGCCCTCAAACCAGCCGAAGGAGTAAAACTCTCTCGCATTGTCGGTCTCCAAAACGATCTTGCCCTCTCACTCGCCGCCCACCCAATTCGTATTGAAGCTCCAATTCCGGGTAAATCTTTAGTAGGTATTGAAATTCCAAATAAATCAAAATCAATCGTTGGTCTAGCCACTCTTCTTTCGGATGAAAAATTCCAAAATTCTCCGAAACCATTAACTACTGCCCTTGGAAGATCTATTGCTGGTAGGGCGGTTTTTGGTAATTTAGCTAAAATGCCACATTTACTTGTAGCTGGAACTACTGGTTCCGGTAAGTCGGTCACTATTCATTCCATGATTACTTCCCTTTTATATAGAAACGGACCAGACGACTTGAAGCTTATTTTAATAGACCCGAAACGCGTAGAACTTACTCTTTATAATAATATTCCGCATTTACTCACCCCAGTCATCACCGAAGCAAAGAAAACAATTCTTGCTCTGAAATGGGCGGCCAAAGAAATGGATCGCCGCTATGATATCTTGGAAGCAGAATCTGTACGGGATATAGAGTCTTATCACAGTAATGTTTTCAATAAAAATCCAAAAACCCCGAACCAGAGCAAGCTCGGTACGGGGCAAGAAAATGAAAACAAGAATGGTGGAAAGGGTCTGGACCGTTTGCCTTATATCATTATTATTATTGATGAACTAGCGGATATTATGAGCACCTATCCTAGAGAATTAGAATCCGCCATTGTACGTCTAGCACAAATGTCCAGAGCTGTAGGCATCCATTTAATTCTTTCTACTCAACGTCCGGAGGTAAATGTCATTACCGGCTTAATTAAAGCCAATATCCCCGCCCGTGTAGCCCTCAAGGTTTCTTCCCAAATAGATTCACGCACAATTTTAGACGCTGGCGGAGCAGAAAAACTTCTAGGAGCCGGTGATATGCTCTATTCCTCAGGTGAAGCTCAACCTGAAAGACTCCAAAGCGCCTTCATTTCCGAATCAGAAGTCAAGAAAGTGGTAAAATATCTGGCTGATTCATATCAAGACGAATTATCGGAAGAAATCATCTTAACAGCAGGTTCCATCTCGACCGACAAGAGTATCTTCGAAAGTTCCCTAGAAGACGAAGACACAGATGACGATGATGAAATGTATGAAGAAGCTCGTATCTGTGTGATAGAGGCTGGTAAAGCTTCAACTTCTTATCTCCAAAGAAAATTAAAATTAGGCTATGCACGGGCGGCACGGCTGATGGACAAACTGGAAGAACGCGGAGTTATCGGCCCCGGAGACGGCGCCAAACCAAGAGAAGTCTTAGAAAAAATTACCCATGATGAAAATGGAGAAAATATTATCTAAAAGAATAATTAAAATAGGAGGATTTACCATTTTTTTTATTTTAATTATTCTTTATGCAATCCTGGGGTCTAAAGATTTAATCTTCGGTGTAAAAATTAAAAATGTAAATCTAACAGATGGAATTACGGTTATCGATAACATTATAAAATTAACCGGCAATGCAAAAAATGCAATAAATCTAACTTTAAACGGCCGGGAAATTTCTGTAGACCAAGATGGTAATTTCAACGAGACAGTAGCTCTGTTTTCAGGGTATAATGTAATTAACATCAAAGCAAAAGATAAGTTTGGGTATGTTGATGAAAAAAATTATAAGATAATGTATGTAAAATAAAAATTTTGTATGCAAAAGAAAAAAGAAAAAAAAGAAGATAAAACTATAGGAGGAGATGCTTCTGTCTTAAATGATACTTTAAAAGCAATTCAAACAAAATTCGGTGAAGGGTCAATTATGAAATTTGGGGATTCACCGAAAGTAGACATAAATGTCATACCCACTGGCTCTATCGGATTAGATATGGCACTCGGAGTGGGGGGGATACCGCGAGGCAGGATTATTGAGATATTCGGCCCTGAATCTTCTGGTAAAACAACTTTATCTCTACATATTGTAGCTGAAGCGCAAAAGCTTGGTGGAGTTTGCGCTTATATAGACGCTGAACATGCTATGGATCCAGAGTATACAAAAAAGCTTGGGGTAAATATAAATGATTTGCTTATTTCTCAGCCAGATAATGGCGAGCAGGCGCTGGAAATAGTAGAGAGCCTAGTACGAACGGGTAAAATTGATGTCATTGTTGTAGATTCCGTTGCTGCTTTGACTCCCAAAGATGAAATTGAAGGCGATATGGGAGCCTACCACGTCGGTAAACAGGCCAGACTGATGTCACAAGCTCTCCGTAAGCTCACCGCCATCGTCGCTAGATCCAAGACCGTAGTTATTTTTATAAATCAAATAAGAATGCAAATCGGAGTAATGTTCGGCAATCCAGAAACTACCCCAGGAGGAAAAGCCTTGAAGTTTTACACTTCGGTCCGACTGGATATCCGTAAAATTGCGCAAATAAAAAAGGGAGAGGAAGTCGTAGGTTCACGCACCCGTGTTAAAATAGTCAAAAATAAAGTTGCCGCCCCTTTTAAACAAACCGAATTTGATATTATTTACAATGAGGGCATTTCCAAAGAAGGCGAAATTATGGCACTCGGAGAAAAATTCAAAATTATAGAAAAAAGTGGGAATTCATATTTCTTCACCCCAGAGGGCGAAAAAGCGGAAAAGGTAAAACTCGGCGTCGGCTATGATTCAACTCGCAAATTCTTGAAAGAAGAGAAGAAAATCTCTGATCAAATCTTAAGGGAAATTAAAAAGAAATTTAAGGAAGAAGTCTAAACTCTTTCTACGTAGTCACCAGTTTCGGTATTGACACTAACAGTATCCCCTTCTTTTATGAACATAGGAGCATTTAGGGTAGTACCATTTTCTAAAGTTATAATTTTATTCCCTGCCTTAGAAGTATCTCCACGAACAGCTGGCGGAGCTTCCCTTACTTTAAAATTTATTTTAATCGGTAAAGAAAGTTTTATAACTTTTTCTTCTTCGTCGTTATCCCAAACTAAAGCAGTAACATTTCCATTTGGATTTAAAAATTTACTGGCATCGCCAATAAGAGCAGTATCCAGTTTAAATCTTTTACTTTTGTCAACTGGATCACAGAACCAATATTCGCCTCTGTTGGTATAAAGAAAAGTAACATCACGTTTTATAATATCTGCCTCGTTTGCCGAATCAGCCACATGAAAAGTAGCCGGAAAAACTTTACCTGAAATTAGGCTTCGTAATTTTACTTGATTTTGTGGTTTTCTTTGCTGAGTACGAGCAACGTGACTTTCTATCACTTCACACGGTTCATTGTTATATATTATTATTTTCTTCTCACGAATTTCGCTGTACTGAAGTTGTGACATAAAATTTAACTCCCCCACATAGAACATAGGGGAATTCCCCTATGTTCTATGTGGGGGAAATATTACTTACTTAACTACAAAAGGAAGCAACCCTAAAAATCTGGCATGTTTAATAGCATTAGCCAAGGCACGTTGATTTTTGGAAGTTACTCCAGTGCGCTTGTGACTCACTATTTTACCGTTTGGATTTAAAAATTTCTTTAAAATTTCAACATCCTTGTAATCTATGTATTTTATATTATTGGCTGAAAAATAATCTTGTTTCATAATTTTTTAATTAAAATGGTATATCTTCTGGATTAATATCTTCTTCTGGATATTCTATCGTATCAACCTCTCCATTACTCTGCCCAGCTGGGGCCTTGGAGCCGGCACTGGTTGTACTTGCCCCCCCGCCTGTATTTCCCCCCTTGGGACCAAACTGCGTACGATCAGCAACTATCTCTGTACGGTATTTTTTCTCCCCGCTTGTTTTGTCATCCCAACTTCTGGTTTGCATTCTACCTTCAACTAAAATTGAGCTTCCCTTTTTCATATACTGTGCCACTGTTTCCGCCTGACGTCCAAAAACCACAACATTATGATAATCAGCTGATTCCTGACGCACACCATTTTTATCTTTCCAAACACGGTTAGTGGCCAGAGAAAACGTACAAACTTTTATTCCAGAAGGAAGTGAACGAAGTTCTGGGTCTCGAGTCAGATTTCCTATTAATATTGCTTTGTTTAAATACATATTAACATCTAGTTAACTAATAATTATACTGCTATCATAGCTTCTATTTCTTTATCAATTTCTTCTTTATTTATAGGGACAACTATTTCATTATTATTCTTAGTCTTTTCTGTTCTTATTTTTCTGTATGTCATATCTCCACGAACAAATCTTTTTGCATTAATAGTATTTTCTTTGACAGTTTTTAAAATTAAAAATCGAAGAAAATTAGAATCAAGATCTAGACGTTTTTTTAATTCCAGAATTTTTTCTGAATCCATAGTAAATTTAATCCAACCAAAATAAGCTGTTTTAAACTTATTACGCAAGTTGTCTATAACTTTAACCATAGGATAAGCAAGATTTAGCATTTTCGGTATTTCATCAGAAATAACCATCCCACCCAGCGAAGAGATAAGCTCTTTTAAATTACCAAAAGTAACTGGAGTGTCTTCTTCGGAAAGAGAAGGTACTAAAAGATAGCCGAGTTCATATACTCTGACATTTGTATCTTCAGATATTTCATTTTCATCTTTAATTTCTTTTTCTTGCATGAATTCCATACTAACAAAAAGAACTTAAAAACACAACCCCGCTATATTTAAATTCCAAATATTCGCTTGGCATTTACGACGATAGCTTCCCTAACTTCTGTTTCAGGTAAATTTTTTATTTCCGCAATTTTTCTGACAATTTCTTTTACATAAACGGGTTCATTACGCTTACCTCGATACGGTACTGGAGCCATATAAGGCGAATCGGTGTCAGCCAAGATCATATTAAGAGAAATATTTTTTATTATTTCTTCGTAATCACAGTTTCTCCCTTTTTTTCTAGCAGGATAAGTAATAGCGCCAGAAAAAGAAATCATAAAACCAAAAGAAATAAAATCTTTTGCATTTTCTAAACTGCCTTCAAAAAAATGAATAACACCTTTTACTTTTGCATATTTTTTTAAAATTTCTAATATATCAATATATGCATTCCTGCTCTTATCTTCATAATTATTTCTAACATGAACCATCAATGGCTTTTTTACTTCATTCGCAAGCTTTATTTGCTCTATAAAAACCTCTTTCTGTTTTTCTGCCATCTCCGAACTACAGTGAAAATAATCCAAACCACATTCCCCTATCGCTACCACTTTTGAATTTTTCAAAAGTTCCCTATAAGCATCTTTATTAAATTCTTCAGCTCTTGTCTTAAAGCCCTCACCTCCAGTTTCTTCTTCGTCATGAAAAGATTCCTCAAGATGAATAGGGTGCAAGCCAACAATAGCGAAAATTCCTTCTTGGTATTTATTGGCAATCTCCACCGCTCTTTTCGAAGTGCTAAACTGGCTTCCTACGTTTATAACCCAAGTATCATTTTGAAGGGCACGTTTTAAAACGATATCTCCGTCTTCTTTAAAAGTCTTAAAATTCACATGACTATGGATGTCGATGTATTTAGGCATAATTTTCTTTAATTTTTAATCTTTTCTTAAAAACAACGGCTTCTCTGGTTTTTTATTTTCTTTTATTAATTTTTTTAAAACAATACTTGTCTCTGACATTACTGGATTTAACATTCGGGCTATTTCGTATAAACGAATAACTGAGTCAGAAATCAATTCTTTCCCTTTTTTTTCGTCTATTTTTACCACCTTAAATGGTTCAGTTTCCTGAATAAATTTATCTAACTCCCCTATTTTATTCCAAACATAATCCATTGCTTGTTTGATATCAAACTTTTCAAAAAAACTAAAATATTCTGTAAAATCATGCTTTTTTGGAATTTCTGGACATTTATCTAAATATTTTTCTGCTAAAGTTAAAATGCGACTAGCTAAGTTTCCTAAACCATTGGCTAGTCCCGCATTATAAGCCTCTTTGAATCTTTCTATGGTAAACGGACTGTCTTCAAAAGAAGAAATTTCCCGCAAAAGAAAATAGCGTAATGCATCAGTGCTATACTCTCTCACTACATCTCTGGGGTCCACAACATTTCCGGTGGTTTTAGACATTCTCCCTCCTCCTTCACCAGTGATAAAACCATTGACCACTATCTGATTAGAATTTGGTAGACTAGCCGCCATCAACATCGCCTGCCACATAACTGCCTGAAAACGAGTATTATCTTTCCCGCAGTATTGAGTGGGATTCCCATTGACCCAGTATTTTTCAAATAAATTATCTTCGGGCCTAAGGTCCTGAGCAGGGTCTAAAGGCCATCCCAAGGTAGAAATATAATTTGTTAGGGCGTCAAACCAAACATACATTACTTGGTCTTTATCATCCGGTACCTCTATCCCCCAGGGCATTTTTGTCTTAATCCTTGAAATTGAAAAATCCTGTAAGCCGTTTTTTATAAAATTTTTCATTTCATTCAAGCGAAAATCTGGAATTACAAAATTTTGATTTTTTTCATAAAATTTTAAAAGCTTATCCCCAAATAAAGAGAATTTGAAAAAATAATTTTCTTCGTTAATTAATTCAAGTATTTTGCCAGGATGCAAAGGGCATTCATATTTTTCATCCAACTCGGAATCGGTTTTTTCACTTTCGCAACCGACGCAATATTTTGCCTGATAACTTTTTTTATAAATATATCCATTGTCTCTTACTCGTTTCCAAAATTCTTGCGCGGCCATTTCGTGATGCTTGTCTGTAGTACGGACAAAATGAACATCCTCGCTAATTCCAAACATTTTTAATTGCTCCTTAAATATTTCAAATCCTCGATCAACAAACTCTTGAGGACTTAAATTATCGAAAAGGGCTTTTTCATAATTTTTCTTTCCGTGTTCATCGGTACCTGTATTAAAATACACGTCAAAATCATTAAGTTTTTTATATCTGGCAATAGTGTCCGCGCGTACAAATTCAAGCGCATGCCCCATATGTAGAGGTGCATTCACATAGGGCAATGTCGTTGTAATGTAGAAATTATTTTTTTTCATCGCCTATCTTGGCTAAAGTTTTATTTTTCTCAATATCGCTTAAAAATTCCATTAAAATAACAGCCAGTGGAATAGAGATAATTGCTCCCCAAAAACTGCCTAACTCAAAACCAACTATTACCGACAGAATAATAACAATAGGAGAAAGACCAACTATCTTTTTTATTAAGAGTGGGGTAAAAAGAAATACATCAAATTCATGAACGATAATATAAGCTCCGATTACCATGGCAGCGCTGCCAAAACCATTAGAAATATAGGAAAAAGCAAAAACCGGAATCATCGCAACTAAAATACCATAGGGAACCATCTCCATTATACCTGTAATAATCGCAAGCAGAAGAGCATATTCTATACCCAAAAGAGAAAGTATCAAATAAATAAGGACACCTACCACAAAACCGAGAAGCATCTGCCCCCTAACCCAAAGACCTATTTTACGACTGGAACGTGTCCATAGATCTACAATATAATCGTCATATTGGACAGGAACAATAATATGAAGAAAATTCTCTATCCCTTTTTCTTGGGCTGAAAGATAAAAAGACAAAAGAATAATCAGCACAAAGTTGAATATACTACCAAAAGCCACGGAAAGAATTTGTACCAATCCCCCAGAGAGATTCAACACGAAGGCTTTTGACACAGAAAGCAACGTCGTGAGTGAAAAATTTCCCGAAAGAGCACCAACAATATCCTTAGCTCCGGAAAATGCCTCATTTTGAAAAAAATTAAAAAAAGAAACATTTGGAATATAAACCGAAAGAAAATTGGAAAAATTATAAATTTCTGTAATTAAAAGTGGGGCAAAAAGATAAAACATACTACTTAAGATAAGTAAGGAGATGGCATAAAAAATAACAATCCCAAAAACCCTGTTTTCAATTCCCATTTTTTTAAAATGTGGAACAGCTGAATCAATAAAAGAAGCGATGACAATAGCCGTTAAAACCACCAAAACCAACTCTCTCAAGAAGTACAATAAAAACAAAAAAAGGGGTATCAGAAAAAATTTCACGATTGTGCTAGAAGATATGGAAATATTAGTCAAGTCACTTTTTTCAGCCATAGGGATATAATACCATAAAAAATACTAAACTAAAAAGTTAAAATTTTAATATTTTCAAAAATTTAGTTTTTTCTTTAAAAGGCCCAATCAGCGCTAAATTTAACTTATTATTTTTAAAAATATCTTTAGCCAAACTTTGTATTTTGTTTACCGTCACTTTGCGAATTTCTTCTGCTTTTTCTTCTACACTCTTGAGCTCACGTTTTAAAAGCTCCTGTCCGCCATAGAAATTGGCAATATCATCGCTTGATTCCAGGGAAAGTTTCATATTACCAATTAAATATTCTTTCACTTTTTTTAATTCTTCTGCATCAATTTTTTCTTTTTTCAACTTATTACATTCAGCCAAAACGGCTTTAATTACTTCATCAATTCTTTTATTATCCACCCCAGCCGAAACTTGAAAAAATCCATGGTCAGTATAATCATCATTTAAAACACGAACATAATAGCCAACGCCCATTTCTTCCCGAAGTTTTTGAAAAAGTCGAGAACTCATTCCTCCTCCCAGAATCCCTCCAAGCACTAAAAGCTCGGCACTTCTTTTGCTAAATAAGCCATAACTACGCACACCTAAAACAAAATGTGTCTGGTCTGTTTTTTTAAAATTTACCAAAACTTCCGGATGATTTTGAATTTCTTTTACTTTTAATTTTCCTATTTTCTTACCTCGGGAAATTTTTCCAAAAATTTTATT
>JAHIVA010000115.1 GCA_018816985.1 Patescibacteria group bacterium | reverse complement strand
TGACATTATATAAATCATGCCTTTTGTTTTTGAACCGCCCTTGACAAGTCCGTAGGCAATCCCTATTCCTGGCAACAAAAACATTAATTCTAAAATTAATGCCTGCGTTGCTCCCTGATAGGCCATGCCAGTAATCCCTTTAACTTTTTCCAAATCATTAAAGGAATCAATGACTGGCATGTTAAATAAGTAGCCAGCGGCAATGCGCAATCCCACAAACGCGACTAACCCTATGCCGAATAATAATAATTTTCGGCCCAATCGTTTTGTGGCGCTGTCCTGCTCGAAAACTTCCAATATTATATTCAGTACAACTAAGAATACAACAATGGCAATAACAAAACGCCAATGTATTGGAAGCAATATATTTACGATCACTGCTCCTAAAATTGCAAGGAACAGTATTTTGCCGTATTTTTCAACGGCGTTTTTAATCCCTTCTTTCATCTTTTGGCCCTCCTTATTAAAACTTTACCGAGCTCCATAAGTGACTCAACAATAATTTCAATGCCTAATTGAGTAGAAAAACTATCAGAAGCTTTCCCACCAGCAGTGCTTGCCACGGTAGTCGTGGCAGTAGCAGAAGTCGCAGGTGTTGCTTTTGTTGTTACATCTCCACCCTTTCTCCATGCTATCTTTTTTTCTACTTTTTCAATAGCAGAATTAATAGCTTCAACCACTTCTTCTCTAAGCGCTATTGGAAAATAGATCCAAAACAAAATCCAAAGTAATATAGCAAATTTGATATGCATCCAACTTGGATAATGTTTTTTCTCTTCCACAACTTTTTTGTCCAGTAGTGGCTTTTTTTCTCCAAAAAGAAAATAATTCAAATTTGTAGATACTAAATTATCTTCTTCAAGATAAGCCCTAACTGGAGCTGTTGCTTTTTTTCCCTCTGTGGTCAAAATTGGCGCTCCAAATCCAGCTAAGAAAGCTGAAATGGAAAAGTGAATCGCCAAAACCAGCAAAGCAACAAGCCGCCAATTATTGTTCAGCCGAAGCTGCATGATGACATGTTTGCAATAATCGCCGACTACAAAAATTTTTATTGCCGCAATAATTATTCCGACAATTATAACAGCCGTGAATAACCAATACAGCCAAAATCCCGCGTCCTCTCTTCTGATGATCAAAATTATAGCCATGATCAACAGAACTACTATGACAGCCGACAATTTTTTGTTGCGAGAAATGGTTGCCCGAATAGCAGTTATGACCGGACGCAGACTGTTCATAACTGCGTTGCGGCCAAACCACACTAATGCGACCAGTCCGGCAAACCCTAGTCCTGCCATTATCATTATCATTGTACTCATAATTTCCCCCTTTTCTGTAATTCGGCTTTGACATGCCGATAGTGATTCATCCAACTTCCAGTTGTTGGTTTAATTTTAGGCAGTTTCGGACCTTCTAACGTTAACTCTCGGTCCAATTCTGATCCAGCAACCCGAATATGAATTGCTCTTGTTTTTTCTGTGAATTTTTTCAAATCCACAAAAAGGAAACCTTTAGTATTGGTAACTTTTTTATACTCACGGTTTCCGCTGGGTAAAATCCCATTCACAGGTTGTCCATGCTCATCAAATTTTAAGCCGTTGTCAAACATTTCGATGTCGCACTTATAGCCAGCTCCTCCGTCCTTTTTGTCAGTTACTTGAACGGAGATGGAATACTGTCCATCCTTACCATGAGCGCGAGGCTCAAGCCTCTCTGCTCTTCTTACTGCCTTTTTTACCTCTTCCTTTTTAACAGTAACAATCACTGTCTCAAGAAGATTGGCGCCACCGACACCACGATGTACAGACTTAATTGTCACCGTCACGTCAGTGTCCACTTTGACAACAGGGGCTTTAAAAACTCCTTGTTTGTCAATGCTTCCATGATTGGCGGCAAATTGCAACCACCTATTATCATTAGGTCCGCAATCCACCGCGTCCGCTTGAATCATTACTGTCCCACCAGATGGAACAGTATAATTTCTTGCTACCACTTCAACTCTCATTTCCTTACACCTCCAAAAATTTTTCTCTCTATTCTAAACAGCCCTTATTCAATTAAAAATTATCAATTACGAATTACGAATTAATTGACAATTCATTAAATAAAGCTGGTAAATTAATTTTAATAAATAACTTAACAACACACCGCGA
>JAHIVA010000096.1 GCA_018816985.1 Patescibacteria group bacterium | reverse complement strand
TCTTTTTCTAATTCTCTATCTTTATTACTTTCTTTATTCTTTTCTTCATTTTTTTCTTTTTTCTTTAATTCTTCTTTTATTCTTCCTGCCTCTACTAATTTATCTTTTAATTGATTATTTATGTTTGCAAATTTCTTTTTGAAGTTAATAAATTCTTCAAAAGCGTCTTCTTGGGTCTTTTTCATGATTGTGATTTGTTTTGAGAACTCTATAAATTCATTATATCCATTTTTAGAACCTTTGATTTCTTTTTGCAATTTTTGATGGTACTCTTCTGCTTTTTTCTTAGCTATATCTATTTCTTTTGAAAGTTTTGTAGAATTGTCAAATAATTTTTTTACTTCTTTCGTATCCCCGTATGCTTTTTTCAATTGATTTATTTCTTTCATTAATTTCTTTTCTTTTTCAAAAGAAGGTGCTTCTGTTTCTATTTGTTTTTCTATTTGTTCTATTCTTTCTTGAATTTTGGATGGATCTTCTTTAATATTATATTTTTTGACAACTGCTTGTTTCTCTTTGTTTAAAGTTCTTATTTGTCTTATTAGAATTTGAACTTGTTTATTATATCTGTCCCTTTCTTTTTTTAGTTCTTGTACATCTTGATTTGATTTATCCTTAGTACCTTTAAGTCCCTTTAAACTTTTAATTAAATTAGAAATCTCTTTCTTTAGGCTTTCTTTTTTGGAAAACCAAAATTCTTTTTGTTCGTTAATCCTATTAAGGTTCTTTTTTAAGTCAAAGATTTCCCTTCTAAGGTTGTTGAACTTTGATAATAGTTCTCTTTTTGTCATGTCACGATCACTTTTACTAGTTGTTTTAAAATAAAAAAAGGAAAAGGATTTAGCCGAAAAGGGCTCCTAGACCAGCTGCTGCTGCTCCATCATCTTTCTTTTCTTCCTTTTTTTCTTCTTTCTTCTCTTCAGCTGGTGCTGCTACAGGTGCTGCTGCAACTGGAGCTACTGCTGCCTCTTTGATAGCTTCTTCAATATTAACATCTTGTAATGCTGCTACAAGAGCTTTAACTCTTCCATCATCTACTGCGATGCTAGCCGCTTCTAAGACTTTTTTAACTGAAGCTTCTTCAACAGGCTTGCCAGCTTTGTGAAGTAATAATGCTGCGTATATATATTCCATTTTTTGCCTCCCCTATGATTGTTTTGCTTTGATCTTATCTTCTCTTAATTTATCGAGGACTCCTTCTGCTACTTTGGCGTCTTCCTCGTTGTAGTCTGCAGGATTTTTTGATTTCACTTCTTTGGATTTTTCCTCTGAAGGTGATTCCTGGGTGTCTTTTTCGACAGGAGTTTCTGCTTCTGGCTCTTCTGGAGCTTCAACAGGTTTTTCTTCTATAAGTGTTTCAGTAGGTTTTTCTTCTACTTTTGGTTCTTCTACTTTTTTTTCCTCCTGTTCTGGTAAGTTTAGCTTATTTTTTAATGCTAAACCTTGAGCATTTGCTTTACTTACTATTTTCTTAACGTTGTCAGAAGTGATTATATCTTGTGAATCTGCTAATGCTGTTGCCGCACTATTTGCTTTTTGTATTAATAGTTTAATGTTATCTTTAGTTGGTATTATTGCAAATACTGATAAATTAAATGCCTCTTGGAAGGCTGTTTTTATGTTGTTCATGTAAACAAATTCATCAATTGTTAAGACTTCTCTTGTAAATATCTGACCATTATCGTATAAAACAGTTAAATTAAGACCAATTTCCATTGGTTCTATACCAAATCTTGCTGCTAAATCTGCTTGTTTTTGACTGAATTCTTCGCCTTTTTTAATTATTACTGCATCTTCTTTGATTGTGACTTTTCCATCTACTAAAGAAGCTTTAATTCCTGCTTGTCCAAGTTCTCCTATAATCGGTCCAGGTGGGAAACTTGTTGGTCCTGCTGGAATTGTAATATCTTTTGGAGCAATTTGTCCTGGTTTTGCAGGTGCTGCAGATTTATTTTTGTCTAATAATTTACATAATTTGAAAGGATCTTCTTTTGTAAATAATAATGCTGGCATTGATTTTTCTAATTCTGGTAAAAGTTTTTCAATTCCTGGTTTTTTTTCTTTTAGCTTTTCAATT
>JAHIVA010000018.1 GCA_018816985.1 Patescibacteria group bacterium | reverse complement strand
TTCAAGTCTTTCGTCAGGCACGGGAACAATTCCAACCGACGGATCAATCGTACAAAAAGGATAATTTTCCGCCGGTACGCTTTTCTTAGTCAACGCATTAAAAAGCGTGGATTTCCCCACATTTGGCAGACCGACAATACCAATACTCAAAGACATAAGAAAAATATAGCAAAATAAAGAGAAAAAGTCATTTAGATTAAATCACTTGTCGACGAAAAACAATTGAAAATAAAAACAACATAACTCCACAAACAATAATCATCGGACCAGCTGAAAGATTGAAAAAGAGAGAAACAAAAATTCCGGCAATGGTGGAAACAATCCCAAAAATAATTGCCGAAATTTTATAAAAAAATAAACCTCTGCTAATATTTTTAGCTGAAGCGGCAGGAACAGCAATAAGAGCCGCGGTTATTAATCCTCCCACCAAATAAACACCCAGAGCTACTACCACAGCAATACTCAAAAGATAAAGTAAATTATATAAACTAACATTTGTTCCCTCGATTATTGCTAAATCCTCATTTATATTCATTAATATCATTTTCTGATAAAGTTTATTTATTACATAAAAAACAATAATACTTAAAATTATTACGACCAATGCCTCAACTAATGTTATATTCATAATATTACCGACTAAAGCCTCTTCTGCTTTTTCAATTGGAAGGAAAAGCAAGGCTGACCCTACTCCCCCAGCAAAAATAATAGCTGCTAAATTCTCAAGAGGTAATTTGGTTTTCTTTTCTAAAATCCAAATAATAATTGCTCCGATAATTACAAAAGGAAAAACCCCTAAGAATATATTAAATCCAAAAACTAAAGCGAGCGCTGCCCCAGGAAAAGCCAAATGTGCTAATGGCCCAGCCACCACAGACATTTTTTTAGAAAGCATTAAGGTACCTAAATATCCAGCCACCCCGCTAATAAAAATTCCACTAATTAAAGTAATTATAAGTTGTTGTGACATAAATTATATCTTAATGATGCTCATAAAATTTAATTTCAGTACCAAAAAGTTGTTCTAAATTTTCAGGACTTAGAATTTCTTTTGGTGACCCTAAACAACTGTGTCCTTTACGGTTCAGACACAAAACATTGTTCGAGTATTTATAGACAATATTTAAATCATGGGTTACTAAAAATAATGTCAGATTTTCTTTTTTAGAAATTGTGTGTAAAAGAGAATAAATAGTTTCTCCTCCCCCAATATCTATCCCGGTTGTCGGTTCATCAAAAAATAAAATATGGGGGTGAGAAATTAACACCCAGGCGACCAACATTCTTTGAAATTGTCCACCCGATAAATGCCCTGCTACTTTATACAAAATCTCTTTTTCCAATCCAACTAAATTTAAAAATTGAATTATTTCATCTTTTTTAGGTATTGGATTTTTTAAAACAAAAAAATCCCAAACCGTCAGTGGCAAATCCTTCACTTTCAGTTGATTGAGTCCTTGTGGCAAATAACCAACTTTCAATTTCTGATTCCAAACAATACTTCCTTCATATGGTAAAAATCCCAAAAGTGTCCTTAATAGTACACTTTTCCCTGCTCCATTAGGGCCTAAGATAGTCAAAATTTCTCCTTCTACCGCTTGAAAAGATAAATTTTCTATAATTCTTTCATTATCTAAAACAACATTTAAATTTTTAACTTCCAGTAATATTTTATTCATACTTAATTATTTTAACAGTTTTTTCCATTTATTAAAACAACTGTTATTTTTTGAACTTTTTACTCATATCTCAAAGCTTCAATCGGATCCATTTTAGCGGCTGATTGAGCTGGGAAAACTCCGAAAAATATTCCAATGATTGCGGAAACACCAAATCCAAGAACAATCGCATATATTGGTACAGAAAAAGTCCACGCCATATTCGCACTTTCTGCAATAAGTGAAACAACAAAGCCTAAAAACGCTCCGAGACCTATTCCAAGAATTCCTCCAAAAAGGGTAACAAGAATAGCCTCAATAAGGAATTCATTTAAGATGTCCGACTCCTTTGCCCCCAGAGCTTTCTTCAATCCAATTTCAGCTGTTCGTTCTGTTACCACAACATACATAATATTCATAATTCCCACCCCTCCTACTAAAAGTGAAATAGCAGCAATAGCAATAAGTAAATAAGTGATACCACTAAAAATAGTATTGAAAATATCCAGTGCCTCTGCCTGCGTTTGAACAATAAAATCTTCTTTATTTGAATCAGTTATATGGTGGTTATTTCGCATAATAATTTTTATTTGTTCAGCAGTAGCATCTGCCTCATTTATATCATTTAAGGCCACGATACCAATCGTAATATAATCTATACCGAGCATTTTCTTTTGAGCAGTATTAAGGGGTATAAAAACAATCCCATCACTATCAGAAAGTGCACCCTGCGGAGTGTAAACACCAATCACTTGGAAATTCAAAGTACCAAGCCTAAATAATTTTCCAATTGGATCATCTTGACCAAAAAGATCCTTGGCAATGGTGGCACCTAAAATAGCTACTTGTGCTCCGCTACTATCCTCAGCTTTGGTAAAAAACCTACCAGAAGACAAAGTAGTTTTATCAATATCAAATCTTTCAGCTCCAGATCCATAATAAATCGCACTTTTTTTACTATTCCGATAAACTGCCACCGCTTGACCAGTGATAATGCCATAACTTCCGGCAACATTTTGTAATTTATTTATATCATTTAAATCTCGTTGTTTAAAACTACTAATAATAACTCCCACCAGAGCTCCCCCAGGACCATCTGACATAGCCCCTCGATTCTTTGTAGCGGAAGGAACATGTGTTTGCACAAATAAAGTATTACTTCCAAGATTAGCAACCTCAGCGTCAATGAGAGAACGAAAACCAGCTCCAGCGGAAAGAACTAAAATAACCGTACCAATACCAATGATAATACCAAGCATCGTTAAAATAGTCCTCCCTTTATTGGCCCTTAAAGCTTTAATAGATTGTTTAAATGCTTTTATCATATACTATTCATATCTTAAAGCATCAATCGGATTCAATCTGGAAGCTTTAAATGATGGATAAAGTCCAAAAATTACTCCGGTCAATATTGATACTCCAACAGCCACAAGTATAGAGGCAGGTGAAATAACAAAATCCCAATCAAAATCTAAATAATTCATCAAAATCGCCATTAAATATGATAGGATAATACCAACAATAATTCCTAATGCGCCTCCAATAAATGTCAAAGTCCCAGCCTCTAATAAAAATTGTCTCATAATCATACCATTAGTCGCGCCAACAGCTTTACGTAATCCAATTTCCCGAGTTCTCTCCGCTACGGTGGCTAACATAATATTTAAAATACCAACACCACCAACCACTAATGCTATAGCTGCCATAGAAGTCAAAAATAAACTAAGCGCGCCAGTAATAGTTTTTAAAATATCCGCAGCCGCAGCTACATCTCTAATGGTAAAATCAATATCATCATCTGTTAGTATGTGGTGCTTTTGTTTTAAGACAGTGGTTATATTATTAATAGTTTGCTTTACATTTTCAGATGCATCTACTTTTATACTTATCATTTGTAAATAATGAACACCTAAAAGCTGACCTTGAGCAATGGAAAGTGGTATAAATATTTGATCATCTTGATCCTGAAAAAAAGCGCTACCTCTTTTTTCTATAACCCCTACTACACGCAAAGGCACTCCTCCTACATCCCCTTGGGTATTATTTCTAATCTTAATAACTTGTCCAATAGGATCCACTCCAGTTCCAGAAAATAAAGCTTCAGCAACCTTAGAGCCCAAAACAGCCACCTTCGCTCCTCCCTTGTTTGCTGTCTCATTAATAAATTCCCCAGAACTCATTGTAAAGTTAACTACCTTTGCATACCCAAAATCCGTACCAATAAAATTTGTATCTGTACTTTTATTTTGCCAAATCACGGTACCAATTCCACGAACCAAAGCATTAACCCCGATTGCATGTGGAACTTGAGATGAAGAACGTAAGGCTTCAGCATCAGATTCAACCAAACTAGTAACAACAACACCATAAACTTGTGCCGGTGGACCCTGGGGGTCACTTTTACCAGGCTGAACAGAAAGAAGATTGGAACCAAGTTTATTGACTTGACCTAAAACTAAAGATTGAGCTCCTGCACCAAGAGATATTATTATTATTACCCCCGCTACCCCAATCACAATTCCAAGCATAGTAAGAAAAGATCTTCCTTTTCTAGAAAGCAAACTACGAATAGTCATTTTTACTGTTGAAAAAAAATTCATTCTACTTTTTTAATATTCCGTCTGACTTAGCCATAGTCCGTTTTGAAACTTTTTCATCTCCAACAATCATGCCATCTTTAATATAAATTATTCTTTTAGCATGATTAGCAGTATCCATCTCGTGGGTTACTAAAATAATAGTATGCCCTCGGTCATTCAACTTTTGTAAAATTTCCAAAACGGCATTTCCAGATTTGGAATCCAAGTTCCCGGTCGGCTCATCGGCAAAAATTATGGCCGGATCGCAAACTAAAGCCCTCGCTATAGCCACACGTTGTTTTTCCCCTCCAGAAATTTGATTGGTAAAAAAATCAAGACGATGAGAGAGACCTACGTCAGCCAAAGCTTTTTTGGCCAAGCTGTCATGATCTTTTTTATTACTATAAATCAGTGGCAATTTTACATTATCTAGGACAGTGGTACGCGCCAAAAGATTAAATGATTGAAAAACAAAACCAACACGCTCGTTCCTAAGTTTCGCTAAATAATTTTTATCAAAATCTTTTGTATCTTGCCCTTCAAATTCATATAGCCCAGAAGACAGTTTATCTAAAAAACTTAAAATATGCATTAAGGTTGATTTGCCAGACCCAGAAGGCCCCATAATAGCCACAAATTCACCTGGTTCCATGCTAAAATCCACGCCTTGGAGAACATTGGTAATTACCCCTTCGTTCTCATAATCTTTTTTTAAATTTTCTATTTTTATTATTGGCACAGATACAACTAATTTTATAAGTTATTTTAGAAAAGTCACTATCTCCTCTCCCGCACTTAGTCCTGAGGTGATTTCTACCAAACCACCATCCGCCAAAAGTCCTGTTTCTACTTCCACTTCATTGTAAGTTTTCTCTTCTGGATTATTAACTACTCTTACATAATGGCTACCGTTTCTGTTTATGATGGCACTTGATGGAATAACCAGAACATTCTTTTTCTCAGCAACGTTAATAGTCATATTCGCAGTCATTCCTGGTTTAATTTCGGGAATTTTTTCCAAACTACCAGTTACTTTGTAATTAACTACACCAGAAATGACAGTAGAAGCGGGATTCACCGTAAGAACTACCGTCGTAAAATGTTTATCTGGACCAAGCGCATCAAAAGTATTATCAATTAATTGACCCACAGATACCGAAGCAATATCGGCTTCGCTAACCAAAGCTTCAGTATGCAATTCCCCGACATTCAATAATTTTATTACTTCTTTAGTAGCCTGCACCAATTCTCCAATCTTTGTATCTATTTGAGTAATTGTTCCATTAGCCGGAGCTCGTAAAACTGTATTGTTTAGAGCTGCCTGCGCAGAATGCAACGCCCCCTCGGCTGACAAGACTTGAGCTTTAGCAATATCTATATCTTCAGGACGAGCTGGAGCTTTTTTTAAAATCAAAGATGCTTGAGCCTGATCTAAGGAAGATTCCGCGCTTTTAACGGCTTGATTGTCGTTGGTAATAATGGTATAGGCAGAATCAACAATAGTTTTTGTCGCAGTAATTGATGTTTGAGCAGTGGTTAAAGATGTTGCGCTAGCAGTAGATAACAAAGTATGGGAAGTAAGTAAATTTAATAACTCAGACAAATGATTTTTTACAGTTGTAGTGTATGACAATGAATTCAGGACAACTTGATCAACACCAATCTCCCCTAAGGTCATAGCTTCAATTTCTTTCCGCCATTTTTCAAGAACAGAATTTACACCAACACGCCCACTATTTACATCATAAACAAGTTGCGGATTAGTTTGGAAAGTACCAGTTAAATTAAATTGTGGATTGCTTGATTGCGGACTTAAAAATAAATTGTTAGTGTTCGAAAGAACAGAGGAATTCACATTACCATAAGAAATAGAAAGGTCACGCACTAGATTTTGTTTGGCATTTTGCAAAGTAGTGGAAGCGGCATCAACAGCTGATTGGCTAACCATAATATCTTGTGTTGTCGCGGCTGCCGAAATCTTATTATAATTCGCTTGCGCTTGAGAAAAAGAACCCTGAGCAGACTCCAAATTAGCCAAAGCAATACTCTGATCCAAAACAACTAAAATCTGACCTGCAGAAACTACGTCCCCTTCTTTAACTAAAACTTTTTTAACAATACCACTTGATTGCAAACTCAAATCCAAATCGGTAGAACTAACAACTTGTCCGGTAGCTAAAACTGTTTTTTGGATATCTTGCTGTTCCACTATTCCAGTTTGGATGCCACTAGTATCGGTTTTTTTATTAAAAATAAGAAAACCCAAAAATAATAAAAAAAGAATAACTACCGTCCAAATAATCTTCTTTTTTGTAAAGAATGTTTTTACCTTCATTGAAATTGTAATAAATTGCATAAGATAAATTATATCACAAAAATTTAATTCTGAAAATTAATTTCAAATGGATACATTCCCATTCCGCAACTACCTCGCAATATCCCCACTTCCGGAATTCCCAAATCAATATCTGTCGTCCCCGATGAAACTAGGCTTTTACTTACACTCATTGCTGGAATCCGAACAAAAGAAGAACAGTCAAACAACCCATTGGTTGTAAATCGTAAAATTGTTGGAATCCCTGCCTTGGCAATACTTTTTTCTGGAGAATATCCTCCCCTAGCCGTAAGGTCCACAATTTGTTTTTCGCCCTCAAAAGAAACATTATTTCCATCCGCTACCGGGGCAGAACTTTCTCCTCTCGTCATCATAAAAACTGCTCCTATGAATGCTAAGACCATTAATGTTGAAAGAAATATTTTCATAATCTTAAAATTTAATTATATTTATAATATTAAAAAATAATTAATCTAGAAATTAAATATGGGCGAAATAATTCCTATCGCCGCCAAGCCATTAATCAAATTAAACAAAGCAAGTATAATCACAACAACTCCAGCAGATTTAAAAAAAAGTGGAGCATATTGGGAATGAGCAAATGATACTGAACTAAAAGAAAGAAGAGCTAAAACCGGCAATGTGCCCAACGCAAATGAAAACATAATGAGAAACCCAGATATAAACGACCCACTAGAAAGTGCTGAAATTTGCATTGCCTGAGTAAAACCACAAGGTAGAAAAAATGTCCCTATCCCAACTACAATGGGTGCCAAGGTAGTATGTTCCACTTTCCTAAAAAAAGAAAATATATTACTTGGAAGAGTTATGGTACTTTTTTTGAAAATACCAAGCAAATTTATACCCAACAAAACCATTACAATTGAAGCAAGAAGCCCCAGTATGGCAGAAAAAATAAAACTCACGCCTATCACCTCTCCAATAAGCCCAAGGATACCACCCAAAAGAGCAAAACCGAACAATCTACCTGCATGGAATAAAATAAGAGGTTTTTTTGCTTGACTATTTTCTTCTTCCGCTACGGTAGCAGAAAGCGACAAAACCAATCCTCCAACAATAGCAAGACAGGAAGAAAATGAAGCAATAATTCCAATGATAAAACCGGTTACCGGTGTCGTTTCGCTCCCAAAGCTAAGATTAAAAATACCCGACTTTTGCAATAAGAAAAAAAAGAATGAAAAAATAAGTCCAATAGGTATAGCTTTCCAAATAACATCATCAGATTTTTCCTCGACAATTTCTTTTTTAAGAGAAAAAATATAGCCATTTAATTTTGTTTTGTTTGTAAGTATAGCTACCAGCTCTTCTGCGCTCTGCCCGCTATCAGTTTCTATTTCTACAATTTCTTTTTTTAAATCAACTCGCACATTTTTTATAAAATCCTGTTCTTTCAAGATATCCTCTATTAAGATTTTACATGATGCACAATGTGTGCCAGTAACATAAAATGTGTGTTTTTTCATATGATTTTATATTCTATAATTTTTTACTTTTAATGCGTAATGAATTTCCTACCACCGATACGCTTGAAAGGGCCATAGCCACACCCGCAAATACTGGCGAAAGAAGCCACCCGAAAATTGGATAAAATAATCCAGCAGCAAGCGGTATGCCTACTATATTATATATAAATGCCCAAAAAAGATTTTGCTTTATTCCTCGCATAGTAATCTTTGAAAGCTTAATTGCTTTCACAAGTTTTGAGATATCCCCATAAAGAAGCGTTATCCCAGCACTCTCTATGGCCACATCCGTCCCCGTCCCCATGGCAATACCAACATCAGCTTGCGCTAAGGCTGGAGCATCATTTACCCCATCACCTGCCATAGCAACGGTGTACCCTTTCCCTTGTAATTCTTTTATTTTTAATAATTTATCTTCTGGCAAAACATTTGCCATTACTTCGTCAATTCCAATAATTGAGGCCATATACTTAGCTGTCTTTTCATCATCCCCGGTCATCATAACTACTTTTATTCCAAGTTTATGAATATTTACAACAGCTTGTTTCGACTCAGCTTTTATTTCATCTGCTACCATTACAAAACCCAGAACAGCCTCAACCGTCGCAAGAATAACTGGAGTTTTCCCTTGTTTTGTAAATTCATCAATTTTTGAAATATCAAAAGACACATTAAGGTCTCGTATGAGTTTTACGTTCCCAACAAAATACTCTATATTATTGATTGACCCTCTTAACCCTTTTCCTTGAATACCCTCAAAATTAGACACCTCCGTGATATTTATGTTTTTCTCCTCAGCATAATTGATAATCGCATGTGCAATCGGATGTTCTGATTTTTTCTCCAATGATGCAAGGATTGATATCATTTCTTTTTCTTTAAGATTTGAAAAATTTTGAATATCAACAAGCGTCGGTTTACCAATAGTGATTGTCCCAGTTTTGTCAATTACCACTATATTTATTTTATGCAACTTTTGAAGGGTTGCCGCATCTTTAATTAAAATACCCTCTTTTGCCCCCTTACCTACACCTACAATAATAGCTGTAGGTGTCGCAAGCCCAAGGGCACAAGGACAAGCAATAACAAGAATCCCAACAAAAGAAACTAAACCAAAAGAAAGGGCCTGAGAAAAACCTAAATATTGTGTACCAACAATAAGCCATAACGCAAATGTAATAAATGCTATAATTAAAACAATAGGAACAAAAACACTTGAAATTTTATCAGCCAAAGCTTGAATAGGCGCTTTACTTCCCTGTGCTTCTTCTACCATTTTTATAATGTGAGCCAATAATGTTTCAGAACCAACCTTTGTAGCTTTAAATGTAAAAAACCCAGTAGTATTAATTGTACCGGCAACTACCGCGTCATCTATTTTTTTACTTATAGGCATTGGCTCACCTGTCACCATGGATTCGTCAATATAAGAAGAACCTTCAATTATTATTCCATCAACCGGAATCTTTGCCCCCGGCTTTACAATAATTAAATCATTATGTTTTACGTCATTGACTGATATTTCTATTTCTTTTTCTCCACGAACAACCAAAGCAGTCTTAGCTTGTAGATTTAAAAGTTTCTCAATCGCATCGCCAGTTTTTAACTTGGACCGCATTTCAAGATATTTACCAAGTGTAATAAATACAATAACTACAATAACTACATCATAATAATTTTGATTAACATTTATAAAATTTTTCAAGCTTTCCCCAAAAGCACTAATAAAAAAACTATAAAGAAATGCCACACTCGTCCCAAGACCAATTAAAGTGTCCATATTTGCTTTGCTGTAACGAAAAAAACGATATAAACCAAACAAATATGGTTTACCTACTATAAAAAGTGTATATGTAGCAAATAAAGGTAACAGATGATGAAAAAATTCACTCCAAAAAAAAGACATCTCCAGAACTAATTTAAATTGAGCAAAGATATCCCAAATCATGACAAAAATACTTATAATTACAATTGGAATAAGTGACAAAAGTTTATTGTGCATTTCTTTAAGTTCTACAAACTTCTCATTTTTTAATTGATCAAATTCTAGATGTATTTCATTTTCATTTTCACTCATCCCCGTAGATCCCACAGCAGAAACAATTAAAGAGTATCCGAGTGGTTCTAGTTTTTTATTAAATTGATTAAAATTAGTCTGGCTGTCATCGAAAGAAACTTTTACATTTTCCATTCCACTATTAACTGAAACATCTTCTACCCCATTAATTTTCTTAATAGTTTTTTCTATAATACTGGCACATGATGCACAGTGCATTCCTTTTATTCTATATATTTCTTTTTTCATTTTATTTTCTCTTAAGCTTATAGACTTTTAACATCTCTTCAGTTGCTTTGTCGGTCTGACCTTTCTTGATTTGATTTACTAAACAATGACCTAGGTGACCCTCCATAAGAAGATCTTCAATATTTGATAGACCTTGTTTAACAGCCGATGTTTGAGTAATAACATCAATACAATAAGTCTCATTATTAATCATATTTTGAAGACCACGCACTTGTCCTTCAATAATTTTAAGCCTGCGTATTAATTTTTGTTTACTTGTATACATAAAATAAGCATATACCCCCTAGGGGTATATGTCAAGTAATACTTTCTAAAGAAAATATTACTTACTTTATTTAATCATCAAAGCTATAACTAAACTATATATTTGTTGTTACTGTTGCCTTAGCACGAAGAGAAGCAATAAAATCTACCACCAAGGTTTGTTGCTTTTCGGAAATAATTTGTTGCTTAATCTGGTCACTTATTTCATTCAAGTCTGGAATAGGTGTGGTTGCATCACCCCCTGCCTGAGACTGAACAAGGTTTGCATAAAACTGCGCAACTTCAATGTCACTAACAGTTATTGATTTTGTATCAATATTTTGTAATAAATATTTTTGAACCGCGAGCTGTTTAGATATATTTTCCCTTAACTGTTCTTCTGAAAGATTGTTTTGAACAAGTGCAGCCTGAAGACCGTCTGCCCCACCCTCTTGGGTCAAGATAACCTGAAATTGTTTTTCCACTTCTTCTGCTGTAATTTTTATCCCAGCAGCCATCACTCCCTGATTAAGTAATTCATCGCCAATAAGATTATCTAAAACTTGCGTTTTAATCTGAGAAAGCTTAGTTTCGTCTGTAACATCAATGCCTTGCGCTTTATAAGAAGCAAGATTGTTTGCAAGTTGTGTATCATAAGTTGCCCTAGAAATAACAGTCCCATTCACTATTGCCACACTTGCCACATCATTATTTACGGGACCATCAGTTTTATTTTTTCCGAAAACAAAATAACTTCCAATCGCTAAAATAACCAAAACTAATACTACTAATGTTGAGATAATATTCTTTTTATTGTCTACATTTTCATTTTCCATATTTTTTTATCTATTTATTTTATAATTTAAAAATTATAGCACACTATTAAATTATTTGCATTTTAAACCTCAATATGTAATAATTACCCCATGAATCTGGTAGTAAAAATTCTGCCTTATGCACAGATTATCCTTTCGGTAATACTAGTGTCAGCCATTTTGTTGCAACAATCGGCTGCTGGTTTGGGTGGCGCTTTGGGTGGAGGAAACTCAGAATCTTTCCACCACACTCGCCGAGGCTTTGAAAAGTTTCTTTTTTATTTATCCCTTATCTGTGGAATACTCTTTGCTTTATTTGCACTTTTATCTATAATAATAAAAGCAAACAGCTAATTCTTATCTTCGTTTCATATCGTATATTATGCAAAATTTATATAGTCGCCTTCGTAATTTTAAATTGCCCCAAAAAGACGAAATTAATTCAGTTTTTAACACGTTCTCCAAAAAAGAACAAATTGTTTTTATTCTACTAGCATTAGCACTTCTTATAAGTACCATTTCCATCTTAGAGACTATTAATAAATCTTTAATGGTTAAGGTTCCGCTTCGCGGAGGTTCCATCTCTGAGGGGATCATTGGCACTCCTCGTTTTATAAATCCGATTCTAGCAAATTCTCCAGTTGATCTTGACCTCGTCTCACTTATTTATTCAGGCTTGATGAGAAAAAATCCTGATGGTACTCTATTCCCAGATTTAGCAGAAAAATATACAATATCCAAAGATGGTTTAATTTACACTTTTACTTTAAAAGACAAAGTATATTTTCAGGATGGAAAACCTGTTACAGTAGATGATATTATTTTTACTATCAGTGAAATAAAAGATCCAATTATAAAAAGTCCACGAAAAATAGACTGGGATGGAGTAATAGTAACAAAAATAGACAACCGAACAATAGAATTTTCTTTAAAAAAACCCTATTCGTCGTTCTTGGAAAATTTAACCCTTGGAATAATGCCCCAATCTCTTTGGAATAATTCTTCCGTCGAGCTAAACAATGCCAACACTTCTCCTATCGGTTCCGGACCTTATTTGATAAAAAGTGTTGTTAAAAAATCATCTGGAGTTATTGATTCTTACAAGTTAGAATCGTATAAAAATTTCATCTTGGGTGAACCTTATATAAAAGAAATAGATTTGCATTTTTATTTAAATGAAAATGACCTAATCCGAGCATTAGAAGACGGAGCAGTAAATCAAATAAGTTCCATTACCCCCCTAAATGCAGATATTCTTAAGGAAAGAAATTATCAAATAGATTCTTCAGTCCTGCCGAGAGTATTCGGACTTTTCTTTAACCAAAATAAAAATCTTCTTTTTACCAATAAAGTTATTACTCAAGCTATTGATAAAGCTATTGATAAAGATAAAATAGTTCGAGAAGTCCTTTTTGATTATGGAGTCGTTATTAATGGACCAATACCGCCCAATATGGCTACTTATCAGAAATTACCTGAAAAAGATAATATGACCCGTGAACTTATCTTGCAAGATGTACAAAATAGTTTGACAAAAGATGGTTGGTTAAAAGATTCGGATGGATTTCTACAAAAAACTACTACTGATAAAAATAAAAAGAAAACTACTGTTACCTTAGAATTTTCTATCTCAACTGGTAATGCAGAAGAACTTACTAAAACGGCCGAAATAATCAAACAGGATTTAGCAAAAATCGGAATAAAAGTTGATATAAAAACTTTTGAAATCGGTAATTTAAACCAAGGTGTTATTCGTCCCCGTGAATATGATTCCTTATTATTCGGACAAATTATAAACAATGAATCCAATCTATTTGCTTTCTGGCATTCTTCTCAAAGAAAAGATCCAGGTCTGAATGTCGCCGTGTATACTAATGTAAAAGTAGACAAAATTTTAGAAGATGCTTCTGTCACCATTGATGAACAAGCTAGGATTAAAAAATACTCTCAATTTGAAGAGGAAATTAAAAAAGATATGCCCGCAGTATTTTTATATAGTCCTAATTTTATTTATGTAATCTCAAAAAATTTAAAGGGTCTTTCTATTGATTATCTAATTTCTCCGGCAGATCGTTTCTCTAACATATATTTATGGTATATCGAGACAGAGAATGTTTGGAAAATATTCGTTAATAAATAAAAAAAATAACAAAATAAAATTATGAAAAAAACAAGACTTTCTTTTTCTTCGCTCAAAATTGATGATGACAAGGATAAAATATCTACCCCAAATACTACACCCACCCACAACGAAAAAGAGCGTAATTCAAACAGACCTGACACCATAAGTGGAGAATATAGAAAAAAAATAACTAAAAGTTCTACTTATCAATATACTCAAAAAAGATTTGGGAAAAATTCCAAGTCTCGTTCTTCTTTTTCAGAAAAAAACCAAGACAAAATTCGTAGTAGTAAAATACCGCCTCCAGAAAAAGGGGTAATTCGTATTATTCCGCTCGGCGGAGTAGAGGAAATCGGTAAAAATATGACAGCCGTAGAAATAGGGGATGATATTATCATCATAGATGCAGGAATGCATTTTTCAAATGAACTAACTCCGGGGGTTGATTATGTCATTCCGAATACAACTTATTTAGAGGAACGTAAAAACAAAATACGGGCACTGATAATCACTCATGGACACTTAGACCATATTGGAGGTGTACCTTTGGTGCTTTCTCGCATCGGAAACCCTCCAGTTTATTCTAGAAATCTTTCTATGTTAATGATGAAAAAACGACAAACAGAATTCCCCCATTTGCCCGCCCTTAAAGAAAATATCGTTGAAAAAGATTCTATTATAACCTGTGGAAAAATCAGAGTAAGATTCTTTGGTGTTACTCATACCATCCCTGATTCAATGGGAATAATTGTAGAAACTGAACATGGTTGGATAGTAACCCCGGGAGACTATAAACTCGACCAGATAGACGGAATCGTAACAAAAGAGGAAGAAAAAGAATATTCTATTTTTGATAAAGCAAAAGTTCTTCTCCTGATGACTGATTCTACTAATATTGAAAATGAGGGGTTTTCTTTACCGGAAATAAAAGTGCATCAGGGTCTAGAAAGCTTAATAAAAAAAATACATGGCCGAATAATTATTGCCGCCTTCGCTTCTCATATTACGCGACTAGCTTTTATAGTGAAAACCGCCGAAGCTTTAGGGAAAAAAATAGCAATTGACGGACGCTCTATGAAAACAAATATTGAAGTTGCTATTGAAGCTAAACTTTTTACTCCTAAAAAAGGTACTATTGTACCGCTAGAAGAAGCTAATAATTATCCACCTAATAAGATTGTTGTTCTCATGACTGGCGCCCAAGGGGAAGAATTTGCCGCCCTCAACCGTGCTGCCAATAAATCTAATACAAAATTTTCTTTACATAAAGGAGATACGATTATTCTCTCGGCCTCTATTGTTCCAGGCAACGAACTTCAAGTTATGAAAATGAAGGATGGTTTATCCCGCCAAGGCGTTAAAATCATCAGTTACCGCACCACGGGCGAAGACTTCGTCCATGCTACCGGACATGGTAATCAAGAAGATATAAAATGGCTCCATCAAAAAACTCATCCAAAATTTTTCATCCCAATTCACGGGCATCATTCTCATCTTGAATTGCATAAAGAACTTGCCTTAAAACTCGGGATGTCTGAAGATAGTATTATTGTTCCCGACAATGGTTCAATTATTGAAATATCCGCTGATGGACAAAAAATAGCTTTACGTAAAGAACATGCTCCTAGTGGAAATATGTTGGTGGATGGAACTTCTATTAGTGACACTCAGGACGTCGTGATTCGCGACCGTCAAATGCTCTCTCAAGATGGAATGTTTGTTATTATTGCTCTCCTTGATCAAAAAACCGGAAAATTAAAAAAATCTCCGGATTTGATTTCACGCGGTTTTGTTTATTTAAAAGAAAATCAAGAACTTTTACGCCAGGTAAGAATAATTATTAAAAATGGGATAGAAAACCTGACAGCAAAAATGCCTTCTTCTTCTTTCCAAAATGGAAACACGGTCAACTTTGATATCATCAAGGCAAATTTAGGAGAAAATATCTCAAAATTTTTATATCAAAAAACAGCCAAAAGACCTTTGGTAATACCGGTCATCCTAAGTATCTAAAAATATATAAAAATGTTCAAAAAAAATTTAAAATTAAAAAATATTTTCTTGCTTGGTTTTTTGTTTTCCCTCCATTTAGCCTTTATCTCTTATATAAATTCTAGCTTTCTTTCTGTTTTCTCCGGAGAAAAAAACGTGTCCTTGATATATATTTTAGGATCTGTGACTTCCCTACTTGTTCTTTCTCTGATACCGGAAATACTACGGAAAAGGGGGGTTTATAGATTTTTACTTTTTTCAACAGGCCTTAGCCTCCTTTCTCTTTTTTTATTATCCGTTTTAAAAAGTCCATTTTTAATTATTTCAATCTTTATATTCTATTTCACTGTAAATTATTTAATTATTTTTGCATTGGATGAATTATTACAGATATTTTCCCAAAATTTTTCACTAGGACGAGTACGTGGATTGTATTTATCCTTAATTAATCTGGCTTGGGTAATTGCCCAGATTCTCTCTGGAAAAATATTATCTAAATTTTCTTTTTCGGCTGTTTATTTTATTGCTTTTATAATAATGACTATCTTCTTTCTCGTGACCCTATTAAGCCTAAAAGGACTGAACGACCCACAATACGACAAAGCTTTTGCCTGGGAATCTTTTAAGGACTTTTTTAAAAATATTAATTTGACCCGTGCATATAAAATAAATTTTATTTTACAATTTTTTTATGTCTGGATGGTCATCTATACACCAATATATCTATATTCACATTTGAGTTTTAGTTGGCAGGAAATTAGCTTAATCTTCACCATAATGCTTTTACCTTTCGTTTTTATCCAATTTCCGCTTGGCAGATATTCAGATAAAATCGGTGAACGGAAAATGTTGTTATTTGGTTTCGCCATAGCCTCATTAGCCACCTTATCGCTTTTCTTTATAGAGAGACATGAAGTTTGGATTTGGGCACTAGCCCTCTTTTGCACAAGAATTGGCGCAGCCATCATTGAAGTAATGAGCGATGTTTATTTCTTTAAACACATTAAGAGAGAAAATGATGAATTTATTGCTGTTTACCGCAATACTGGACCAGTGTCTTATGTTCTTGCTCCCCTTGTTGCTTTTTTTGTTCTTTATTTCGTGCCTGCTTTTAATTTTATTTTTCTAATTCTCGGAGCTCTTCTGCTTTATGGAGTTTATCTTTCCTCAACTATAGAAAAAAGCGATATTTAACTAAAGATGAAGAACGCCTGGCGTTCTTCATCTTGTTTATTTAATCTTTTACTTCAATCTTTATCCAATCAAAAATTTCTTTTTGAAAATCATCTTTTGTCTCAAAATAATTTAAAAAATTAATTTTATTGATAATTTTATTTTCCAACCGAAAATTCTCTAAATAATCAGAATAACTAGTCCATTTATATGAATTTAGAAAATCTATAGCTTTCTTTTTATTCTTTATACCCTTTTCTTTCCAGCTATAATCAATTAATTTTAATGGATTAAGGTGTATATAAGAAAAAAGATATTTAGCTTGATTGTCTTTATTTATGTGTACAGACTTAAATTTGCCTTCAAACAACGATCCAGTTCTTTGATATTTTGCATTAAAATATTTTGAATAAGCAGTTAAAACTCTGTGCATAAAATAAGTAATCGCATTTCCTGAAAATGAAGAACGCCGGGCGTTCTTCATTTGGGTAATGTACAAATGAAAATGATTCGGCATCAAAGCCCAAGCACCAATATCTACTATTGATTCTCCTCTTTCAAAATCCCAAACACATATTTTGCTTCTCGTGATATCATTATAAAAATCAATTCTCTGTTTAGAATTACAAAGATATAAAAGTTTTAAAAATCTTTCTCTATCTTTACCATCTAAAAAGATTTTTTGCTTACTATTTCCCCTATTGTATATATGATAATATTCACCTTCGACAAAGTCGGTTTTCCTAATAGACATATTACATATTATATTCTACTAAATTGAAGAACGCCAGGCGTTCTTCATTCTTCAATGGTTCTTGATTTTTATTCGGGTGCGACTTCAAGTGTGATTAAAACATTTTTTTCAACTCCCCTATGGAGAATTTTAAGATTGACAACTTGACCAATAGTTTTTCCGCGAATAACAGAAGCTAGGTTTGTTTGATCATCTAATTTCACTCCATCAATTTCTAGGATGATATCATTTTCTACAATCCCCGACTTGTCGGCAGGACTTCCGGGAATAACTGCTAGTTCGCTTGCCGTTGCCCCCGCTTTTACCAAAACCCCGTAATCAATAGATAAATTATTTTTATCTTTCATTTCTGCATTAATCGCCACATAACGAATTCCCAAATATGGACGAATTATTTTACCTGTTTGTTTAACTGAATTAATCGCGCCCTTCACGCTATCTATCGGCAGGGCAAAACCAACGTTTTGTGAACCTTGAATAATAGCTACATTGACCCCAATTACCTCTCCCTGCAGATTAAGTAAGGGTCCTCCGGAATTTCCTGGATTGATGGCCGCGTCAGTTTGAATGACACGATCTAAAACTTCCGTATTTCCCAAGTTGTCTCCCGCCGTAATAGATCGAGCCAATCCAGAAACCACCCCAACCGAAACAGTGTTTCGATATTCTCCCAAAGCATTACCGATAGCGATAACGCTCTGGCCCACTTCTAGAGAATCTGAATTCCCCAAAGAGAGAAATGGAAAACTTTTGCCTACCACTGGTTCAACTTTAATTAAGGCAATGTCTAAAACCGAATCACGAGCAATAACTTTAGCTGTATGTTTTTTGCCATCATTGGTAAACACGGTATATTCGGCATTTTTTTGATCAACGACATGTTTATTAGTAACAATTAAACCATCACTGGAAACAAAAAATCCTGAACCTCCACCAATATCCTTCTTTTCTGTACCATTCTGGCATAATTGATATTGTGGAAAACTAAAATTAAAACCAGGAAATAAATCACCAAAAGGATTTGACTGTTGTTGATTGGGATCAACGCAAGCCTCATACTTCGGAACATTTTGAGAAATAATGATAGAAACAACGGCCGGGTTAGTTTTCTTTACAGCCTTAATAACAAAAGCGTCTTGGGAAAAAATCGACTGCTTCTCAATAATTTTTTCAGTAGTAGTTTTTGTGTCATTATTTTTATCTTGTGCCTCTTGTAAATATTCTTTAGCAAAATATTCGAAAATATTCGCCCTATAGTGCCACATTATACCAACTCCAATTAAAATAAAAATTAAAAAAGACAGCAAGCTTGTAAAAAAAATAACGACAAAATTTCTATTAGCAAAAATTTTTTTAATAAATTTTATAATATCTATTTCTTGCATATAATTTGTGTTAAAAACTTATAATAATTTATTATATTTATCTTCTTTTTTTTAGCAAGTGATTTTTATAAACTGCCCTTTTAAAGGGTCTCAGGCGCATAATTTTTATTAAAATACCTTTGTTTTTTAAGTCTTTTTTTAAATTATGAACATAAGCTTTTTGGTCATAACCAAGAGCAATAATATCTGGACACATTTTTACAATATGCGGAAGATGATTTTTAATACCAGAAAGAACTACTTGGTCAACTAATTTACATTTTTTTACTAAAGTTATTCTATCTTGCTCATTTTTATCCGGATATTTCCCTTTTATTCTAAGAACATTTTTATCTCTGGCTATAGAAACAATTAAAAATGAATTCTTTGTGAGGTTTTTGGCCTGTTTGAAAAAATTAATATGCCCGAGATGCAATCCATCAAAAGTTCCAAATACCATTATTTTCTTTTCCACAGTTTTTTTTGACATAATATAAAGTAAGTATATACTAAGATAGTTCATTTGAAAATTTTAAAAAATGATTGGGGAAACTGGTTAGATTCCAGTACAGTGCCGCTACGGTAAGTCCCGAACACCAACAGGTGGAGGGAACAAGTCCGAACACCAATTATTTTATTAGTCCCGAGCAGGATAAACTTCCTTGTATATTTACTTGGAAGAACCTTAAATTCTGCTTAGCAGAATTTTTTTTGTTTTATGGATAAAAATAATAAAAAAATAATTTTAATAATTTTAATTGCTTTAGGTTTTTTGGGGTTGTTTGTTTATTCTTCGCAAATAACTTCTAGAGATATAGTAATAAATGAAGTTATTTTTAAAAATCAAATTGCTAGCCCTGTAAGTGTATATGATTTTATGAGCAAATTACGCGACGAAGGAAAAATAAATTTTACGGAAAAAAATTATATCGGAATGGGAAAATTTATTGTAGCAATCAATGGAGTAAAGGGAAATGGAGAAAGAAATTGGATTTATTATGTAAATGGTACTTTAGCGCAAGTCGGCGTTTCAGATTATAAAATAAAACAAGGGGACATTGTCTCTTGGAAATATGAAAAATCAAATTATTAAGATAGCTTTATTGAGTTTCATTATATTTTGTTTTTATGGAACAGCTAACGCGGACACCTTAATACATTTAAATATAAAAACACCAGAGAACATACTTTACGATCAAGATATAACTGTAACACCCTGTGATAGCGACAATGTAGGTACTTTTTTAATCACGGCATATTGTGCCATTCAACAATCTGGCCTTCAAAATGAATGGAATTGGGACTGGGCTCCGGGTGCTTTTTTAAATTCTCTAGACGACATAGCCGGCTATACCAGTAAAGACCAAGACGGAAATGATGTTTATCATTATTGGAGCTGGTCCTTAAATGGAACAGAGGGGATAACTGGGCTGAATCAATATGAGCTCCAGCTAGATGATTTAATTTCTCTTGATTTTATAGATCCAATTGATGATCCAACACCACCTACGCCTACTGGAAACAATGGCCTAGGTGAGCTTTCGACACCTAGCACCCATTTTGAAATTTCCGTCACCCCTGAAGCAACTGCTCCTGAAATAACTCCTGCTACAACAATTAAAACAAAATTTAATCTGCAAAAAGCTTTTGAATTCATAATTTCACAACAAGAAGAAAACGGATCTTTTGGAGAAAATTTATATACTGATTGGACAGCTTTAGCCTTAGCTTCTGGAAACCATCAAGAGCAAACAATAAAATTGATTAAATATTTAGAAGATTCGAATGGGGAAGACATGTCTGTGACAGGTTGCGAAAGACATACAATGGCTCTCTTGGCGCTTGGACTTAATCCATATAAAGCTAACGGCGAAAATTGTATTGAAAAAATAATCGCAACCTTTGACGGAACACAATTCGGTGATGCCAACGAAGACAATGATGATATTTTTGCTTTAATTGTTTTGCAAAATGTTGGCTTTAATCAAACCAATGAAATAATAATTAATAATCTAAATTTTATTTTGAGTAAACAAAAAGAGGACGGCTCTTGGGATAGTAATGTAGATATGACTGGCGCGGCCATAGAAGCTTTATCGTCCTTTTCCCTTGCACCAGGAGTAGAAAAAAGTTTATTAAAAGCAAGAGAATTTTTAAAACAAAATCAAAAAGATGATGGCGGTTGGAATAATGCTTCTTCTACTGCTTGGGTAATAGAAGGCATTCTTGCTTTAAGTGAAAAACCGGAAGATTGGATTAAAAATAATAACTCTCCATTTGATTATTTGGCAACCTTACAAGATACTGACGGCGGAATAAAAAATGAAATTTTAACTAATAAACTTTGGGAAACTGTTTATGTTGTTTCTGCCCTTTCTGGTAAAACCTGGAATCAAATAATGCAAAAATTTGAAAAACCAAAACTTGTCGTAAAAATAAAAACTCCTACAACCACTAAGGTTGCAATTAAAGCTCCTGAAAAAATTATAAAAAAAGAGATACTTACGGCTACAACAATAAATGCCATTACTCCCCTTCCTGATTCAACTCAAATAGAACAAATAGAAATTCAAAAAGAGAATTGGTTTATGAGATTTTTAGATAAAATTTTTAGTATTTTCTAAAACTTTTTAAAAATTATAAATTCAAGAATAGTCAAATAATGCCCCAATTTATTATTTTTGAAAAAAATAGGATTTAATCCTATGTTTTTCATATCTTTAATAAGGTGACCACCATTTTTATAAGGAATTACCTTATCTGCTTTGGATAAATAAATTTCAATATCTTTATCAAATAAATCATCTATGTTATTCTTTGGATCTAAACGTTTCCAGTCTTTTTCCAATTCTTCTAGATTTATATTCTCTTTTTTAATTTTACTTTTTAATTTTTTTGTACCAATACTTCTCCATAGACTATCAGCCAGCGAATCCCCCGGAACCACTAAAGATAATTTATCTACATTTTTATTTTTATTGCTAACCATCAACGCATTAATGCACCCTAGACTCATCCCCACAACAATTACTTCTAAAAAATTATGTTTATTTTTTAGATTATTAATATCTTCTCTTATTTCTTCTTGTATTTCTTTAAAATATTTCTCTGTTAGATGAACATTTTCAGATAAAACCTTGGAGGGAAATTGATAAATTAAACAAGAATGTCCCGCTTTTAATATCCTCCTTTTTAACAAACGTATTGGAAGTTCCGATATACTGGCATGCCAATAAGGAGTTACTACATAAAGTTTTGCATAACCGCCATGAAAAAAGTGTTTGCTAATTTTTCTTATAATTGGATAATTAAGAAAATTATCTTGTATCTCTGCTATTATTTTATCAATATAAAATGACATTTTTTTATTATACTTTTAATTTTTGTATTCTGTAATTTTTCCAGCTTCTATTTCTATCTTGTCCGCTCGGCGAAGTTTTCTAATATAATGTTTCGGCACAATATCATAATGTTTTATTTTATCTAATTTTTTATCTATCTGCCAAAGATCAATGTCTTGGATTGCCCAATTTTTAAAATTATTTAAATTCAAAAGCGCCGAATATTGCCGTAAAGTTTTCTGCCCATTATCTAAAAAATATTCATGAAAATAAGACATAACCAATTCTTTAATATTTTTATAAATCGGCTCACGATAACGTAGAACTGTATGGTTAGTTTTAGACAAAGCTCCCCAAAATCCTTTTATTTTAAATGGAGCAATCACATGGTCAAAATCTTCTTTAGTGGCCTTGAGGTGTATCAAATAAGGCCTAAAACCCTGCCTAAACAGCATAAAAGCTCCTAGGAGCGCTCCTTCAAAACAATGAGCCTTCTTTGCCCTTAGGGTAAAAAGTGGGCTTTTTAGCGTCTCTCCGCCCTTTTCAAAATTAAATGGCAATCCATCCAAAAAATCCTGCACCTTGGCTGGTGTGTTTAATTTTCGTATTAGTGATTCTTCTTTTTTTGTAAACACCAGCATTTCTATTTCCAATTATTTTTTCTTTGCTTTCTTCGGCTTCTTGACGTCCTTGCGATATGAATTATTTCCTTTTCCCATAAATTTTAGTTAACTACTAATAATACTTAAAAAATATTTAATTTTCTTTTTTATAAAAATGAGCCACTGCAAGCAAGGTCAAAAGAGTAAAAAAAGCAGTCAGTGCAAGCATGGGAATTGAAATATATCCCCCGAAAACAGAGACTAGATGTTGATAACAGGACACCCCAGACGCATCACACGGCAAATTTGAATCTCCTCCAAAATAATAGAAAAAATTCTGATAAATAGAAATAAGAAAACCTACGCAAAGAAGAGGTAAAGCGTAACGAATAACTTTTCTGTCTTTGTACCAAAGCGCCACCCCGAACATTAATGGAAGAGGAAACATAAAAACTCTTTGCCACCAGCACAGATAACATGGAATAAAATGAATAATTTCAGAATAAACTAAAGGAAAGATTGAAGCAGCCAAAGAGATTAAAAAAACTAAAATTAAAAAATGCTTATCAATAAAATCTAAGTAGAAATTCTTCCTGTTTTCTCTAGGCCGGAAAAAAAGCAAGCCCAAAGCAATTACCGAAAGAATCTGCAACAAGATAGCCCCTGAACCAAGAAAAATATTTAAATAATCTATTGAATTCATATATCTTTTATTGAGGTAAAACGCAAGAAGTTTTGTCAGCAAGCTGTTGAATAGAAACTTCTCCTGTAAGTCTTGAACCATCGGCAAATTCCCAGGTTGGGTAAATTTCTATTTTTTTATCTGCACATACCTGCACTTGACTCTGGCCATCAGGAGTTGAACACTCAACGTATGGCAATAATGCTTGAGAAGAACCAAAAAGCTTTTTAGTAGCTTGACAATGACTACACCAAAAAGCTCCATAAAAAACGGCGCCTTCGTCTTTTAAGCAAGTGGCAAAGTCGTCATATTTACCAAGTCCCGAGGGGGTGTTGTTTGATTGAAATAATACGGCCACAATTGTTCCTAAAATTAAAAGACCTATTATTAGAATAAAGATTTTTATTTTTTTATTATTATCCACAACATCTACATACTAACATATAATAAAATTTTTGGTAAGAAAATAATCAGCCCGACAATTATTGAGATAAAAATAGACAACAATACTGCACCTGCAGCCACATCTTTCGTGTCTCTAGCATAAGGATGATATTGGGGAGAGGTTAAATCTATGTCTATTTCAATGGCGGTATTAAACATCTCAGAAATTATCACAAAACCGATAGTTAAAACTAACGCGACCCATTCAACCTTAGAAACATTAAAATAAAATCCAAAAATTATTACAATAAGAATCGCCGGAGGGGTTATATATCTAAACAAACTATTGGTTGTCATCCAAAAAACATATAGCCCCCGAAAGGTATTTATAAACCTTTCTTTATGTCCCACTTTTCGCCAAGCCTTTTTTTCTTGTTCAGAATCCATATTTATATTTGGATTATACTACACTCTATTGATATTGTATATAGATTGGCCGAGGGTTTAATTTCAAAAGATTCTCTGGGGTCATTAGGACCGTGCCGGGATCAAAGACATCATTTTTATAAAATAATTTAAAACCAGTAAATTGCACAGGTTCCTTATAGATAAATTGCTGATAAGTGTTTATTTTTTTCGCCTCCCCCCCCCAACCATCCATATTTATTACCATCTGAACTTCAGGTAAAATTTTAATTTGTTGATAATTAGTCATCATCTTTTGCGTATAACGGTGAATAATTAGGATTTTGGGAGTAAGATTGTTTTTTCTGACTAAATTAGCTAAATAGTTTGAAGCAAAATTTATATCAGTTGCGTCTAACGTCCCAACAACTTTCCCGGGTCGAATAGTACCCTTCATAGAAAATTCTGGATCAATCCCTAAATGCACTTGGGGCATTTTTAAATATTTTTCTAATAATGGAATTTCTTTCTCCACTGTAGAAAAACCAACTTGTATATCTAGAAAAACAATCGCATTTATTTTCACAGCCATCGCTAAAACTTTGTCTATTTCAGAAAAAGGCATTCGAGTTCTGTACTTACCGTCTGCTCCGGCACTATTCTGCGCGACAACAGCAATATAATGCAAAGCAGGAATCGCCGGAGTAGCTGGGTCAGCGACATTCCATTTAAATACTTCGGTATTTAATTTTTCCAGCATAAGAGCTTCAGAATATTCCCCCAATGCTCCCATTTTAGTTGAATATAAATTTCCATAATAAGCAACAATGCGGAAAAATGGTAAAATCGCACCAGCATTCGGATAAATAGTTTTTACCGGCCAAAGATGTGTTACAACTGGCTGAGGATCAATGGGAACTTTAGTTGTTTTTGTTATAGATTTGCCATTTGCATCTTTTTCAATAGTTTTCACAGTTTCGTAAACAATCTTGTCGGGTGGATTATTGGCTAATTCATTCAGCTTCTCGTCATAAAGCACGGTATCAAGTGGCTGGATAATCGGTACGTTTTTTATATTTTTATCTTTCTCTGTATTTATTAATTGTTTACCTTGCTGATAAAAAACAGCACTACTAAAAAACCCCGGAAAGGCTAAAAATAAAAAAAACAGCAAAAATAAAAAAATTATTAAATAAATCAAAACCTTTTTGTTCATTATTGTATTTTTATTCTAGCATAAACTGGTCTTTTAAGGAATAAAATGACAATATATAGATATAGTAAAACATGAAGTTACTTTTCTATAAATTTCAAAAAAATATTGTTGATTTTTTTAAGGGCCACAATTTGCTTTATCATCTGGCAGCCATTGCGAGCACTTACATTATTGTTGTCTCCGGTTTTGATTGGAAATATTTTCAATTTTTCGCAGACAGTCGTTTATCTTTTGTTTTATTTTCAGCTGCTCTCATTGGTGGCCTTTTCCCCATCTTGGTACCAATTGTTATTTTAGGTTATGGAAAAATACGCAAGAATATTAAGCTTTTAAATACCGGATTTGCTTTGGGACAAGCAGTCATACTCGGTTATCTTGTTTCAACATTTTATAAAATTTTTACTGGTAGAATAGCTCCACCCTTAAATCATTTAGATAATCTTATTATTGACATAACACCACGCCCCCCTTTAAGTATGTCTCTTTTGGACACATCGCATATCTTTCAATTTGGACTTTTTCGTGGAGGAATATTTTGGGGCTGGCCGTCTTCTCACACAACTATCGCTTTCGCTATGGCTTTCACCTTGTGGGCACTTTATTCAAAAAATAAAATAATTAAAACTTTAGCTTTAATCTATGTATTATATATCGGCCTTGGAATATCCATGACCATCCATTGGTTTTCAGATTTTGTCGCTGGAGCCTTGGTTGGGATTGTTATCGGAATCGTAGTCGGAAAAACTTTCAAACAAAGAATTATTGACTCGTCACCTCGTTTATAGTGCTTCCTTTTTTGTAAATTATCAAATCATCCTTATTCCCCTCCCAAGTTTTTTGAATAGCGTTAAGAATTCTCCAACTTTCAAGTACTTCCTCGCTGGAAATGAACAAATTGTGGTTCCCAGAAATAGTGGCTTTTATAACTCGCTCGTAGGCCTCTGGTTCATGCTCTATATTAAAAATCTTCTCACCAGCATCTTTATATTTAATTTTTATTTGCGTCAACTTTTCTTCTAAAGCTTTACCAGTAGAAAGAACTATTGATACTCCGCGCCAAGCGGGTTCATTTGATACCAAATTAATTGAGACAAATGTTTCGGTCAGGCTATTTGAGTTATTTACTTCTTTGCGATAACCCTCATATTGTCCTCTCTTGATGCATTCGTGTTTTCTGACATCGCAAACAATTTGCAAGTTTTTTAAGGTTTCCTGTCGGCGAACCGTTTCAAAACTTCCAGAAAGAACCACGGCGACCATTTGTAAAAGATGACTTTGTACCACATCCCGCAGAGCACCCATTTGTTCATAAAAATTAACTCGTCCCTCTATGTCTATTTTTTCGCTAATAATTATTTCAATGCTGGTAATATTTTCTTTGGACCATTTTTCAGCAATTACCTTTTTTAAAGATTCTTTCGCCAAATAATGGTCAACTCGATAAATTTGCTGCTCAGAAAAATATTTATCAATATGCTGTACTAGATTTTGCGCAGATTTTAAATCGTTACCAAAAGGTTTTTCAAGCATTATTTTTATATTATCCTTGCCGAAATTATTACTGATTAGATAAACAGCCTCTGGTACAGCCTCGGGAGGGATTGCTAGATGAAATATTTTTTCTCCACTCTCTTTAATTAAATTTCTTAAATTGCCATAATCTTTACGGGAAATTAGAATTACCGCACCCACATAATCCATCTTTTGCATATTCAGAATGGCCGGCATTAAATAACGCTTTGACAAATCCCCGGAGGCACCAAAAATTATGTAAGTTGTTTTATTGTTTTCCATTTGTAGTATGTTCACTATAATCAGTAAATATTGTCAATAATGAAACTCTTTTTAAAATCTGCGCCGGTTGTTTAGTAATATTAATATCATTTTTTTCCAAATCTTCCAAGACACTCCATTTATTTTCGCCTTGAACCCAGACCACTGCTTCATCTAATTTTTCTATCGCTTCTGGAGTCAAAGTAATACGGGAAAAAGTCGGAGTATCGTAACCATAAGCCAAATCGGCAGAATTTACCGCTTCGGACTCCGGCAAGATTCCCGCCGTATGCCCGTCTGCCCCAATGCCAAATAAACCAATTTTGTACTCTGCTACCCTGAATTCCTGATGAAGAATTTCGTTAAAATTTTTTACTGTATCATCACGACTTTCTCCATTTAAAATAGGGATAAGTTTCGCCCCCAGAAGATTAAAACCTTTTTCCAGTAATTGTTGCCAATTTGAATCTTTATGACCCAACGGTCCGTATCTTTCATCAGTTAAGGTAATAGTTAGATTTTTAATTAAGTCTTGCTTTGGATAAGCACATAAAAGTTCCGCAATTTTTACGCCAACGGCAATAGACGAGCCTCCAGTCACGAAAAATAAAACACGTTTGCCTAATTCCAATTGCTTTAAAATCGAAAAAGCAATAAAATTCGCAGCCTCTTCTGGCTTGGTAGTTGTTTTTATAATAAGGCCCATCAATGTATTATAGCACTTCTTATTATAGAAAAAATGTGCTAAGTTTTAGATATTACGGGATCGTCTAATGGTAGGACACATCCCTCTGGAGGATGTTATCTTGGTTCGAGTCCAAGTCCCGTAGCAATTTTTTTAATAAAAGATAGTATGCTTAAAAACATATGGTTATAGATATAGAATTAACTTTGAATAGATTTGGGGTTGGAAGAATTTCAGAAAATAAATTCCAATTTTTATGTTTTAGATTTTCTAAATGGAAAATTAAGAATAAATATTCTATTTCCTTTGAGATAAATTGGCGAACAAAAGAAGAAAATTAGTACGAGACACCAGCTCGTAAATTTAACTAGGATTTGTTATTATTACAAGATGGAAAATTCAACAATAGAGAATGCTTCCCCTTCTCGCGAACCCCCAAGCAAAGAAGAAATAGTTAAGCAAGTTATTGAATTACAAAAAAATTGGCCCGAATATGTAGCTAAACAAACTCCTCAATTTATTCTTGAATTATACGAAAAAAATCTGCTTCGATTAGAAATAAATAATGAGGGTAAAATAATGGCTGTTCTTTATGTTCAGCCATTAGATAAATCTATTTCCATAGATAACCCTAATCAAATTTTTCGGATTGGAGGACTTGCATCTTCTCCTTCTACCAGTGGTACGAAGGCTTTAATAAAAATAGTCCGACAATTAGAAAAGGAGGCTTTGGAAAAAAAATGGAATATTATTGGTAGAACCGATAACCCAATCATAGCAAAATATTTAAAAAAGCTGGGTATGGAAGAACTAACTTTTGAAGAATGTAAAAGAAAATATGAAAAGTTTCTTAATCTTTATCTGGAAACATCTTCCAAAGAAGATAAAAATCAATATCTTAATAAAACATTTTATATTCATCAAGCAACTTTTTAAAATTATCTATGCCAAAAAAATCAAAAGTAATCGTCGTTCTACCGGCTTTTAATTCCGAAAAAACTTTGGAAAGAACAACAGCTGAAATACCAATGGATGTTGTCAGTGAAATTATTCTGGTAGATGATGGAAGTAATGACCAGACAGTTATTTTAGCAGAGAAACTCGGTTTAACTGTACATACTCATAACAAAAACAAAGGTTACGGAGCTAATCAAAAAACTTGCTATCGCCTAGCTTTAGAAAAAAATGCCGATATTGTTGTGATGATTCATCCTGATTACCAATATGACCCAAAGGTAATCAAATATTTAGTAGCTTTTATTAAAGAAGGCTATTGTGATGTAATGTTAGGCTCCCGAATACGGTCTCGAAAAGAAGCCCTGGAGGGAGGAATGCCAGTTTATAAATATTTTGCCAACCGCTTTCTTTCTTTTTTTGAAAATCTTTTGAGCGGACAAAATTTATCCGAATGGCACACTGGAATGAGAGCTTACAAAAGAGAAGTACTAGAAAAAATAGATTTTATACACAACTCCGATGATTTTGTTTTTGATACTCAAATTTTATTTCAGATTATAGAAAAAGGTTATCATATTGGTGAGATTCCTATCCCCGTAAAATACACTAATGAAACTTCTTCTATAAATTTTATTAGAAGTCTAAAATATGGATTATTGACTCTTTATATTGCAATTAAGTTTTTTTTAAAAAAAATTACTCATTATGGAAAAAGATAATTCCTTCATAAATAAAATTTTTTTAGAAAGATGGCACCCATTTTTTTGGATTGCTTTGATAATTTTATCAATTTATGGTACAACTCTTTTTTACGACATTGTTTATCTGGATGATAATGTCTTAGTAACAGGACAATATCAATTTAATAAAAATTTATCGAATATTCCCCAAGCTTTTAATGAAGATATTTTTCGAACCCCATATAATAATGGAACTTTTTACCGCCCGATTGAACGATTAACATTTATGCTAGACGCCCAATTAGGCGAAGAGTCAATTATCTTTATGTCTCGTTTTAGTAATGTATTGTTGCATATTTTGGCAATGTATTTACTTTTTGTTTTGTTACTTAAATTAAATTTAAAAAAAGAAGCAGCCTTTTTATTTACCTTGATTTTTAGCATTCATCCCCTCACCGCCCAAACCGTGGCATTTATTGCTGGTCGCAACGATTCTCTTTTAGCTATTTTTATTTTTCCATCACTTATTTATTTTCTTTATTTTTTACAAAATCAAAAAAATAAAGAGCTCGTCTGGCATTTAAGTTTCTTTGCCCTCGCCCTTCTCACTAAAGAAACAGCCGCCATTTTACCAATCATTTGTGCATTTTATGCTTTAGTTTTTATTGGTTGGAAAAAAATAATGGAAAATTACAGAATATACTTAAAACTAGGATTGAGTTATGCGGGCATCATGGCTCTTTGGTTTTTAATCCGTTTGACAGTTATGCATAATTTTATAGGTAATTCTAATTACAATGTCTTTTTTTCAATTTATAAAAATCTACCTTCGCTCATTCCCGCTATTGGTAAAATATTTTTACCCTTTAATTTATCGGTCTTTCCAGTCATAAAAGATATGTCTTTTCTTTACGGCATAATATCCTTGATATTATTGACTATATGGTGCCTTTTAAGTGAAAAAAGAAATTGGAGGCAAATTATTTTTGGCTTTTTCTGGTTTCTAGTTTTTATTTTATTGACCTTAATAAAACCCACAGGTACAGTTTCAGAATTTTCTGAAAACAGAATTTATCTGCCAATGTTTGGATTTATTTTTGTAATTTTAGGTTTAGGGTGGATTAAACTTCCAGCTATCATAAAAGAAAAAACAAGTTATGAAAAAAATAAGAAAAAAATTGTATTATTTATTAGTTTAATAATAATTTTAATTTTTTCTTCCATAACAATTTATCGTAATCAATATTATGAAAATGGACTTAATTTTTGGAGAAATGCCACGGAAACCTCCCCTTCTTTTGCTTTCAACCACAACAACTTGGGCGCAATGGAATATTTGGATGGAAATATGGTTGAGGCAGAAAAAGAATATAAAATAGCTTTAAATTTGAATCCAATAGAAAAGATGGCCCATAATAACTTAGGTTTAGTATATGTTAATCAAAATAAATTATCCGAAGCAGAAGAAGAATATAAAAAAGAAATAGCTATTAATCCAAATTACGATAACGTTTATTATAATTTAGGATTATTATATTGGAACGAAAAAAGATATAACGAAGCCATTGATAACTGGAAAAAAACATTAGAAATCAACCCAAACTATCCTGTAAACCCACAGATTCTGCAAATTATTTCTCTCCAAGGTGAGCGGGTTTCTTCCTAATACAAGCCCTGATGAAACTAGTGAAAAGTGGATGTGGAGCAAGTGGACGGGATTTAAATTCTGGGTGAAACTGAGTCCCCAAATAAAATGGGTGAACGCTTTTAGGTAACTCAGCTATTTCCATTAAGATACCGTCAGGAGATTTTCCTGAAAAAATTAGTCCGGCTTTTTCCAAATCCGCAATATATTTTGTATTCACTTCATAGCGGTGACGATGACGTTCGGAAATCTCTTTCTTATTATAAGCTTCCGCCGCGACACTCCCTGTTTCAAGTTTGCAAGGATAAGCTCCTAATCTCATAGTGGCGCCGTAATTTTTATTCTTTATTTTCTCCACTTGATCAGCCATAGTAGCAATAACTGGATTAGAAGTGTCAAAATCAAACTCAGTAGAATTGGCATCTTTCAAATTCAAAACATTTCTTGCATAGGCTATGGTCATAATTTGCATACCTAAACAAAGTCCAAAATAAGGAATTTTATTCCGACGAACATAATCAGCTACTAAAATCATACCTTCAGTACCACGTTTACCAAAACCTCCCGGTAAAATAATGCCATCTAATTCATTTAACTCATTTAATTTAGACTTATCTTTTTCATATTTTTCCGTATCAATCCATAAAATCTGTGGCTTGTAACCAAGATTCCAAGTTGCATGATTAATGGATTCAATAACAGAAATATAAGTATCTTTGCATGATTTTAAATTAAAATATTTTCCTACAATACCTATACGAATTTCTTTTTTAATTTTTTTTATTTTAGTGGCTAAGGCTGTCCAGTCAGCTAAATCTTTATGGTAGGATGGCAACCCCATAACCTTAAGTAAAACGGAGCCAAAATTTTCTTTTTCAAAATTAACCGGTACATCGTAAATAGAATAAACGTCTGGTGCCGAGATTATTCTCTCTACTGGCAAACTGCACACATTACTAATGGTTTTCTTTACATCTAGCGTAGCTGGCTGATCAGCCCGGCAAAGTACAAAATCTGGATTGAGACCCACTGAATAAAGATCCGTAATAGCATGCTGGGTTGGTTTTGATTTTTGCTCCCCTAGGAGAGTTGGTGTCGGTAAATAACTTATTAAAACAACAAAAACATTTGAGGGCTTTTTTGATTTCATCATTCTGGCCGCTTCTAAAAAAGGAAGAAGTTGATATTCCCCTACCGTGCCACCATATTCTATGATGGTAATTTCTGATTGATTCTTTTCTTGGCAAGCTTTAATGCGTCTTATTATTTCCTTAGGTATATCAGGATAAACTTCCACATCTTCCCCTTCATATTCAAGATTTCGTTCCCGCCTTATTACTTCTGCATAGACTTGTCCAGTTGTAATGTAATTTTCATGTAAACTAATTTGATTCGTAAAACGCTCGTAGTTACCAAGATCCTGATCTGCCTCCACTCCATCTTCCCCAACAAATACTTCTCCATGTTCAGCCGGACGAATAGTACCAGCATCAATATTAATATACATATCTGCTTTCATATTAGCCACCTTATAACCGCGAGATTGTAATATCTTTCCGATGGAAGCAGCGGCAATCCCCTTGCCAACACTGGACATAACACCTCCCACTACAAAAATATATTTAATTTCCCTTTTTTGCATAATTTATTTATTTAAATATTTTCTAACTGCCAGATAACTAGAAATAATACCTAAGCCTATTCCTGATAATAAAATTATTATAAAAATTTGAAAGAAATTTGAAAGATAATAATTATACATATTGATTCCAAGAAAATCGGTCATATTGGCTCCGAGCCAGGCCATTGATGGCCAAAAAAGAATCAAGGTAATAAGAGTCGCAACAAAACCATAAATCGCGCCCTCAATCATAAAGGGGCCGCGCACGTGCATTTTAGAGGCGCCCACTAGACGCATTACACCAATTTCTTCTTTAGAAATAAAAATAGTTAAACGAATTGTATTAAAAGTAATGATAATAGAAATAATCACAAAAAGCAGAGTTAATAGAAAACCAAGTTTTTGTGCACCGGAAATGATGGCATTCAATTTATCAATAATAGGTTTATTTTTAAAATAATTTATATGATCAACGATAGACTCTGAACCTAAGGCAAGAATATTGTTAGAATTCATAAAATTCGCAATACTTTCATACTGACCCACCTCTCTAGCTTTAACATTAAGATAAGCACTAAGTGGATTATCACCTATCTCGTCTAGAGCTTGAATAGTTGGATAATCATTAGAGTGACGATCACGAAAATTCTGTAAAGCCTCTTCTTTATTAGTATAAGACACAGAAGCTACTTCGGGTAATTTTTCCAAGGAAGATTTTAAAAGTATAATTTTATTCTCTGGCGCGTTAAGAGTGAAATAAATAGTTACATCCACTTTATCCTTAATCTGATTAAGAGAAAAATGTAAAATTGCCTGCAAAAAAATAACAAGAGTAATAACAGAAAGAGTAATCGTCACCACCAGCACGGCCGCCCAAGAAACAAGCCCCCCCCTTTTAAAGTTTAAAAATCCACCCTTGATGATTCTTTTAAAAGTAGTCATTACCATAAGCCACTATTATATCACTTATTTATTATGCTTGGTATCCCTAATAATTTTCCCATTTTCCATTGTAATTACTCTTTTCCCCACAGATTCAATAATCCCACGGTTATGAGTGGTTAAAATCACAGTTGTACCAAGATCATTTATTTTTTTTAAAATCTGAACTATTTCATGAGTATTCACCGGATCTAGATTTCCAGTCGGTTCATCTGCAATGATAAGTTCAGGTTGATTTATAATGGCTCGCGCTATGGCCAAACGTTGCTGTTCCCCACCAGACATTTGATTAGGAAAATGATAAACTCTATGACTTAAATCAACCAATTCCAAAACATGCGGAACGTCGCTTTTTATCTCTTCCTCGGTTTTACCCACAGCCTCCATAGCAAAAGCAATATTTTCATAAGCAGTTTTATTAGAAAGTAACTTGTAGTCCTGAAAAACTATTCCAATCCGACGACGTAATTTTGTCAAATCTTTGTTTTTTACTTTATTTACATTAACTGATTCAAAAAAAACTGTCCCTAAAGAAGGCATCTCTTCTGCTAAAATCATTTTTGTTAAAGTTGTTTTCCCGGCACCGGAATGTCCAACAAAAGAAACAAACTCCCCAGCTTCAACTGTAAAAGTAATATCATCTAGGGCAGTGGCGTCCTTATAAATTTTTGAAACATTATTGAAATAAATCATCCTTTATTCATCTTATCATAAATTCTTCTCTGCTTCAATAAAAATATCCAAGTCTCCGCCAAGCACTGCGTCAATATTTGATGTTTCCACGCTAGTACGGTGGTCTTTAACCATTTTATAAGGATGTAACACATATGAACGAATCTGATTTCCCCATTCTATTTCAGTATTTTTTGTTGATTTTAGACTTTCTTCTATGCTCTTCTTATCTGCTTGCGCTTTTTTAAAAATTTTAGCCAAAAGAATAGACATTGCCCGTTCTCGGTTTTGCTCTTGAGAACGTTCATTCGTAGCATGCACTGCAATCCCCGTAGGAATGTGCACCAACCGAACAGCTGTTTCTCTTTTATTTACATTCTGCCCTCCGGGACCACCAGAACGAGAATATTCTATTTTTAAATCGGCTACCGGTATGGAAAAATCTCTTTCTTCCAATTTAGAAAATTTAGGCAAAATCTCTACCATTGAAAAAGAGGTGTGTCGTAATTTTTTTGCGTCAAAGGGTGAAATTCGCACAAGGCGATGAACCCCACTTTCATTTTTCAAGGTCCCGTAGGGACCTTGCCCTAAGGCACTTGAAGGACCCTGTATTTCAAAAGAAACATTTCTATATCCATTTTGTTCATTTTTATTTTCATGAATAAAAGAAACTTCCCAACCCTGCCGATTGGCGTATTTCAAATACATCGACAAAAGCACAGCCGAAAAATCTTCTGCGTCATCTCCACCAGCACCAGAAATTATTGTAATTACAGCATTTCCTTTATCGTATTTGCTCGCGCCTTCTTTTTTTCCTTTTAATTCGGCAAGCTCTCTTAAAGTTGCCTGGGCTTTATTTTTGTCACTCCAAAAATCCTGAGCCTGTATCTTTACCTCAAGTTTTTTAATTTGTTCATCAATTGCATTTGTATTTTCGGACATATTTCAAGTATAACAAAATCTGAGCTTTATTTAAACTATCTTTTTAAATATTTATTTTTGTAATTTTAACATTTATACTGCTCTTTGAACTTTTTGTTAAATATGATAAAATTCCAATATGATAAAAATCCAACCCATAGTAAGAGATATTGTACTCCGAGAGCTAGAGGCCTGTATCGCACTCACTAATGGCTATATGAATATGAGTAGTTACGCTTACCAAATACGTCCAAAAGTGGAAAATCTAAGTAAGAAACAAGTAACCATTGCCAGCTTGGTTGTCTCTTTGTCCCGTCTGCGAAAAGAGTTTAAAAAAGAGAAACCCCTTATTCGTGAAGTGAAAATAAAAAATATCACCACCAAACTTCCCCTTTCAGAAATAATTTACGAAAATAGTAAAAAATTTTTTGAAGAACTTGAATCACTCCACAAAGATATTTCTGTTTCTCCAGAGGATTTTTTCACAACAACCATAGGCACCGCTGAAGTTGATATTATTTGTTCAGCAAATTTGGAAAATAAGGTGCTGAAACATTTTAAAATAAAACCAAAAATTATTAACCACAACTTGGCAGCTATTGGAATATCTTACGGTCCGGAAGTTTTTAATATGCCAAATGTTTTTTTCTCACTTCTCTCAGTTACCGCCCGGGCCCGCATTAATTTAGAAGAACTTATCTCTACTCCCACTGAATTAATTTTTATTGTAGCTGAAAAAGATTTCGGCCGAACGGTGGCTCTATTTTCAGAGCTACATAGAGAAGTAAATAGTAAGAAATAGAAAAAATGGAGCCATCCCCGAGGATCGAACTCGGGACCCCGTCTTTACGAAAGACGTGCTCTACCAACTGAGCTAGGATGGCTAGTCGCCCGTATATCCCTAAGAGGCCGCAACCCTACGGGAAGAGATTACGACAACGGGAGCCGTTGGTGGGGATCGGACCCACGGTCTCTGTCTTACCAAGACAGTGCTTTACCACTAAGCTACAACGGCAACATACCTAAACATACTAGTGTATTTAAGCTAATTTAGCAAAGGTTATTATTATTAAAATACCAACAGAATTAAGAATAAAAGAAATTAAAAGAAATTGCCAATTTTTAAGTTTAGAAAGCCCCATAAGCCCAATTCCTATTTCGTCAGGAAAAGGTGAAGCAATAATAATTGCTCCCAAAACTGGTTTAAACCAAGCAAAATATGGAGTAGTAAGAAGTTGTAATAAATAAGAACCTCTAAATTTTTCAAAAACAGGTTTTAGTTCTTTAAAAATTTTATCTTTTAGAAAACGAAAAATTAAATAATCCCCAAAAACAGCCCCAAGTCCTGCAATTATAGCAATAATGAAAGGATTGAATTCTCTAGCTAAAAAAAATAAAACTATACTAGCGGGAACAAATGTAAAAGTAGAAACAAAAAATATTCCTGTTAAAAATACTCCTAAAAATCCTAATTTCCCAATACTATAAATAATATTTT
>JAHIVA010000081.1 GCA_018816985.1 Patescibacteria group bacterium | reverse complement strand
TCCACCCATCATGTCACTACTCCGGAACTGCATTTCGCTGCGCTTCATGCAGTCTGGTGGGTTAGATTAAAAACATAGGGTCCTAAAATGCACTTATTATATTGAACAGACCAGGAGCGGATATGGTTGAAAAAGTCATTATCATGGGGGCGGCCGGACGGGATTTTCACAACTTTAACGTGTATTTCAAGGACAACCCCCGCTACAAAGTGATCGGCTTTACCGCTGCCCAGATTCCGGACATCGAAGGCCGGCTTTATCCGCCGGAGCTTGCCGGCGGGTTTTATCCTGAAGGGATCCCCATCTATTCCGAAGATCAATTGGCCGATCTTATTTGTGAGCACAAAGTGGACCTGGTCGCATTTTCCTACAGTGATATTTTGCACACGGACGTGATGCACAAGGCTTCGCTTGCCATGGCCAATGGTGCGGATTTCATCCTTATCGGCGCCACTTACACCATGCTCAAATCACACAAAACCGTGGTGGCGGTTTGCGCCGTGCGAACCGGATGCGGAAAATCTCAAACCACGCGCCAGGTATGCAGGATCATGCAGGAACAGGGTAAAAACGTTGTGGCCGTGCGCCATCCCATGCCCTACGGAGATTTGTCCCGGCAGGTGGTTCAACGATTTTCTTCTTATGAAGATTTTGAAAGCCAGCAGTGCACCATCGAAGAACGGGAAGAATATGAGCCGCTGGTGTCCCAGGGCATCGTGGTCTATGCCGGAATCGACTATGGAAAAATTCTCAAAGCGGCCGAGGAAGAAGCCGATGTGATTGTCTGGGACGGTGGCAAGAACGACACGCCCTTTTATTACCCCGACGTGCACATCGTGGTTTTCGACCCGCACCGGGCCGGCCACGAATTGCTTTACTACCCGGGTGAAACCAATATGCTCATGGCAAACATTGCGGTGATTAACAAGGTCGACAGCGCAGAGGGGCAACAGATAAAGATAGTGCGCGATAACATTGAAAAATATGCTCCCAAAGCTAAAATCGTTCTGGCGGAATCGGCGCTTCTTTTAGACAATCCCGAACAAATCAAAGGCAAGCGCGTTCTGGTGGTTGAAGACGGCCCTACGCTGACCCACGGCGGGATGTCCTTTGGCGCCGGAATCATTGCGGCTAAAATGCATGGGGCTAAGCGGATTGTAGATCCCAGGCCATATGCCGTCGGAACCATAGAAAAGACCTTTCGCAAATATCCGGATGTGGGTCCGGTGCTGCCGGCTATGGGTTACAGCAAAAAACAGATTCAGGATCTGGCGGCGACCATCAATCAGGTTGAATGTGATCTGGTGCTTTATGCGACCCCCATCGATCTTGTCAAGCTGGTCTCCATCAACAAGCCGACGCTGAGAGTGCGTTATGAATACAAGGATCATAACGACCCTGTTCTGGCAGACGTTCTTTGGGAATGTCTGGAAAAATTAAAAGTGACGGATGATGAAAAAAAATAAACAGACGCTGCTGGTGGCCCTGGGCGGCAACGCCCTGATTCGCAAAGGCCAGAAGGGCACCGTGGACGAGCAGTTTGAAAATCTGAAAGTACCCATCGGCCAGATTGCCAGGCTTTCCGGAAAATACAAAATCATCATTACCCACGGCAACGGGCCGCAGGTGGGCAACCTGCTGCTGCAACAGGAATCCTGCGATGAAGTCCCGAAATTGCCGCTGGAAATCCTGGTGGCGCAGACCCAGGGCCAAATCGGCTACATGATCGAATCGACCCTGGATGCGGAACTGATGAAACTCGGAGATGATACCGGACATTACTTTGTAAGTCTTCTCAGCTACGTGGTTGTGGACAAAAATGACCCGGCTTTTTTGAATCCGTCCAAGCCGGTCGGGCCGGCCTTCTCAAAGGCAAAGGCGGCCGGCAGGCCCTATCCGACGAAAAAGACGGCCAAAGGCTACCGGCGGGTGGTGGCCTCGCCGGCACCGGTTACGATTGTCGAAAAACGTGAAATCAAAAAGCTCATCGACATGAATTTTATCGTCATCTGCTGCGGCGGCGGCGGCATACCGGTCATCCGCGAGGGCCGCAGTTTTAGCGGCGTGGATGCAGTCATCGACAAAGATCTGGCAAGCGCCAGGCTGGCACTGGAAGTCGGTGTGGATATTTTTTTGATTGCAACCGATGTTAAAGGTGTCGCCCTGAACTATGGCACAAAGAATCAAGAATTCCTTAGATCCATAACCCCGCAACAGGCTGTCCGATATACGAAGGACGGCCATTTCCCGCCCGGCAGCATGGGCCCCAAGGTCGAAGCCGCCATGCAGTTTTTTCAAATATCCGGCAAGAGAGCCGTTATCGCTTCGATTGAAGATATCGAAAGGGCCGTTGCAGGAAAAGCAGGCACTCAAATTGAAGATTGAAGATTGAAAATTGAAGATTTGTTGTATCGCTTCGCTCTGTCTTTTTATTAATAAAAT
>JAHIVA010000084.1 GCA_018816985.1 Patescibacteria group bacterium | reverse complement strand
TACCTAAATATATTTCGGGGAGAACCAGCTATTTCCGGGTTCGATTGGCATTTTACCCCTATCCACAAGTCATCTCATAGTTTTGCAACGCTATAGAGTGCGGGCCTCCCCACGCCGTTTAAGGCGGGTTCACCCTGCTCATGGATAGATCACCCGGTTTCGGGTCTAGTGACAGCGACAAATCCTTCGATGTCACTCAGGATTTGACCTGAGCGTAGTCGAAGGTCAAACGCTCTTTCAAACTTGCTTTCGCTTTGGCTTCACCCTTATGGGCTTAACCAAGCCACTGCCAGCTAACTCGTTGGTTCATTCTACAAAAGGCACGCCGTCACCCCGACGTAACGTCGGGGCTCCGACTCCTTGTAAGCATATAGTTTCAGGTACTATTTCACTCCCCAATTAGGGGTACTTTTCACCTTTCCCTCACGGTACTAGTTCACTATCGGTCATGGAAGATATTTAGCCTTGGGAGACGATCCTCCCGTCTTCACTCTATCTTACACGTGGATAGAGCTACTTACCCTCGCCCCGCAATTGCGGGGCGGGTGATTATTTCAGTCAAAATTTTATTTTCGCCTACGGGGCTGTTACCCTCTATGGCGGTCCTTTCCAGGTTCCTTTGGCTAATAAAACTTTTTTACAATAATCAGGCTGTTCCCTTTTCGCTCGCCGCTACTTAGGGAATCGCATAAATAGTCCAGCCCTCATAATATCTAAGGGCTAAAACTATTTATCTCACTTTTGATGAGTGTTGTTTTCTTTTCCTCTGGTTACTAAGATGTTTCAGTTCACCAGGTACCCTTCCCGCACCTATCCCCGAGCACAACACGATTGAAATAACCCTTTATTTTAGATTCCTATAATTTAATGGATCTTAAGGGTTCGTGTTATACCGGGGGATCGGTGCAGGAATCCCGCCTCTTCGGCGGGAGGGTTTCCCCATTCGGAAATCTTCGGATCAAGGGATGTTTGGTTCCTCCCCGAAGCGTATCGCGCACCTACCGCGTCCTTCATCGGTCTTCCATGCCAAGGCATCCTCTATATGCTCTTATGAAAAACTTATCTAATGGTAGAACAACTACCAAGGCACTGAATAAATTTTTAAGCTACAACTTAAAAATTCAATTTCTTATTTCTAAGCTCTAAGCACTAAACAATTTGTAATTATTTAGAATTTAGAATTTAGAATTTATCTCTTGAGGTTCAAAAAATCCCGCCAAGCGGGACTAAACACAAACCAAAATTTAAACTTGGTTTTATTTAGTTTATCCGCGTCCCCCTTTCTTGAAATTGTCGGTTTGATCCATCAGTTTTACTCCAGTTATATTAGCCTATTTTAATTTTAACACGAGATTATATTTTGTCAATACCCGTGTTCCTACCCTCACTTCGGAAGTGAGGTTTTCTTGGTTAGATTAGAGAGACCCAAACGCCCCAGGGGGTGGGGCGTTTATCCATTATTTCGCAAACCCTAATTTTACTTCAACTTTTTTCAATCTTTTTGAGGCGCCATCGCGCCAGGAAATTTCTGTGTCTAGTTTCCTATCAATGTTTTCTACATCTGTCTGCAATGTTGCTATATCCCCTCGTACATCTTCAATATCTTTCTTGGTGGCCATATTTTTTTTAATTTCATCAATACTTTTATAAAGATTATCAAAATGAGATAATATGAGTTGCTCAAACCCTTCATTAAAAATCTGCCTAATTTCTCGTTTGTCTTGTTCTTTCATAAATGTATTGTATCACAAATAATATTTTCGTCCAAAAAACGGGCTAGCGTCGCCCAGAGGGCTCTGCCCCGGCGGGAACGTTCCGAAAGCCCGTTTTTTGTGCGGCGATTTTTCTACTTTAACTCTTTGCGAATTTTTTCCAAAATTTCCTGCGCCACATCTTTGCCGCCCAAACCGAATGCCAGACCACCGGCAATAGCCAAGAAACCCACTACGCCGATAAAAAGAGTATTGATAAGCGAGCCGGCAATACCGAGTTGTACCAAAGCGGCCAGAAAGGTAAATATTATCACCGCATAACGGACAATTGAAGCCACGGCTTCGGCTAAAGTGAACCCACCAGCCAAAAGCGATCC
>JAHIVA010000017.1 GCA_018816985.1 Patescibacteria group bacterium | reverse complement strand
TTTTAGTTATGTTATTCTTTAAAAGTAGTTTCTCATTCAGCGAAATAGAGTTTCTGCGCCCGCCCGCCTTGGGAGGGTTTATAAATAGTTTTTTGTCCTTTTTAGGAAAAAAGGAAGAAAAAATAGTATGGCTACAAAGCTATATGTAGGGGGACTCCCTTACAGCACTCAAGAGGATGCTCTGAAAGAGCTCTTTGCACAAGCTGGAAACGTTGTTTCGGCTGTGATTATTATGGACAAAATGTCCGGTCGTTCAAAAGGTTTTGGATTCGTAGAAATGTCATCACAGGATGAGGCGGCAAAGGCCATCTCAATGTTCAATGACCAAGAATTCGAAGGACGCAAACTGACCGTCAACGAAGCTCGTCCAATGGAAGCTCGACCACCACGCCAAGGAGGCAATGGCGGATACGGCGGAGGCAATGGGGGTGGACGAAGAGAATATTAAAAATTAGGTTCTAGTAATTAGTTGCTAGGTCCTAGTAAAATTAAAACAAAAAACTGCTCGTGAGGGCAGTTTTTTGTTTGTTTTTTCTAGTGAGCGTGGATGGGATCGAACCATCGGCCTCTGTCTTATCAGGACAGCGTTCTACCACTGAACTACACGCTCAAAAAACATATTTTTAAATATCACCCCCGTAGCATTCTATACTGAACCATACGCTCAATAAAAAAACTATACCAAAAATAGCTTTTACACGCAAACATCTGAATTTACATATTTATCTACTTATACTATAATCAATTTATGAGCATGGAAGATTCAAAAATTTTAAAACGAGGAGAAAAAGGTATTTTATCGCAAGTTTTTATGGATGAATCCGTGTTGGCCGCAGAGGCTAGAGCTGGATCACTTATTGAACGAGCCAAGTTAAACGAAGCAATAAGAGTTGTAGAAGAGCTGGAAGCAGAAGTAGCTAATATGACAATACCTGCTAGGTTTAGTAGAACAAAAAAACCATCCCAAAGTCAGTATAATTTGAAGGGCAATGCGACAACCCCGTCCTTTTCAGACTTAACTGAAGCTGAATACAAAAGAAAAACATTATTAATTGCGTTAGAATCAATCAAGGAAAATATAGATAAGGCTATTTCAGGGATAAAAATTGTAACTTTAGATATTGAGGCAACAAAACAAGAGTAAGTAAGTTATTTTTATTATGCAAGAAATAATACCTAAAAAATTAGAAAATAAAGAAAAGCTTTCTCTAAGGATTTTAGTGGCGGATGACCAAAAGGTTTTAAGAGATTTAGAAAAAGGTATTCTTGAAGACATGGGGCATAAAGTAGAAGCAGTTGAAAATGGGCAACTTCTTATGGATAAGCTTTTTAAAGAAAACCAAGGCTTTGATTTGATTATTACTGATATTGAAATGCCTAAGAAAAGTGGCATAGAGGTTCTTAGGGAAATTAAATATAACCCTAACCTTAGTAAAATTCCCGTTATTGTGATATCAGCCAACTTTGATTCCGACGAAAAATTAAAATCAAGTGTTTTGGAATTGGGTGCTTCTGCTTGTCTTAAAAAACCTTTTGGTGAAGAAGAGTTATACGAGGTAGTAGAGCAGGCAGTGGAACAGTCGGAATCTGTAAAATAAATTTCAGTATTTCAATATTTGCATCCCTTATGTTTTTATATTATTATAAGTTAAAGGCTCAATGCCTTTTGTTTTTGTGAATGAAATAGAAAACAAACAAAATAGTACAGGGCCTTGGTGGAAACCAGCAGTGAAGTTATTTTCTCAAGTTTCTACTTGGGTAGTGGCGCCTATTGTGTTGGCGCTGATTTTCGGCAAAATGTTGGATGCTCACTACGGGACAAAGCCAATTATTTTTCTGATTTTAGCGGGGCTGGGTTTTTTAATTACTTGTTTTGGTATCTTTCGGGTTATAAAAGATTATATAAAAAAATTACAAGAGATAGAAAAAGAAAACAAAAATAATTAATATGGAAAAAATATCACACGAAATTACATTGTTTGCTGAACCAATCTTTCATTTTCAAGGATTCGCTATTACTAATGCTCTTTTCACTAGTACTTTTGCTGTATTAATTTTAATTATTTTAGCTGTATTTCTTCGTTTAAAACTTCGAGAAGTTCCCGGTAAATTGCAAAATATTTTTGAAATTGTTATTGATGGTGCTTTGTCTTTATGCGACCAAGTGACTAACAGCCGAGCTCTTTCTATCCAAATTTTTCCAATTGCTATTTCGGTTTTTTTCTTTATTCTGATGAATAACTGGCTAGGTTTATTGCCCATTGGTGGACTGGGAATTATTGAAAGAGGAGAGGAGGGGTTAGCTTTTATTCCATTTCTTCGTGGCGGTACCGCTGATGTAAATACTACTATTGCCTTGGCAATTATGGCAGTTATTGGAGCAAATCTTTTTGGAATTTTTTCAATTGGTCTCTGGAAAACTTTTAATAAATATGTTAATCTAAAAGCATTGGGAGAGATATTTACAAAAATTCGCCAAGAACCGACAGTTATCATTGTGGCTCCCATTACTTTTTTTGTCGGGTTGATAGAAATTATCGGAGAGTTTGCTAAAGTTGCTTCGCTTTCCTTCCGTCTTTTCGGCAATGTTTTTGCTGGGGAAGTGTTGTTGGCTTCCATGGCGGCTTTAGTGGCCTATATTGTTCCCATTCCATTTCTTTTTCTAGAAATATTAGTGGGAGTCATTCAAGCCTTGATTTTCTCAATGTTGTTGGTTGTATACTTCACCATTTCTGCAACCGATCACGACGCTCATGAACATAATGAGGATGAGAAATTAGTTAGTGTTTAAATTTCCGCCAAAGCGGATAAAATTATCAATTAGTCGAAATTATTAGTTTAATTAAAAAAAAATTATGGAAAAAGAAACAGTTAGTACGGTTTTGAATTTAGTACCATTAGCCAAAGCTATTGCTATTGGATTGGGTGCCCTTGGTCCAGGTTTGGGTATCGGATTTATTGGAGCTAAGGCTATGGAGGCTATCGGACGTAATCCTGAGGCTGCTGGTAAGATACTGGTGCCGATGCTTTTAGCAGCCGCTTTTGCTGAAGCTATTGCTATTTATGCGTTGGTCGTTGCCTTCTCAATTTCTTAATTGAATGGAATCAATTATTTCAACATTTCACATAGATTGGAAAATTATCGTTGCTCAAGCAATAAATTTTGTTATTGTTTTTGTGATTTTGTATCTTTATGCGCTTAAACCCTTGAGTAAGTTAATGAAAGAAAGAGGGGAAAAAATCGCGAAAGGAATTGACGATGCAAAAACCAATGCCGAGATTTTAGATAAATCTAGAAAAGAATATGAAGATATTTTAGTTAAAGCTCGAGCAGAGGCAAATGTTGTTTTTCAAATAGGGGTAAAGGAGGCAGAAAATAAGAAAAATGAAATGTTGGAAAAAGCAAAAGGTGAAGTTGGGACAATGATTGAAGCTGGTAAAAAAACCCTGGAAACTGAAAAAGTCAAAATGGTTGAAGAAGCCAAGACGGAAATTGTTTCTTTGGCGATGCAAGCTACCGAAAAATTAATTAAAAGCAAGCAGGATTTAAATAATTTATAAAATGACTATTATTTCTAACAATGATATAGCTCAAGCCATATATTTATCATCCAAAGATAAAACTGGACATGAATTATCTTTGTTTTTAGTTAGGGTTGTTAAATTTTTAGATAGAAAAAGATTTTTAGGAAGAGCTAATGATGTTTTATTTCGTTTAAAAAAAATAATTAATCGAGAACACGGAATTATAGAAGCAAAAATAAGTAGTGTCACAAAACTACATGAAGAAACAAAAAAAGACATAATCCATACGTTAAAAAAACGTTACGAAGCCAGAGAAATAATCTTGCTAGAAAGTTTAGACGAAAGATTGTTAGGAGGAATAAAGATAGAGGCAAACGATGAAATAATTGACGCTAGTTTGAAAAATAAAATTAATAAATTACAAGAATATCTAATAAGAAAAGTATGAGCCATAATCCAATCGTAGAAAATTTAAAAAGGGAAATAGAAAATTTTTCATCACAAATAAAAGCTGAAAAAGTTGGACATGTATTGGAAGTCTTTGATGGTATTGCGAAAGTTTCTGGTCTTTCTGATATCAAATCTTCTGAAATGGTCACTTTTCCAAATGGTGAAAATGGAGTGGTGCTCAATTTAGAGGAGGATACAGTGGGGGTCATTATTTTAGATGATTTTTCTAAAATACAAGAAGGTGATGAAGTGAAAGCTACTGGAAAAATTTTAGAAATACCTGTTTCTGACAATATTATTGGAAGGGTAGTAGGTGCCCTTGGGGCGCCCATTGATGGTAAAGGAGTAATCAAAGCCGATAAAACATATCCAATTGAAAAAGTTGCTCCGGGAGTTATTACTCGTCTTTCCGTATCAGAACCGGTTTCTACAGGTATAAAAGTTATTGATGCTATTATTCCTATTGGTCGTGGACAGCGCGAGCTTATTATCGGTGATAGACAAACTGGTAAAACCGCTATTGCTATTGATACAATCCTAAATCAAAAAGGCCAGAACTTGATTTGTATTTATGTATCCATTGGTCAAAAAGATTCTAAACTTCGTAAATTGCAAACTCGCTTAGAAGAAGGTGGCGCTATGGCCTATACTGTTATTGTTTCAGCTGGAGCATCACTTCCTGCACCACTTCTTTATATTGCTCCTTATACTGGAGTTTCTATTGCGGAATATTTTATGGATCAAGGAAAAGATGTATTAATTATTTACGATGATCTTTCTAAGCATGCTGTTTCTTATCGAGAAATTTCTCTTTTACTTCGTCGTCCACCGGGTCGGGAAGCATTCCCAGGTGATGTTTTCTATTTACACTCTCGTTTACTTGAGCGTGCTTGCCGTCGAAACAAAGAGTATGGTGGAGGTAGTATAACCGCTCTCCCAATTATTGAAACACAAGCCGGCGATGTTACCGCTTATATTCCAACTAATGTTATTTCTATTACCGACGGACAGATTTTTCTCGAGACAGATCTTTTTTATAAAGGTATTCGTCCCGCGGTCAATGTTGGTCTTTCCGTTTCCAGGGTGGGTTCCAGCGCGCAAATTAAAGCGATGAAAAAAGTAGCAGGTACTCTCAAGCTTGACCTGGCTCAGTATCGAGAACTTGAAGCTTTTGCGCAGTTTGGTTCTGACCTCGATGAAGCTACTAAAAAACAGCTAGAGCGCGGTAAAAGAGCGGTGGAAGTTTTAAAGCAACCCCAGTATGCTCCGATAAAAATAGAACATCAAATAGTGACTTTGTATGCTTTAACCAAGGGTTATATGGACGATGTGCCAATAAACAAAATCAAAGAATTCGAGCAAGGGTTGACGGATTACAGTGAACGTAAGGCAAAAGTTTTTTACAAGCAAGTTGTCGAGAAAAAAATGTGGGATGAGAGAGGGGAAGAAGAATTAAAAAAAGTAATTGAGGATTTCAAGAAAACATTTAATTAAATTATGATAGAAGAAGCTTTAAAAATAAAAATGGGAGATCCTTCGAAATCCTCTCTAAGAGAAGAGGTATTGGATTTAGAATTCAAGGGCATTGAAACAAAATTTTCTCTTTCTGATTTAAGGGATGGCAAAGAGGTAGAAGTATATGTTGATAAAAAAACGGGAGAAGAATTTTATAAAATTTATTCTGAAAACGGACCTTCTCAAAGATTACTTTCTATGCTTTTAAAGGGGGTGATCAATGTTTCGGATGTTGTAAGGGTGAGAGATGAATACTACTCCCATCATCAAAATTTAAATTTAGTAGAAGCTTCTAAGGATGTAAAAAATGAAGCTAAGGCTGATTTATTTATAATTTTTCGTGTATTTGGAGACTCTGATCATATTTATTACGAAAATTCTTTTGATCAAAAAACATTGAAAGCTAAGAACCTGAAGGCTCCCATAGAACATCATAATTTAATTTTAGACGAAGAAAATAAAAAATTGACTATTTTTGATTTTCATAAACCATGGATAGAAAATATAAAAATAAGTACTGAGAAAACAAACGCCTTTTATTCTTATTTAGAAGATTTCTTTGAAGATTTAATATTAGACAGATTTGGAGAAATTAAGGAAAGAAATTTAGTGCTTCCTATTATTAAAAGAAAAGTTAAAATGTTTCTTGGGTTGTTTTCTGACGAAGGTTTTAAAATGTTTGAAAAAATGATAAAAAGATCAGGAGTAGCATTAGATAAGAAAAATCAAAAAGATTTATTTGATAATCTTAAATTAAGATTGGAAGCCTTAGCAAAAGCATTAGAAAAAAATAATTTATAATTTTATGGCTGGAACTAAAGAAATTAAAAGACGAATAAAGAGTGTAAAAAATACCAAGAAAATCACTAAAGCAATGGAGCTTGTTTCTGCTTCTAAAATGAAACGGGCTGTAGCTTCTACTTTGGCTTCGCGCTTATATGCTGGTTATTCATGGAATGTTCTTACTTCAGTTGCTGAAAATTTAGAAAAAAACACTCATATGTTTTTTAATGAACAAGAAAAAGGTAAAACTTTGATTGTGCTTATTACTTCTAATCGGGGATTATGTGGAGGATATAATTCTCAAATTATTAAAAAGACCTTGCGTCTCTTAAAGGAAGAAAAAGAAAATGTTGATATTATAACTGTTGGGAAAAAAGGTGATATAGCTATGCGTAGAGTTAATCAGAATATTACCGGAGCTTTTACTGAAATTCCAGATGTGAATATAATGATTTCTGACATTGTTCCACTTTCCAAGATGGTGGTAAATGAATATAAAAATCAAACGTATAAAAAAGTTTATATAGCCTATACTCATTTTTCTTCCGCTTTGTCACAAAAGCCTATGATAAAACAACTGCTTCCAATTTCTAAACAAGAAGTTACCGAAGCTTTACTTGCGCAAGGTGGAAGCAAGGTTTCAGTGACGGAAAAGAAGATAGATTATTTGTTTGAAGGAGATTTTAATATGTTGATTGATTCTTTGGCTGAAAAGATTACCAGAATGCAAATTTATCAAATGTTTCTTGAGTCTAATGCTTCTGAACAATCTTCTAGAATGGTTGCTATGAAAAATGCCAGTGAAGCATCAGGTGAAATGATTGACGACTTAACTCTGATGTTTAACAAAGCAAGACAAGCGAACATTACTAGAGAAATATCAGAAATAAGTGCTGGGATGGTAAGTATAAATTAGGAAAATTTTATTATTAATAAAAAAATAATTATGCAAACAGGTACAATAAAAAGAATAATCGGTCCAGTCGTAGACGTTGCTTTTGCGGGTGAACTTCCGGGTATTTATACAGCTCTTGCTGTAAAAAATGGTGAGCAATTAATAACCCTTGAGGTAGAACAACATATTGGAGGGGGTGTCGTGCGAACAGTAGCTATGGATTCTACTGATGGCTTGTCTCGTGGAATGGATGTTACAAATACAAATGCTCCGATTTCTGTACCTGTTGGAAAAGAAACTCTGGGGAGAATTTTTAATGTGCTGGGTGCCACCATTGATAATGGTAAAGCTATTACTGCTGGAACTTCTCCGATTCATCGAAAAGCTCCAGAATTTATTTCTCAATCAACGAAAGTTGAAATTTTAGAAACTGGTATTAAAGTTATCGACCTTATTTGCCCAGTCTTGAAAGGAGGAAAAGTTGGACTTTTCGGTGGGGCGGGTGTTGGAAAAACTGTTGTTATTCAGGAATTGATTCATAATATTGCATCAAAGCATGGGGGATATTCGGTCTTTGCCGGAGTAGGGGAACGTACTCGTGAAGGTAACGATTTATATCATGAAATGAAACAGTCAGGGGTACTTGATAAGGTGGCTATGGTCTTCGGACAAATGAATGAGCCGCCAGGAGCGCGTTTACGGGTGGCATTGTCAGGGCTAACTATGGCGGAACATTTTCGGGATAAAGAAAATAAAGATGTGTTGTTTTTTATTGATAATATTTTCCGATTTACTCAAGCAGGCTCTGAAGTTTCTGCCTTACTTGGGCGTATTCCTTCTGCTGTGGGTTATCAGCCAACTCTTTCTACTGAAATGGGAATATTGCAAGAGCGGATTACTTCCACTGATAAAGGCTCAGTAACATCAGTACAGGCTATTTACGTACCAGCTGATGATCTTACTGATCCGGCACCAGCTACGACATTTTCACATTTAGACTCTACTGTAGTGCTAAATCGCTCACTTACCGAAATTGGTATTTATCCGGCGGTTGACCCTCTTGATTCTTCTTCTACCATTCTTGATCCGAACATTATTGGCAAAGATCATTATGAAGTTGCTCGGGAAGTACAAAGAGTCTTGCAACGCTATAAGGATTTACAAGACATTATTGCTATTTTAGGTATGGAGGAACTTTCAGAAGCTGACAAAGAGCTCGTAGCTCGTGCTCGCAAAATTCAAAAATTCCTTTCCCAGCCATTTTTCGTAGCAGAAGTATTTACCGGCACAAAAGGACAATATGTGCCACTTTCTGAAACTATTCGTTCCTTTAAAGAAATTTTAGAAGGTAAACATGATGATAAACCAGAGAATGATTTTTATATGAAGGGCGCAATTTAAAAATTATGGCTAAACAACTTAAATTAAAGATAGTAACCCCTGAAAGGCTTGTTTTAGAGGAAATGGTTGATCAAGTAAGTTTGCCGACCACCTTAGGAGAAATTACTGTTTTGTCTGATCATATTCCTCTCATTACAGGGCTTGCTTCTGGAGATGTAGTTGCTTGGGTAAATAATGAATGCATACCAATGGCGGTTGTCGGAGGTTTTATAGAAGTAAAAAAAAATAAAGAAGGTATTACAGAAGTAGCTGTCTTGGCAGATTTTGCCGAACATTTATTAGAACTTTCAGATGAAAAAATAGAAAAAGCGAAAGCTAGGGCGGAAGAATTAAAGAAATTGATGGAAAATAAAGAACATGTGGATTTTGAGCACCTTGAAGCTGAACTTGAACGTTCGCTTACTCGAGTAAAAATTGCGGATAAATGGAAGAAGAGAAAATATAGAAAGTAAAAATAATGTCAAAATTTTATGTAATAGCGACGCCGATTGGAAACTTGGGAGATATCACTTTCCGAGCAATTAGCATACTAAAAAGTGTCGATTTGATTTTGTGTGAAGACACTAGAGAAACAAAAAAAATTCTAGATAAATATGAGATTAGTGCACTCACTATGAGCTACCATGCCCATAGCAAGCTTGCCAAAGTAGACAAAATTTTTGCATTCTTAAAAGAAGGGAAAGATTTAGCTTTAGTTTCAGATGCTGGAACCCCTGGAATTTCCGATCCGGGAGCAATGCTCGTGTCTAAAATTAAAGAACATTTTAATAATCAGATAAAAGTAATTCCAATTCCTGGAGCGACAGCTTTAATAACTGCGCTTTCGGCTTCAGGATTACCCACCCATGAATTTACTTTTCTGGGTTTTTTACCTCACAAAAAAGGTAGGGAAACTTTATTTAAAGAAATTAGGGATGCTAAGAGAACAATGGTTTTTTATGAATCTCCACACAGAATTTTAAAAACACTAGAATCACTTATAAAGTTTTGTCCAGATAAAAAAGTTTGTATTGCCCGTGAACTGACAAAAATTTATGAAGAATTTAAAACTGGAACGCCACTTGAGATTTTAGAATATTTTAATAAAAATCCTGATAAACAAAGAGGGGAGTTTGTCATTATTGTTGCGTAAAATTTACAGCAAATCTTCCGGATCTACTGATACTTTATAAGCTGGAGGCAGAGAGGAAAGTAAGTCAAAAAGATTTTGATCAATTAAGGAACCGAGAGATAATTCAGGTAGAGACCATTTTTGAGGATCTATTTTAATCAAAGCATTGGTGACATATTGGTTCTTTTTTTTAGCGATAAAGCCACTAAAAATTTCTGGCAGATATTCTTTAAAGATTTCTTTTAGCATTTTTTTTGCTGCAATTGCCTGTTCTTTTTTACCCAAATAGGTGATTTTTATAAAACGTTTATAGGGTGGATAAGAAAATTTTTGTCTATCTTCTAATTCTTCACGTACTAAAGATAAGAGATTCGTTGTTTTGATTGCTGTAATGGTTGGATCATTTTTATTTTTTACTTGAATAATAACTTTTTCTGAGGTTTTCTCAATTAAGGAAAGTATTATTTGAACAATTTTTTCTCCCATTTTAAAATTCGGGATACTCCATAGCGAATCAAAAGAAGCAATCACCGAAAGTGGAACTTTATTTTTAAGATAAAAAAACGCCATTTCGGTTCCAATAAGGACTGATCCCTCGTTTTCTTCAAATTCCGTTATGATTTTTTTTGCGCCTTTGGAGTTTTTCGCGGATTCTTTATCTAGCTTAAATATTTTAATTTTTGGAAATTTTTTCTCTATTTCTTCGTAAACCGTATCGGTGCCAATACCCAGAGGCAACAGGTTCCAACCTCCGCAAGTTCTACAGGTAGTGTCTCCGTCTATGTTCATTTCGCATTGATTGCATACAAACATTCTTTTTTTTTCACGTTGCGATACATAAAGCACCAAGGGTGTTCCGCATTTTTCACAACTAACTGTTTCATTACAATCTTTACAGAGGGTCATTGTGGCAAGACCTTTTCTTAATGAAAAAACAAAAACACTTTTCTTATTTTCTAGAGTAAATTTTATTTCTTCAATACTTTTATTTTCTAGAATCTGAAATTTTTTTCCATCCTTCGGCCCAGAGCCTACAGGCGAGGCTTTTTTTTCTTTACCTAAAATTTCTATTTCTCCCTTAAAATCAATTCTAAAAGACAAAGGATAAAGGGGATTTAGGTTATCCTTATCCATTCTGCCAATTGTTTCATAGCGTAATATTTCATCAGCCACTATAAATTTTGCATTTATTTTTGAAGCATAAATTTCTGTAAAAATTCTCAAATCAAAGTGTGGTTTTGTTATCATTTTATATGTATTTGAATTTTCATGTTCTAAAATTATGGTACCAATATCTTTTTTAGGGATAGAAAGAAACGGTGGAGTGCCAATAATTAAAACCGGATGAGTGGAATTCATTATTTTTTCATAAGTTATTAAATTTTTTTTTGTACTCAGTTCGCTATGAATAGAGAAAGTAAATTGCTCAATGCCCTTAGATAGTTGATTGGTAAATTTTTCTATGTCAAATAAGGTAGGCATTACCATAAAAATAGATTTATTTCTAGCGAAGGATTCACGAATAAGAGTTTTGTAGATAGAGATACGATCTTTTAATGGACATTGAAATAATAATTTTTCAGATTTTAAATTTTTCGGATTTTCTTTTTTTTCTCCGAAAGATTTATTTTGAACAGAAGACAGCCGGTCGTATTCTTCTATAAAAATATTTGGAATCAATGAGGCAACGGTATTGTTTTTATTCTGAGCAAAATATTTACTGGTGTCAAAAATAGCATTTAAGAATTCTGGAAGAAAAATGGAAGCTCCTTTGTCTTCGGTTACTTTTTTTAAATTAAAATCCATCTCTTTTACATTTCCTTTTAACTCTTTTAATTCTTTGACGGAAATCACTAGAGCCAGAATTTGTCTATTTCTAACGGGGACACAGACAATTCCACCAACAGCTATATTTAAGCTGGTAAAATAAGTTAGGTCGTTTTTCCAGATGGTTTTTTTAAGAGGTATAACTGATATTATTTTCATCCTTTGATTTTAGCATAAATATGTTATATTGCTTTTATGGGATTTTTTTCACGTAAATTAGGGATAGATTTAGGTACAGCTAATACTCTAGTGTTTGTGCCTGGTAAGGGTATTGTTTTAAACGAGCCTTCAGTCGTTGCTGTTTCTGAACAGGATAATAAAATTATAGCAATTGGCTTCGAAGCGAAAGATATGATTGGTAAAACCCCGGATTCAATTATTACCTATTGTCCAATGAAAGACGGAGTGATTGCAGACTATCGAGTGACCGAGGCTATGCTTCGTTATTTTATAGGTAAAGCAATGGGTAAATTTAGTTTTTTAAAGCCGGATGTAATGGTTTCTGTGCCGGCTGGAGTTACTTCCACTGAAAGGCGGGCAGTCGTAGAAGCAGCTATTCGCGCAGGTGCTAAAAATGCTTACGTAGTCAAGGAACCAATCTTAGCAGCTATTGGCGCGGGTATTCCAATTTATGAATCAAAAGGTTATATGGTAGTAGATATTGGCGGGGGGACGACAGATGTGGCAGTCATTTCTCTGGGAGGCATCGTGTCTTCGACTTCCGTTAAATGTGCCGGAAACAAAATAGATCAAGCTATAGCCGATTATATTAAAAAAACTTTTAATCTGGCGATTGGTGATAGGACAGCCGAAGAAGTGAAAATAAAAATAGGGGCAGCTATTGCTTTAGACGAAGAACTTAGGGTGACAATTAAAGGCAGAGACTTTATTCAAGGATTACCAAGATCGGCCCAAGTAGGAACCAATGAAATAGTTAAGGCCATTGATGGAGAGTTAAAACAAATTATCAAAGCAATTAAAAATGTTTTACAAGAAACTCCCCCAGAGCTTGCTTCTGATATTATTGATCACGGAATTATCATGACTGGTGGCTCGTCGCAGTTGCGGAATTTTACAGATTTAGTCTATCGAAAAACAGGAGTTAAGGCGACTTTAGCAGAAGACCCTATTTTTTGTGTAGCCAAGGGTACTGGTATTGCCTTAGAACATTTAGATGTTTATAAGAAAACAGTTTTAAGTAAAAAATGATTTCAAAACATTTAGATAAGAATAATTTACATCATGCATACTTAATAGAAGGTATACGGGAAGAAATTGTTCCAGAAATTATAAAATTTTTAAAAGATTTTGGAGTAAACACTATTGGTAATTCGGATTTTGTTCATATTCAATTAGATTCTTTGAAAATTGAAGACGCACATAATTTAAAATCTTACGTAGTACAAAAAAGTTTTTCTTCAGGAAAAAGAATATTTATTATTTCTACAAATAACTTTTTACTTGAAGCGCAAAATAGCCTGCTTAAAACTTTTGAAGAACCGATAGAAAATATCCATTTTTTCTTAATCGTGCCGGACGTTAACACCCTTTTAAAAACTTTTGTTTCTAGATTTTACCTAATTTCTGCAAAGCAAGACCTCGTAGAGGAGAGAAAAGAGGCTGAAAAATTTATTGCTCTACCATTAAAAAATCGTCTTGATTTTGTTAAAGAATTATTAACTGAAACAGAGGACGAAGATGAAAATGAAATGATTGTTTTAAATTCTTCTCGTTCCAAGGCCTTAAAATTCCTAAATGCATTGGAACTTATTCTTCACAAAAAATTAGTGTCAAAGTGTCTCTTTGACACACAGCTTTTTGAGCATCTTTTTAAAGTCCGCGAATTTTTGCGTATGCCAGGAAGTTCCACTAAAAGTTTAATGGAATCTGTAGCTTTAGTGATACCTGAGTGAGAATAAAAATTGCATAAAAACCACCATTTGATATAATCACTTTAATGAAAAAGGAAAAGAAAACTAAAACATCCAAAGCTCTCTTAGGCTTGTTTTTTAGTTTTCTTTTCCTTTTTTTAAGCTTTTCTTTTCTTCCAATAAAGAAGGTTCAAGCCGATATTCCTTGTGTCTTTACCTCTACATTAAAAATAGGTCAAAGAGGGGAAGAGATTAAATGTTTGCAAGATAGTTTAAACATAATAGCAGACGGAATCTTTGGAAGAAAAACCAAAGCAGCCGTCATTCTCTTTCAAAAAGAGAATGACCTTGTTCCCGATGGAATCTTCGGACCCATTTCTCGGACAGCTTTTGTCACGGTGGCTCTTGCTCCTGCTTCTGCTCCTGTCATTCTTTCTCCAGTGGTGACTATTCCTGTTCCTCCTGCTCCAGTCTTGGAAACTCCTTCTCTAGCCGAAGGCTGTGCTCCTGGTAATTTGTTTAATACCAATACCGGTGAACCTTGTTCTTCTATTGAAACTGAAGTCTCTCCCGAAATAGTTTTCACCCTTACTCAAACTACTCCCACCTTCAGTCCAACTGGAGGGACAATTAATTCCGGCACTCCCATCATCATTTCTTCTTCCGGAGCAGATGCCATCTATTACACCACAGACGGAAGTGAACCAACTGTTTCTTCTCTCAGGCAAGAGGAAGTTCCTTTAGTCCTTACCTCTAATGTCACCATTAAAGCTTTAGCAGTGAAAGCTGGTTATCAAAATAGTGCTATTGGTACCAAGAGTTATCTTCTTTCCCCTCCTCCAGTCATACAAGTGGGAGGGAGTCACAGTCCTGCCCTTTCTCTTCCTACTTCCACTGGTAATGGTTCCGGAACCTATGGAGGAACAGAGGCTGGTTCTTTTGCTTCCAATACTTCAATTTCTGTCAGTGCTACTCCTGATATTAGTTCAGTCTTCACTAGTTGGACAGCTACTGGAGCAGCTATTGATTGTCATGGAAGTGCTATTTCTCCTTGTGCTTTTAGTTTAACTAGAAACTCCAGCCTCACTGCTGTATATACTTTAAAAACTTTTACCCTTACCTATACAGCCGGAGCCAATGGCTCTATCGTTGGTACCTCTCCCCAAACAGTTAATTACAATACCAGTGGTACTTTAGTCACTGCCACTCCAGATGCTCATTATCATTTCACAACTTGGAGTGATGCTGTAGATACTGCTATTCGCACCGATACCAATGTCACAGAGAACCTTTCCGTCTCCGCTTCTTTTGCTATTGATACTCATACTGTCACCTTTAACAAAAATGGAGGGACGACTGAAGCCGACCCTACCACTCGTACTACTGATTACAATACCACCGTTACTTTACCTTCTGCTCCTACTAGAACTGGTTACACTTTCTCTAGTTGGAATACTTTAGCTAATGGTAGTGGTTCTCTTTTCGATGCCACCACTGCTGTTATCGCAGACATTACCGTCTATGCTCTCTGGACAGCTGATGACCATACTTTAACCTTTGACGGTAATACCAGTAATGGAGGTTCTACTGCAGCTCAAACCATTGCTACCGATGTTACTACTACTCTCAATGCTAACGGTTTTACCAAAACTGGTTACAGCTTCGCCGGCTGGGCTACCACTGCTGAAGGAGATGTCAGTTATCTAGATGAAGCTAGTTACACTATGGGTATTGGAGACGTAACCCTCTATGCTAAATGGACTGGGACTCCTCCAGTGAATACTGAAGCTCCAGTAGTCTCCGGTACCACGGAAGTAGGAGAAACTCTTACCACTACTGACGGTACTTGGACTGGTTCACCAACTATTTCTTACACTTATCAATGGCAACATGGCACCACTAATATTGACGGAGCTACTAACAGTACTTATGTCATTGAAGCAGCC
>JAHIVA010000001.1 GCA_018816985.1 Patescibacteria group bacterium | reverse complement strand
TTCCGGGCGAAGTTTTGATAAAATCAGATCCATCACCTTTATTGTTAATATCCACTATTATTTGCGCGCTCATTGTAGCGTCTGGTGTCGCCCCTTCGGTTTCCAAAATTCCGGCTTCCAAAGCCAACCGAGTGATTTCGGTATAGTGCAGAGGCGTTCCCGCCTTTTTCAATATTTCAATCGCTGATTGTTTAAATGTATTCATAATATTTATATTTCCCCATAATGCGCCCAATCTTCTTCTTTGAGTAAGCGTAAATATTTTCCAATTTCATCAAGCTGGGCATGATCCGTAGCTAATTGAATATGATCTTTAAATCTCAGATTTTTTTCAAGGGGCGATGACATTTCCCAACCATTTAAAATCAATGGCAAATCAAGATTTTCATGGTCCTTGAGCATGTTAAATAAATCATTCCATTTCATAGGCATAGGGCATACTCGACTATTGGAAGTACAAAATTCCCAAAGTGATTCAAATGTTTCTTTGTTCATAATTTTGTTAGTAAATTAAAAGTCAAGGTTCCATACTCTTTCTACGGTTGATTTGTGCAGCTGCGCAGCCCTTTCCTTGATTGTGCTTTCGTCCCAATTATCTCTTTGTAGATATTGTGAAAATATTTTTATTCCCTGAGCATACTCGGTAAGACCGAGGTTTCGTCCGTTACCATTTTTTTTCGTTGGCCAGTCAGAATCTCTTATAGAAGAATTTAATTGCTTTGTGATTAAGGTCAGATTACCCAGTGTTAATATTAAGTCATCGCGTTGTTCTGCTTGTTCGTTCGTTAAATTCTGAGTATTCCAGTTATTTCGCCATTTTTTTGGCATCACATGTTCTAAGCTATATTCATTGAAATATTTTAGCTCAGTAGCATTTAAATCATTTCTAGTTGTTCTTTCAATTAAATATAGAACGCCCTTTGCGTATTTATTTGCAAGATTAGAATTATTAAATCCATCTTCTACTGTGCTATTTGATGGCATTTTATTAATTTTTTCGCCCTTCATTTCGATTATTTCCTTTAATTTTTCAAAGGAATTAATCTCGTTATTTATTAAACTCCTAAATAGTTGATTGTAGTTTTTTGTTGTCTCTCTACATATAAGCCTTCTCATTAGATATGCCTCTAAATATCTGAATATTTTGTTTTTTTCCTCTTGGCTGGTAACTTTTTTTGATACATACAAAATATATGGGATTATTGTTGCTGTATCCAAGCCAAACATTACTAAATTTAATCTTTGGGCATAGTCGTTTTTGTCAATGTCTTGCTCAACAATTTTTGGGTTAATCGTATTTTTATAAACACTAGCGTATTCCTTTAATTCATTTATTATGGCATTTTTATCCATTTCATAATCAGTAATAAATTCTTTATAGGAATTAAAAACAGAGTCAATCTTGAAAAACCTTTCTTTGTCATCAGAGCTAACGTTGATACCATTTTCTTGAATTTTAATAAACAGGTATGCCTGCAAAAACAGATCGATATTATTTCTAATATTTCGACCAGATGTAACCTCTTGATCCCAATATTCCTTTATTTCATCGTTTTTTTCAAACACATCCCGCCAATTTGTATTGTAAAAGTCAATGTCATCTCGAAATAAATAATTTTTTAGCAACTCGGCCGTTGTTAATCTAACTCCCAAAGAATTGATTGTGTCAAAAATTTGCTGCTCATCTTCGTTATACAATAAATAAATTCCGACAAATAAAATATTTGATAATAGTTTATTTGGATCAATCTCACTTGGTTTGATATTTTCTAAAAAATATTTATAGCATTTAGATATTTGACTTTTTTTTTCTTTTGATTCTAGGTCTTGGTCAAGTAAAATTTTATCAAATATTGGCTTATCAGAATAATTATGCTCCAAAATTACGCCATTATTATAGGTTGTAAAAATATGTGGGAATTTTTCTGGTGTGCCATTATTATTAAACAATGCCTTAAAAAACAGAATTACTGTTGTGAGCCTTTGCTGACCGTCAATAATAGTTCTGATATTATCTTGGTTAACTTGGGTTTCTTGTTGTTTTAATATGACTGAACCCATAAAATATGGACGATTGGCGTGAGATGCATATTGCATATCATCTAAAAATCTTTCCCATTGTTCTTCGCGCCAAACATAAGATCTCTGAAAGTGGGGTATTTTCAATTTATTTGCTCTGTTGAATATGTTGGGTATGTTTTGTTTTCCTGCTTCCATATTTTTTATTGTTTAATTAAATTATTGTTAATGTTTTATTCTCCCCACACTCCCGCCAAAATTTCTTCAATCCGCCTTTCGGCTTCGGATTTCAAGAGTCGCACGCCTTCCAGCGCTTGCATTTGTCGGTCAAGTTTTTCTACGATTTGGCGTTGGGCTTCGAGGGGCGGGAGAGGGATTTTTATTTGTGCTAATTGATCTTGATTGATTTTTGGCATTCCAGACCTGCCATCTTGAAAGCTTTCAGTCTTTTTGGCAAAAAACTTTGATTGTAAAGTAAGTGCAAAATATTTTGGTAATACTAATTCGTCGTTTACCTTTAATGGGTAAATATCAGAGCTACAAACACCCTTAAAATCAGCAAAAAAACATTTTTGAAGATTAGGACGAACTTTGCTATATACGACATGGCCCTTTTTAAATTCATATGAGGGGCCTATTATTCCTGCCTCTTGAACTGTCTGCAAATTTAGCAGTCTTCCTGAGCCACTTTCAATATTTTCACCTCCAACATATGTTTCCGACATCAGTTTACTCAAGTCCTTCACGGGCGAACCATCAACTTGGGCAAGTTTTTCAATAAATTCTTCGCCGTAATTAGTATCAATGAATTGATCAACCGAAAATCCAACATCAATCTTCTCCGCTCCCTCAATAATCTGCTTTTGCTTTTCGATTTTTTCCACGATTTCATTTTGGACTTTAAGCGGTGGAAGAGGGATTTGAATTGGTAAAAAACTTGCTGGATAAATATATGCCCTAGCTGCCCCATGCTCTAGTTCTTCAACAAAAGAAACAAATTTTGTTGATTGTAAAATAAACTCTAAATATTTTGGACTTATAGAATCGCTTATTTCAAAAACCCGCATATTCTGAGTTATAACAGCACCATCGCATTCATCTGGTAAAATGCCAATAGCACCTCTGGCAAGGTTCTGTGTCCCGTAAATTAAAGTTTTGCTTTTTACCAAAAATTGTTTTTTTGTGAGAATTTCGGTGCCTTTTTGAATTTCCCTTAAAGAAACGCCATTCCCATATAACCTTACTGAAACTTGTTTATACTCAATCTCGTCTTTAATTGTTGTTGGAATTTTATATTCATTTAAAACTTCTGAGAGTGGGGAAAATACGAATGCTTTTGTTTCTTTCAAAATTTCTTCAAGTTTTTGCCAGTTTCTCGTCTTTCTCCAAAACTTCCTTATCCAACTTGCTCAAATATTCCCTTGCAATATCCATTTGCAAGGCATTTTTAGTGTCAAAAGAAGCGAGAATTTGCAAAGCAACTTTTGGCTCGGCCCCCCGATC
>JAHIVA010000073.1 GCA_018816985.1 Patescibacteria group bacterium | reverse complement strand
TGCTCCAAAACAATGCTTACATAGGAAGTTACACCTGGTTGTTACTTGTAGATACACCAGTAGACCTCCTTTCTTTTTGTGTTTGCCGCGGCCATTTCTATTTCTTCCCTTGTTAGCCTCTCCTATATATACATACAGCAATAGCTACTATACATACCAGCAAAAGCTTCTTAGTATCCTAGCAAAAGCTACTAGAGATAGCAGCAAAAGTATCTATACATAGCAGCAAAAGCTACTTAGTATCCTAGCAAAAACTACTTAGTATCCTAGCAAAAGCTACTATACATAGCTACCCTTCCAGAGAATTCTATTACTTCTCTTCGCGGGTTGGTCTAGTATTGTAGAGTTTACAGATACTTAGGAGGCTTTTGGGGTTTAGTTTTTTATGTTCAATCCATCGTTCTAGAGTACGTTGGTGGACATTGAACAGGTCTCTGAGGTCAGCATATGAGTAGAAGAATTTCGTGGGTCGAGGTCCTCCACCTCGATATTGGTGCTTATTTCCATATTTATCTTTGACTGGCATATATCCTCCTGTCGGCACCCATCATTGATGGCAGCCGACATTTATGTTTGTGATTGGTCTCAGCTACCAGTATATGGCTATTAGCCTTCTCCTGGGGCTTAAGGGCTTGAATAGCATCAATGGGGGATATAAGTACTTGTGCCGTGGGGCACAAGTGAGGGCCAAATTGGCATCAATGGAATAACCCCCCTTCGGGGGGTCCTGTCGTTATTCATTCTCCTTTCGTTAGTGATATTGGGGAGTTATCATTTTCTTTAATAAAGAGTGAATAAAAAGTGAAAAAGGTACGTCTACCTCTGCGAGGCTTCGAGCGCAGCGCAGCCCATCGGGCGAAGCGGAGCGTTTACGAGGTAGCCACTGCCAGAGGTGTCTTTAATTTATGGTCGCGGGCTATGAATATTAACTTTCCAGTCTTCTATTCCTAATAGTCTTATTCTTGTCTTATATCTAATGTCTTGAAGAGCTTATATAGGAAGAGAATATAGTCTCGTTCTTCTTAAAGAATTATTGTCGCGAGACTATAAATTCTATCCCTTGATAGCTATTTCTTTAATGATATCTAGAATATATAGGTTCCGCGCCTCAGCGCTTATCCCCTTGTCTCTCTTCTATATCCTTTTTACCCATCTATCTGTCATTCTCCCCCATCCATCAGTCAATTGAATGATGTCGCACCGTGAACAATGCGGAGCGCCAAGAAAACATCCCACTTGGCCTCCACATTCCGGACAGGTAGGCTCTCTGTTCATAGAGACGGGGTTGTTTACTTCTTCCCCGAATCCATGAAAATCTCTGGCAACTACCCGGATAAGTTGTTTGTTCAGGGCGTTGTGAAGGTTGATGACTCCTTTCTTGCAATCCTGGTTCGGGGCGAAAATTGCAGGTGAGCCCCGGATTTCGATAACTTGGCCTACATATCCGGCTATATCTTCAGACGGACATTCATCTGTGAAGAATATGTAATTCCCCACTACTGGAATTGTTCCCTCCTTTTCCAAGGGAATCCAGTTGGGGTCTCTCAGCTTGAGGACACATTTGATACATCCGTGGAGATGATAGTTCTTCATGTCGTTGTGTTCTCCTATTCTCCCGACCCAGATATCTTCTTCGGGCCGGTAGTTTTTGATTGTCTCCCCCAGTTTCCGTCTGTCCCACCAGATATATTTGGGATTCACGTCTTCTCCTTTCTTAGTCTATTTTTAATTCGCGCCGGCCATTTTCCTTAATAATTACCCCTTGCTAGCTACATGCCCCAAGAGCGATAGCTCTCGTCATCGGGACTAGGCCTAAAGCGGAGCGTTCATCTGTTGCTCCATGTCATCTTCATCGATGACGTTCTCGAAATGTACATATACCTCCTTTCCTGGATAGTTCTCCTTCACCAGGTCTCGGATCTCCTGGGCAAGACGAGTCGTCATATCTCCGACAGTCGTATATCCCTCGCCTGTCTTGCCTGCGAGGGTGACGAGAATTGTCGACACCAGTCTCATGAGTTTTACCCTCCGATCAGGATACGCCGCAGAACGGCGATCCCGAAGATAAGGATTTGTCGCCAGCTATTCATTTATTCTCCTACAGAGTGAACACTCGGGCAGTCACCTGACCCGAGATGAAGAGACTGAGAGTGACCTCGCCCTTCTCGAACAGCTCCTGAATATCCCTGGGATAGAACACTGGCCCGATGGGATCGGGGCTCAGACACCATCCCTCTTCTTCGCTGTAGTAAACAGCGTTGAGGGAATAACATCCGCCGCTCTCGTGCGGCAGAGGAAGACCTCCCAGCTTCCCCTTCCACTCAACCAGGAAGAGTTGCTCATACCGCACCTCGTCGTGGTGCTTGTCTCGGGCTCGAACAATCATCTTTTTCTCCTTTCTAGAGTCCCTGACAGCAAACGCAGCCGTCAATCTCATCGTCATCCAGGGGCCTGCCACACTCGTAGCAGACACCCGGAGACATCACTCCGTCATTCTCACATTCTCCATCGAAACACTCCTGGCAGAGACCACACCTCATCTCTACCACGGGGTTGACCTCACACAGGGGACACAACTTGGTCATCTTTGCCTCCACATGAGGGACAAGGCCCTCATCTCCTCCACAGAAGCTCAGCGTGAACACAGAACACCTGCATTCCCCTGGCTTCTCCTGGTTGAACTCACCTCCATTGCCACACTTGTGACAATAGAAGAAGGCCCGGTCGTCGTCATCGACTCGGACCTCGTAATTCATGGCAATCCAGGTCCTCATGACCTCACCTCCTCCTGGTACTTGGCCTGTGCCTTGGCCAAGGCGGCTTTGACCTTGTCGATGCTCTCCTGCGACAGAGTCACCTTGACTCTGTGCGTCCTGTCCAACAAACTGGACAGGTAGAGCAACCCCCCGATGTTCAGCCCAATCGTAGGCCAACACAGAGGGTTGAGGTTGGCCCACCACCATACCGGTGCGGTGGCAAAGTTGAAGCCCATCCAGAAGTTCCAGAGCTTCTGGAAATGCTCCCGGTCGTTGCCGACCGTTCGCAGGGCTTCCTGGTCCCACCTGATGACCTCCTGCTTGAGGTCATCAAGTACCTTCATGACGTCGTTCATGTTTTCTCCTTTGCCGGGGAAAAGGGGAGGAGGCCCCGAAGGGCCCCCTCCCCGAGAGACTACCTACTGACCAAGCTTCTTCTGCAGCTTGGCCATCTTGGCCTTGATCCGCTCGATCTTGGCCAACCTCTTGGCGGCCTTGAGCGAGTCGTACTCGCTATCGGCCACCTCGGCCTTCTTCTTGTAACCGATGACGAGCTTCACCTTGCCCGCCTCGGTCTCGGTACCAATCGTGGTGCGGGCAGCAAACTTCTGCCCCCGCTCCACGACGTTCTTCTTGAAGAAGGTCCAAGCCTTCTTCGTGTCCACCTCGGCCATCTTACTTCCCCTTTCTTGCGAGCAACTGAAAGATGTCGCTCGCGATCTTGGTGCTGATAGGCCCCTTCTCGGGCATCAGCACCATGTAGATGAAGTTGAGTAGGTGAGGTGGGATGTATCCCACCACCAGGTCAACTCCCACGAAGGAGATGAACTTGTGAATCTCATCTCGTATCGGTGCGACTCCTGCGTCTCGCAGGCTATCGTCGTAGCCCTCGCACCATTTCGTCCATTTCGTCATGTGGTTGAGGATCTCAGCCATCTTACTCTCCTTTCCGCCTACTTGTTGAGGCGGTCGATGAGGTCCTGGACACGCTCCGCCTTGGAGCGGCCCTTGGCCCCCAATGCACCAAGCTCGTTGTGGCCCAGACCATTCCAGGCCTCCACGAGCTGGTTCATTCTCTCCTTGAACATCTTGTTCCCGTACATCGGGAAGACGTTCAAGTCGAGGTTGCCTCCCTTGGCGAGCCAACCTCCGATCCTCTTGAGAGCCACCTCGCGGGGCTCTCCGATGAGAGTGCCTCGCCAGACGTGGCGAGTCTCCTCTCCGACCTGGATGACCTTCTTGTAGATCACCCCCTTGATGATCCCCTCGGGCAACACAATCGTCTTGGCCGGATCTACCGGCGAGACGATTCGGATGCCCAGGACCTTGAGGTAGGCCTCATAGATCCCAAGCAGGTTCGGAGGACACTCATTCAGTGCCTCCGTCACCTCCTCCTGGGACTTCCAGGGAGCTCCCGGGTTGAGGTAGACCCCAAGGGTCTGCCACCGGGTCTGTCCCGGGAACTTGACCATCCACTGCAAGGGCAAGTCACTCCCCTTGAAGTGGTTGAAGGTCACGATCTTCTCGCGACCTTCGGTGTTCTTCTGCTTGATCTGCAACATTTTCTCTCCTTTCGTGGGTAGCTAGTAGCTACCCGTTATTCCTACCAGCAGTGCTGGCAGGTGTCTGCACTGAGGAGCCGATTCCCCTCAGTGCAAGCCACGACCAACGCGAACGTGCGATGGTCGTCGGGCAAGAGGGCCCGGGCCACACATGACTCGGCCCGAGCCTTGTTGATCTCGAAGAGCTTGTGCTGCTCTTCGAGAGTCCCCATCTGGTACCACAACGAGTACCCGCAGAGGACCATGAGTCCGATCCAGAATAGTTTTTTCACTCTCCCTCCTTTCTACTGCCGAATGACAGTCAGATCATCCGGTTGGATGATGCTGCCATCCTGGTCCCCGGGTTCCCAGGCCTCTACGAGATCTGACAAGCAGACCTCGCAAGCCTTGAGATCCCAGCCGTGGGGGACCTTTCTGGCATCGAGGAAGACTGTGTCGCCTTCCTCGAACTTGCTGGAGTCAGGCCCGTTACAGCCTGTCTGCCAGCAAGAGGAACATTTCTCGACCGATACGACTACGCCGTACCAGCCGAATGCTGTCTCCTCCTTGCTCCAGGACTGCTCCTGGAAGTCTACCACGACTGTCTCACCAAAACAGCCGTGGTTGTCTCGTCTTTTCTGGAACAATTTCATCTCAGTCTCCTTTCTAGTCGGTTGCCTCACAAAGGAAGACCTCTTGCCAGGTCCTCCCGTTTCCGATGCAATCCCCACCATTGCAAACGACAATGGTGTCGGGTTCGATGGTGCAGGCTTTGGGGCCCGCAACGAATCCGTTGTCGTCGTGGGTGGAAGTGAGGGCCTTTGGGGTCCTCACTCCCTCTCTCCAGTCTGCAAGGACATATGCCCTCACAGAACCGGACGCCCCGCCACTTCCAAAGTAGGAGTGGCCGTAGAGATGCTGGAACTCCACCGGTCCAGCCTTGACCTCCTCCCCCTTGGCTTCGAGAGCTGCCATGACAGCTCTCATCTTCGGGGAAGGCTCATACTCAAAGTATGCTCCTTCTCCGAGGGGGAGTTGCATGTCGAGAACAGAGAAATCCGATCTCTCATCGGAGTTCTCCTCCTCGACATGCTGGATGCGCCAGCCGAGGATTTGCCTCAGCTCGTCTCCCCTCCCGAAGGAGGCAGGGAACTCATGGGCGGCGTCCCAGAAGAACCGCCCATTGTTGTCAAGAAACATTTTCTGTCTCATCTTTTCTCTCCTTCTATCAGCCGAGGGAAGGCTCGTGGTAATACCACTTGCCCTCGGCTTTGTCGTACTCGTAGACCTCGCCATTCGGAAGAACGACGAGGTCTCCATTGCAGAGGCTCATCTGAGCCTCTGCGACAGAGGTCTCGGCCAGATGCTCTGGCCGTTGCTTGATCCGGTAGCTCGCTACCGGAATGTTGTTTCCCAACATGTAAACCATGCTTACTCCTTGTCGCTTTTGGCGACGTTACCCTCTTCGTCGAGGGGCCAAATCTCGCCGTCGAGACTTTCGACGGCGATTACTGTCTTCTCCTGGTTGAGAACCAGGAAGAGTGGGGCCACCATTCGGTTGCCCCAACCGTCGCAGAACTCGACGTGGGTTAATACCCTCATCTCTGTCTCCTTTCTACGGAAGGTCTACGCCTTCCTTCCAATCATGCACCCACTCGTGCATGACTTTCTCTCTCTCCTCCTCGAGTCTCAAGGGAGAGATAAGAGGAGTGGCCGGGATGACCACTACTTCTTCCCTCTCCTGAGGCAAGAAACGGCTCACGATTGTCTCATGAGCCATCTGACACTCCACGAAGTGACTCGTGGAGTACATTCCATGGTCTTTGTACATCGTGTCCCCTTTCTACTTCGCGAGAGTCATGGGAGGCAGGATGCCTCCTCTCCGCGACTTCACCGTGCCGCCTATGCGGCAGATGTAGTCGTAGAACATGACCTTCACGAGTTGTCCGTGGCTGTCTGCGAAGACAGCCACTATTTTGTTGTCTCGCACTGCTGCGGGGACAAGGTCCCAGTAGGCCCTTGCCTCCGGTCGCCTGCGGCTTTCTGTATAGTTCCCCACTCTCGGAGTGGGAGGTGGGATACAGGCCTGGTCATATGGCCAATATCCCACAAACTGAAGATGATTCAGTTTGTCTCTTTCCCTTTGGACTTCCTCCTTTCTGAGACGATACCTTTCGGTTCGCTCGTCACAGCCCAAGCGAGCCAGCTCGGCTTGGGCTGCGTCGATTATCTTCTTAAGTTCTTGTTGACGATTCATGTTCTTCCTCCCTTTTCTACTGGGTCTTCACCCAGTCCCAACCCTGGTCGTCTTTCTCCAGGGTGATGTTGATTCCCTTGGTCTTGACTGCGGCAATGCTGCCGCAGCCCTGGACCTTGCAGGGTCGGGCAACCCCGCAAGGGCCGAAAGCCTTTGCCTTGGGGTGGGTGGGTGGGCACACTGCCCAGAATCCACCCCAGGAGTCGAGGAAGATTCTCATTCTTTTCTCCTTTCTAGGAGAGAAGCTCTTTGAGCTCCTCAAGGGTTACGACAAGGCGCTCCAACACCTTGTCTTCCTCGTCATCGACGAGGAGGATTTCCATCCTCTTGGTCAGTGGATCGAATGTCCGGTCCGCCGACCGGATTTCGATTCTGGTCTGGCCGCTGGTGCGGCCGGCCGTCTCGAAGAATCGTTTCATTCTTTTCTCCTTCTATCCGAGAGCCTTGAAGGCTTCTCGGATGTCTTTCAGCGCCACCCTTTGACGCTGAAGATCATTCTGGCGAGCCCAGAATGCAGTCGTGGCTCGTACCTCATGAGATACGGCCTTGACCACCTTCTGGCCTCGTTTTTGAACGAGGATCTTCATTTTTCCCCTTCCTCTTTCTAGTGGGCGTGCGCCCACCTCACTTCGTCCGGGTCGTGATGCCCGGACAGAACCATCAGGGTGCGCCCGATGGCCCTGGCGGCCACCTGCCTGGACCCTTTGAGATTATCTCGGCCCACCGAAATGGACCGGGCGATCTCGACGGCCTTCTCGGCCACCGGCTCCAGCCGCTTCAACTGGGCGGTGTAGCCGCCCAGCTGAGACTGGAGCTGTCGCTTCTTCGCCGGCAACTCCTGCTGGAACTTCTCCATTTCCTGGAGAAGAGCCTTCTTCTCCTCCAGGGTCTGGGCGTGGGCCACCTTCGCGGCCCAGGGCCCGGAATCGTCGAGGTCCAGGATCGCCTCCCTGGTCGCCTCGATCTTCTTCCTCCGGTCACAGAGGAGGTTCTGTGCCTCTTCCGCATTCTGATGCACCGCCACAATGGCGATGCACTTCCCCAAGAGACCCATAGCCGTTGCCGGCTTTGGGGCTCTTTTCTTCTTCGGAGGCCCTTCGACCTCCGTGTTGGTGATGGACCTGGGGCTGAGCCCCTGGTCCACCGTTTCGTTGAAGAAGGCCCACAAGGGGTGGGACTTGGCCTCCCTTCTGGCCTCCTTGTCCATGGTTCGGGCCAGCCTGGCCGAGGCCGAAGCCTCAGTCATGGCTTTGGCCACCTCGACGGAGGCGGCCAACTGCCGGAACAGTTTTTCGAAACTCATGGGTAATCTCCTTTCCCATGAGAGAGAATAGAAGGTATTTCTTTTTAGGTTCGCCCCTTCATAAGGCTAACCCACCGGCCCCATTCGTATCCGGCATTCAGGGGTTATGTCCTCTTCCCCTGTCGTAAGCTCCCCTGTCGTGGGAGCTAAAAGGGGGAGAGGTTTTGGGGAGTTAGAACGAGAATAGAACTGAGCACTCCCCATAGAAGCCAGCAATAGGAGATTGCTGGTTTCTAAAAGGGGGCAACCCTATTTATATACCGCCGGGTTGCCCAGTGGCGGTTGTTAGAGCCTACCGGTAGGCCTTTCGGGCCTTCCGGCCCTTCCGGGCCTGGAGGGCCCGGAGGCGGTGGGGCAAGATTTGCCCCACGATGATGGCGCCCCCGTCCGCGGCCTTGGCCGCCTCGGTCACCGCCCGGCCGAGGTTGGCCAGGCCCTGGCGGTCCTCGGCCTGGGCCAGCTGGACCTGGGCCTTGATGGCCCGGGCCACGGCCCCCTCCGGGGTCGCCTCCCAGGCGGCCCGGGAGACCGCCTTGAACAGGTTGAGCACCGCAGTCCCGGCGGCGGTCTTCCTGACCGCCTTCCTCCGGGCCTTCCAGGCTCGGGCTGACCCGTCTGCCCGGGTCTGGGACAGGCCCCGGAGGCCTGCGTCCCGGGCCAGGACGCCGGTCTCCTTCTTGGCCGCCTTCTTCGCCGTCTTCTTGGCTGCCTTCGCCTTCTTTGCCGTGGCCTTGTCCATCCGACGTGCCATGATATACCTCCTATCATGGCTGTGGTAAGTGAATTTCTTTTTAGGTTCGCCCACTTACAGGCTAACCCACCAGCCCCTGTCTCAACACCATTGTCAAGACATATCTGGCATTCAAGGGGTTATGTAGTTTCCCCCTTTTCGAGGGAACTCATCTAAACTCACAAACCTTGCGGCTTATGAGCTTAGATAGGTCCCCTGTCGTAGACTCCCCTGTCGTGGGAAGCAAAAGGGGGGAGCCAAAAGGGGGGGCACTAGCACCGGGCACCAGACACCAGCACTCAAGGCAGTTTAACGTCATACCTCAGGACGTTAGTTCTCTAGGCCGCCACCTCCTTTCTGTAGTTGGCCCGCGAGGGCCAGAACCAGGTCGAGGTGGTCACGGCGACGGCCAGGACCGAGTCCCAGCCTTCATCGAGTCTGCGCCATATAGGCGCAGACTTGGCCTTCTGCTCCTTGGCCTGGAGCAGGGAGAAGACCCGGGCTAGGTCCGGGGGCCGGAGGTAGTCCTCCAGCTCTTCCCAGCTCTCCTCCTCGGGCATCTCCCAGCCCGAGTCCAGCTCGGACAGGTCCGGCACCTCCCAGTAGGAGGCGCTCAGGAGCCTGAAGGGGTTCTGCAGCCTCGCCAGAAACCCCAGTACGCTGTCCTGGAGCAGAATGAAAATGATCGTCCACAAGCACAGAACGCCAATGAGCATCTCCACTGGATGCTCCTTTCCTGATGGGGCACCATGCCCCGGTCGGTGGATCTATTTATTTTTACTTGGTCCGAGCCCACCACTATAGACCAAGGGAACGAACACACCTCAACCTACAAACCAAACGATTTGTAGGCTCAGGAATGGCCCCGATATATTTAACCTCCCTCGGGGCTAGGGGAGGATGGACTAGCGACGCCCCACAAGGGGGCGCCACCAGTCCTGGGGCGTGCCCCGGGCAAACATTGCCCGGTGGCACGCCCTCCGCTCGGCCTCGGTAATGAGGCCGAGCTTTTGGGCCTGGAGGAAACCGAACATGGTGCTCGGGATCCCCAGGCCTTCCATCGCCTCGGCGATGGAGAGGACTTCTTGCTCCTTCATCTTTCCCTCCTTCCCCCTATGGTTTACACCATAGGACTGCCACTTTTTGTCTAGTGGCAAGCCTGAGTTAGATTTCCCTACCAGATTTACTATGTCAGAGTGGAATTGCTCTGACCTCTTTAGCCCTCGACCTGTATGGGCTATTCCTGGTAGGAACCCAGGTCTAGTACTCCCCTTATCACCCTCTTCAGGGCTTCTATTTCGTCAAAATGACAGGGCATCAGGGGGTTGCCCTAATTATATCAACACCTGAAGATAACAGGTGGAAGAGGATTACTCCCATACAACCC
>JAHIVA010000016.1 GCA_018816985.1 Patescibacteria group bacterium | reverse complement strand
CTTGAATCTAAGTTTTGGGGTGTTAGTTTTTCATTCTTTTTTAATGGTTACACTTTGCCTTTAATTACGTTGGTAATTATTGTATCTACTGGTCCGTTTTCTTTTTCTACTTCTTTAGATGAGTAAGCACTATTGGTTGGTGCGTGACTAAACATTGCATCAGCACCAATTCTCATGACTTCACCTCTTTCACTTTCTGATGGATTACTCTTTGAAAAGTCTCTAATGGTTTCAGCAACGTTTTTTCGGTGCAGATTCGAAGATTCTAAACGTGAATTTATGTAGTAATTTTTTGCAGAATATCCCATCGCCCATGAAATTAAACCAAGTAAAGCAACTTTAAATATTCCATACTGCAATGTAAAAAAGTCGTTTGGATCAAGATGAGGTTTAATATTAAGCTTAAAAGTTGTAAAAAAATATGCATACAGCAGGACATTAATAATGACAATAACTAAAAAAATCCAATATAATGTCATGCGGCCATTTTCCCATTTTTGTGCTTCTTTATGGTATTCGCCAGCTTGTTGCTCAAAATGTTTGCCAAAAGTTACAGCGGCTTTTTCGCCAGCAGCTTTTTGAACGGCTGTTGTTTCTTTCTCGTACTCAGATTTCTTTTCTTCGAGTTGTTTTATGATCTGTTCATATTCTGATTTTAATTTCGCTACTGCTTTTTGTTCATCCTGTAATTTTTTCGTATCCTTGCTTTGGATAGAAGCGTCTTGTCGCAAAAATGTTAGCCAAGGTAGATCGCTTCTATAAACCTCTTGGTAAAGTGCTTCAACCTCATTCTCAAATCCATCACGAATGTCTTTGTTGAAACCCTCAGAAAGTCGAAAAGTCTGAAGTCTTCTAAGAAATTCCACAAACCTGTCTCTTTGTGAGTTTATTTGGTTGACAAATTCTGGTATTAATTTTTGGTCATATTGCAAATCGGTAAATTCTTTGAATGTTGACTGCATAGATTCCAAATTTGGGAGACTTCGATCAAATGTAATCTCCCCAAATTTTTCAGTATTTAAAGCTAACGGCCCAAGTTTGATATCTGTAAAATTTTCTACAATAACTTCTTGATTTAATTCATCAGCCATGCTGCTCCTTTGTTGGAGATTTAATATTTAATTCCTGGCAATATTCAACTATTTTTTTGTCGATTTTAATCATGCCGGTGTCGATTTTTTTGATTTCGGTAACGACTTCGTCGAGGTCGATTTCCGGTTCGGGTTCGAAAGTATCAACATATCGCGGAATGTTGAGGTTGTAATCATTTTCGGCAATTTCTTTTAAGCTGACGACATAGCTGTATTTGCCCTCGGTTTTTCGCTCTTTGTATGTTTCAATAATTTTAGCAATATCTTCAGCGCGAAGTTTGTTTTGATTTTTACCTTTTTCAAAATTTCTACTGGCATCAATGAATAAAATATCGTCTGGGTTTTCTCGGCATTTTTTAAAAACCAAAATGCAAGCTGGAATACTTGTCCCATAAAAGAGATTTGCCGGCAATCCGATAACCGCATCAAGATAATTTTTTTCTTTAATTATATACTCGCGAATATGTCCTTCTGCTGCGCCACGGAAAAGAACGCCGTGTGGCATAACCGTTGCCATTGTGCCATTGTCGTCGAGCTGGTAAATCATATGAGTGATAAATGCGTAATCAGCTTTGCTTTTTGGCGCCAATCTTCCGTATTGACTAAACCGATCATCATTCATAAATAAAGGATTTGCAGACCATTTATGCGAAAACGGCGGATTAGCAACAACCGCTTCAAATCTTTCTTCTAAATGCTGTGGATGCTCTAATGTATCATCTTGTCTTAAATCAAATCTATCATAGCGAACATCATGTAAAATCATATTCATACGGGCCAAATTGTAGGTTGTATGGATTGACTCTTGTCCATAAAAAAAACCAACATCTTTGACATATCTTGCGACGCGCAAAAGTAAAGAACCAGAACCGCAGGTTGGATCGTAAACATTTTTTAAGTGTTTTTTACCCAAAGTTACAAGCTTGGCAAGTACTTCGGAAACTTCTTGTGGAGTATAAAATTCTCCAGCTTTTTTACCAGCACCACTGGCAAATTGAGCGATTAAATATTCGTAAGCATCACCCAAAACATCAATTGTTGAATCTTCAAGATGAAAATCAATTTTGTCAAGGTGCGCGAGTACTTTTCCGATAAGTTCGCTGCGGGCTTGAACAGTTTTGCCAAGTTTAT
>JAHIVA010000015.1 GCA_018816985.1 Patescibacteria group bacterium | reverse complement strand
TTTGACTTCAGTATACGAGGGGTGAATGCCCAAAATCCAAAACTCCTTATTCTCTTCAAATAAAAGGCAAAAAGGAAGGGGTTTAAGGGGAGGGAATTTTTGCCTTTTATTTATTTGGTTCATTACTCTAATTTTTTATAAACTTCCTCAAACATTTTCTCTTTCACAAACTTTCCAAATTCCGCATTTTCTACAATCTTCTTGTAAATATCAAAGTTGGATTCAACCATAGTGTGTAATTGATCCTCAAAAATATGCGCAAATACAAGCTTGAGTGCATCTTTGGTGTTTGTCTTGGCGCTTTGGCTCAAAGTTTCATTTCCTGCCAATCTAGTTTGTAGTTCGGCAAAGAATACTTTGTCGCCTTCGGTGAAGTCAGTGCCAAATCGTTCGTTCACTTCATCAATTATGCGCGATAAAAATTCTTTTTCTTCGCCCGCGCCTTTGCCAGTTCCCAGTCCTTCAATCGGTTTCAATTCGCCAGTCTTCTTTTCCAACTCAATATTTCCGCTAGAAATTTGTTGGATTCGATAGGTATCCATATTCACATTGTCGGTAATTTCAACCGGCAATCTTTCTTTTTCGGCAGGTAATTTGCGCCCAAGCATTCGCAAAAAGGCATATAGCTTTTCCAAATTCACATCCTTAAACGACACAATCTGCGATAAAAAGGCATACATGCGAACATAGTTTTTCAACTGATCACGAAAATCAATTTTCTCTTTTTTCTCGCGCTTCAAGTATTCTTCAACAATCGGATCCAAAAGCGGATGCAGTTTTTCTTGCGTCGCTCCGCGTTTGAAAAATACTTTGGCAAAGTTTTCAACATCGTTTTTGGCAAAAATGCCGAAATCCAGCAAATTGCGCTCCAAGTCATAGAGCTTGTTTGGATCGGTTGCTTTGGTCAAAATCGCTTTGTCATAATAGGGCTGAAATGCTTTTTGAATTTCTTCTTCGTAATTGGCAAAATCCAAAACCATCGTGTCTTCTTTGCCTTTTGTTGTGCGGTTGAGCCGGCTTAAAGTTTGAACAGCCATAACGCCACCCAATTTTTTATCAACATACATTGTGTGTAATAATGGTTGATCAAATCCAGTCTGGAATTTATTCGCGACAATCAAAATTTTAAATTCGGGTAATTTGAATGTGTCAGCAGTGAGCTTGTCGCTTCGCAGTCCATTCATGCCAGCTTCGGTATATTCTTTTCCGCCATCTGTTACTGTGCCGGAAAACGCCACCAAAGTTTTTATCGGGTATTTATGCTCTTTAATATATTGGTCAAAAGCAAGTTTGTAGCGCACGGCGTGCAAACGAGAGCGGGAAACAATCATCGCTTTAGCGTAGCCGTCAATTTTGCGCGTAGTGTGCGATAAATAATGCTCAATAATCAATTCTGTTTTTTTGCCAATAGCATGGTCATGTAATTCCACATATCCCTTCAAAAGCGCGATGCCTTTTTTCTTTTCGTATTGTGGATCTTCTTCAGTTTTTTTGATCAAATTAAAGTAAGTCTGGAAAGTGGTGTAATTTTTGAGCACATCTAAAATAAAACCTTCTTCAATTGCTTGTCGCATTGAATACAAGTGAAACGGCTCAAAAGTGCCGTCAGCTTTTTTGGTGCCAAAAAGTTGCATGGTTTTATCTTTCGGCGTGGCGGTGAAAGCAAAGAAACTGATATTTTTTTGTCTCCCTCGACTTGATAATTCCGCTAAAATAGCATCTTCACTTGTTAATTCTTCCTCATTCTCGTTTTCTGCTTCGGCTTCTTCCAATGACCCGAGCGCCTTTTTTAAACTTTTAGTACTCTCACCTGATTGCGAAGAATGCGCCTCGTCAATAATCACGGCAAATTTTTTGCCACCTTGTTTTGCAAGCTCGTCTACAATGTAAGGAAATTTGTGCAAAGTGGAAACAATGATTTTTTTGCCGGATTCCAGCGCTTCTTTAAGTTGCTTTGAATGTTCGTCAATCGCCGCTACCACGCCTTCCACTTGCGCGAATTGTCGAACTTCATCGCGGAGCTGTTTATCAATCACGCGCCGATCGGAAATAACGATTGCTGTATCAAAAATTTTCTGATCATTGGCATCGTGTAAACTGGAAAGTTTATGCGCGAGCCATGAAATAGTTTTTGTCTTTCCGCTTCCGGCGCTGTGCTGAATGAGATATTGCTGGCCGGCTCCGTGCTCTCGCGCGTGAGCCACCATTTTTCGCAGTGCATCCAACTGATGATAACGCGGAAAAATAAGCGTCTCTTTTTCTTTTTGGTTACCTTCCTCGTCCGTTGTCTTTTCAATAGATACGAGCATAAATTCGGCAATAATCTGAAGCAGGCTGTCTTTTTGCAAAACTTCTTCCCATAGATACGCGCTCTTGAACCCGCTCGGATTAACCGGATTGCCAGCGCCGTTTTCAAAACCTTTGTTAAACGGCAAAAAGAAAGTGGATTTGCCAGCCAAACGCGTGGTCATATACACGAGGTCATTATCCACGGCGAAATGCACCAAACAACGCTTAAAGGCAAAGAGATCTTCGCGCGGGTCGCGGTCATAGCGATATTGTTTGATGGCGTCCTGTACATTTTGTCCGGTCAAATAGTTTTTCAGCTCCAGCGTAGAAATCGGCAAACCATTCAAGAAAATGACAGTATCAAGCGACTTTCCGTCCTTTTGGCTAAATTTCACCTGTCGCATGATGGAAAAAATATTGTTTTGGTGGAGTAGGGCGTGTTCCGGATTGAGCGTGCTCTCGGGCGCGAAATAAATAAGCTGAAAGCGCGAACCGTAATCGGCAAAACCTTTGCGAAATACATCTAAAATCCCGCGCGATTCAATCTCGGTTTTAAGGCGATAAACAAATTTTGATTTTACTTCTTCGCCGTGCTGTTCTTTGAGTTTCTCCCATTCTTTTGGCTGGGTGGCGTAGATAAATTCAAAAAGCATTTCCTCGTCCATGCAAGATTCGGCGTTATAATTTTTTGGCTCGCGCGCACGATAGCCGGAAGCGGTCAAAACCGTTTCAATATGCGCTTCAAATGATTTTTCTGATGTATCAATCATATTATTTTTTCGTTAAATATAGACAAACAATATAAATTATTAGGGATGGGATTCCGATAGCTAAAACCAAAGTCCAGTTTTGCGCCGGAATGAATCCGAGCGCGAAACCAAAACCCGCGGATGATATAAATTCGAAAAAAGTGATCAGCCAATAATTTTTTAGCTTTTCTTCCAAAATAACATTTCTTTTTTCAATTTCATATTTTTCCGTGCGTATCTTTTCTGCTTCATCCTGCGTCTTCTTCAAAGATGCTTCCAAATTATTTATTTTTTCGGACATCAATTTATAAGCCGTCGTGGTTGACTGCTCTTTCTTTGTCAGCGTGTTTTGTGATTTATTCTTCGCCATATCAGTTAAAAAGATCAGTTAATGATATTGGCGACCAACCAAATGATTTTATCGGTTTGATATTTGGTATTTGTGGAATAGCTGGAATAGGCGGTATTTGTGGAATAGCTGGAATAGGCGGTATTTGTGGAATTGGAAAAATCGGTGAAGGAAAATCGTTTGAATATTGTGAGAAACCAGCTGTATTGCCGTACAAATCCCTAATTACATATCCTTCAATCCAACCACAGTGTTTACCTCTATAATTGTAAATATATTGATTGTCTCTTACATACCCAAGATTGTGTCCGTGGCGATTAAAAAATCTTCCTTGGCCGTCAAGGATTATTTGTGCTGTACCATATCTATCAAAAAACCAAATATTATTCATAATTTTTTATCTTAATTTTACCCGTCACGGCGTTGGTAATAAGTGCTTGGCGATATTCTTGCAGTTTTTCAATCTGCTTTTCCACTTTTTTCATCATCTCGTCAATCTTCGCCGTCTCGCGGTCAAGATAAGCAACAATTTCTTTTTGTTCGTCAATCTTTGGATAAGAAATAATTATAGATCCAATTTCACTTTTACCAATGTTTTCCTGCGCGCCACCAAAACATAGATAATCAATATTTTCCTTGAAAATACTTGATGCAATAAAATATGTTAGATATTTTTGATCCAATTTTTTTCCTCGTAAAATAGCAACTCTTTGATTCAATAAGGCAACTTCCGTTGAATTATAAATTGCAGTTTTGCCAATGGTGGCACCAGTCAAAGCAAGAAGAATATCCCCACTTTTTACATTAAATTTTTCTAAACCGATTGAAAGCTCGGTTGGAACTTTTTTTACACCTTCAAAATCAATTATTTCCGCTATATCACCAATGCGAATTATTGGCACACCGTCATCGACATAGCTTTCACTATCAAAAGAATACCCACTTACAAAATCTGATAAAAACTTAGCTTTTTTTACCTCCCACCCTTCCGGAATATCGCCCAGCCATTCAATGCCTGATGGTTTCATTTTTGCTTTCGGATCAAGGCCTTTGGTAACGGCATGCGTTATCAGTGCTTGGCGTTTTTCTTTGAGAAGCTCCATCATCTTTTGCTTTTTCGCCACCATCTCATCAATCTTCGTCGTCTCGCGGTCGAGGAAATCAGCGATGGATTTTTGAATTGCTTTTTCTGGAAATGGCACAACTTCAGAAAAATAGGCGTAGATATCCAAATTTTGAATTCCTGTAGTTTGTTTTATGGAGCGGACATTGATTGTTCCAAAATATAGCGCGCCCATTAGATAGGAAATATATTTTGAATTGTGAACTTTAAGCGGGGTTAATTTTTCAATAAAATTTGAACAAACCGCACGATTATTTGAATCAAATCTTACAGCGCGTCCGACTGTTTGTTTTTCGCCACCGCCAGATTTTTCCAAAAGAATATCGCCCTTTTCTAAAATGCGCGAATGTTGATTTTCGGGAATATTTCTAGTGGTCAAATCATTATCGCTCAATCCAAAATGATCAAAATCAAAATCAGCAACGCGTAGACAAATTAAATCGTTTTGATCGCCTTTTTCTTCGTCACCCCAGACACCGCCAGCATGATAATCAAAAAAATATCGTAATCGTTTAGCTTCCCAATTATCAGGAATATCGCCCAGCCAGTCAGCGCCGGAGGGTTTATATTGCGAGTATGTTTTGTATTTTGTCGCGGTTGTCATAATTAAATATCTGTTAGCATTTTGGCGATTTCGTCTTCCAATTTTTTTATATCACCGCCTATTTCATCAAGCGGGCGGAGCGGTTTGTATTCGTAAAAATAGCGGGTAAAGCTAATTTCATAGCCCACCTTGCCGATTTTGCCGTCTTTGTGGTCGCAATATTTTTTATCCTCGCTAATCCACGCGTCAGGCACATGAGGCAAAACTTCGCGCGTAAAATAAGTTTTAATATCTTCATCGAGCGGGACATTTTCATAATCGCGCAAATCCACATCCGGCTCCGGATTGCCTTTTTTGTCGGTAATTACGTCGGCCATTTCATCGCGTTCGGAAAGTCCTTTGAGAATGGCTTTTTTGACCGGCGCGTCCAGTTTGAGATCAGCTTTTTTGAAAGTCGCTTCTAAAACTTCAACAAACTTGTCTTGATTTTTATAAAGTGTGTCGCCAATGGTGGCAAGCGCTTTTTGAATAGATATTTGGAGCGCAAAACCGGCTTTTTCTTCTTCTAATTTTTTAAGTGGGTCACGCTTTTTGCTTTTGGCAAGATTTTGAAAAGCGGATTCGGTTTTTAATTTTTCTAAACGCTCAGCACTGGCTTGAAAATTGAGTTTGAGTGGGCGTTCAATTGTGATTTTGCGATAGCCGAAAAATTCATTTGGAAACACTTTGACGATTTTGCTCTTTTCGCCGTCCAAAGTCAGCTCAGTAATTTTTTGAATTTGATCGTCAGAAATGACATTGCGTTTGTCGCCCAAACTCTTGCGCATCTTTTCGTAAAGATCAACGGCGTTTAGAAGTTTAACTTTGCCTTTGTGATGGTCTTTTTTTCGATTTGTAATAA
>JAHIVA010000074.1 GCA_018816985.1 Patescibacteria group bacterium | reverse complement strand
TAGCTCTTCTATCCGCTCATTTCTGCCCCTCACATCATCACTGCTTACCTTTAGCTTGTCACCTAACTCCCTAACCTCAGCCTTATACCTCCTCATTTCTTCGCTCAAACTCACTGCATCTTTGGTTAGCTCTTCTATCCGCTCATTTCTGCCCCTCACATCATCACTGCTTACCTTTAGCTTGTCACCTAACTCCCTAACCTCAGCCTTATACCTCCTCATTTCTTCGCTCAAACTCACTGCATCTTTACTCAATGCTTCCATCTGATATCCTCTATCTCTAATGTCTTTATCTTTTTCTTCAATCTCTTTTCGGTAACATTCTTCTTCATTCTTATGGTAATCGCGGTCTTTCCTCGTTTCTGTTAAATCATCTAAAAGCTTTCTCAGCTCTACTTCTAGCTTTTTGTTCTCGTAATTTACAATCCTCTTCAACTCCACAAACACTTCCTTCATAACTTCCTCGGCCACCTTTTTACTATGGTGCTTTCCTATCTTCAAAAATATATCCGGCAGCAAATCAAAAAACTGGCCGCTTTCCTGATTATCTTTGTTAACAAGAAAATATTCTCTGCCAACCAATGAATGTGCTAATTTATAGGGATAATATTTGGCAATTAATAAAAGCCGGTTTTTCTCTATAGCCTGACGGCTAAAACTCTCATCGCAACTACCATGCATTTTATGATACGCTACACTGGAAGGAACATAAACCAACTTCCACCCCTTCTCCTTCAGCCGCATACAAATATCCACATCCTCACCAAATATCCCAAAATCTTCATCTAACAAACCAACCTGATTCAACGCTTCTTTTCTATATAAAATACTCGCCCCGCAGATGCTGTTAACTTCAGTTATAGAATTGTACCTTGTGTCTCCGCTTTCTTTTCCTGCGCCTCGTTCATCCCAATAAAAATCTGGTAACTCATAAAGCCCAACATTTTGAATCATACCGTTGCCTTTCAAAAGCTTACTAGTCACCCCCCCTATAGAATTATCTTCGTCCATTACCGCTACTAATTCCGCCAACCACCGGGGTTTCACCCTCACATCATTATTAAGAAGAGCAACGTATTTCCCTTTTGCCTTTACAATACCAAGATTACAAGCCTGGCAATAATTGTTTACTTTATTCTCAATAATCTTAACTTTGTTGTATTTGCTCTTAATAAATTTCACTGAGTCATCTTGAGAACAATTGTCTACAACAATTACCTCCCATTTATTCTTGGGATAATTCAATTTAAACAATGAATCTAAACATTTTTTAATAAGCTTTTTGCCATTATGATTCACAACCGCTATGCTTACCAAAGGTTTTTTATTTTGCATAAACTTCCTCCTTTTCAGGAATTTTCCACCTCCAATAATGATCAAGATAAATCGTTCCGTGATCCCTTTTCTGAGAAATCATATTAAATGAATATATCCCGTGAGAATAAAATATGAATTTATCTGCTTTGGGATCCCAAATCCCGAAAGAGATTCTATACCCCCCAGGAAGTAACATTAATTGAGGATAAATTAAGATTTCTGCCTTTCTGCCTTTATTAAATATGCTTTTCTTTATGTTCCCATGGCAATAAATACCATCAGACCGATATATTCCTACCCACAATGCACACTGTTGCTTGAGCGGCCGAATTGCTTCCCAATCAACTTTTATCTTCATTTCTTTACCGGTAACAAAAACATTATCTTCACTTCCATAGTTATTTAAACACTTTATGGACACAAGAACCCCCATGTCGCTCTCTATCTGAGTACCCCATTCATCCACTAAATAATCTAACTTTGGGAAATATTTCCTGTCAAAAAATAAAAAGTACTGTGGAACCAAAGTCGATACCCACTTGCTAGATAAACATAACAGCTGCCCGAAGAAAGAGTCTCCTGTTACTTCTATTTTACAACCACACCGATGATAATCATAGGCAAATGTTTCCTGTTTATCCCAAACCACCGCAGAAAAATAATAAATTCCGGGCATAAACAAGAACTCTTTATATTCCAATTCAAAATACCCTTCTCCTTTCCCCATAGCTTTTATCGGTAACCCATCAAACTGAGTATTAGGGCCATAACAATACACCCCATCTTCTCTAAAAATAGCTGACCCAAAATGAAAACTATCAATCTCTTTATGCACGGTAAAGTTCACTCTTACAATTAGTTTTTCTCCCGGCCTAATTTTGTTAATTTCTCGCCGCCGCTTGTTGAGGAGGGTAACACTTTTTATCTTGACTTCCTTTGTCCCTTCGGTCTTCCCCCATTCAAGAGTATCCGTAGCCCAACGCTTAGTCTTTCTTACCATATCTAAGCGGGAACTTTCTGACAACACTTTCTTCTTATTCAGCAACATTCTATACTGTTCCACCCCTTCTTGGGGAATCCCTTCAAAAATTACCCGCCCGTTTTCCAACAAAAACACATGGTCACAAAACCTCTCGATCAAATTCATATCTTGAGTAGCAATAAGCATTGCCTTACCTTGTTTCCTGAACTCTTCCATCTTCTCAAAACATTTCTTCTGAAAATATATATCTCCCACAGCAATCACTTCATCAGTAACCAAAACACTAAACTCCTCATGAATCGCCACACTAAATCCCAAACGCATTTTCATTCCCGCAGAATAACTACCTAAAGGGGCATTTATAAAATCTCCCAGCTCAGAAAAATCCACAATATTCGCGAACCGCCCTTCTATCTCTTGTTTTGTAAACCCCAACAAACTCCCATTAAGATACACATTTTCACGGCCGGTAAGCTCGTCTTGAAACCCTGCCCCCAAGGCTAACAAAGCGGAAACTTTTCCATTCGTTACGACTTCACCTTCATTGGGAGATAAAACGCCGGCAATAACAGAAAGGAGTGTTGACTTACCCGAACCATTACGGCCAATGATTCCTACAATTTCGCCTTCATTAATATTCATATACACATTTCGCAACGCCCAAAAATCGCCTCTTTCTACATATCCCTTCTTAGAAGAAACAAATTGGTCATTAAAGGGTTCATCCTCATCAATAAATTTATGAAATTTCCTTCCTAAATTGTTTACTCTGATTATAGACATAAAATAAATGCCCCGGCCAATTAGTTGGCCGATTGGCTAATTACTCACGTGGCAAACACACTAGCTAGTCATATTAGCGTGAATTCACATTAGAACCGTGTGGATTAGCGTTTTACACATTAAGATAATCGCTAAATCTTCGTTCACATTTCCTAAACATAGAAAAACCCGCGCCCCAGATTACAACCGTCCAAAAACAGGGGCTAATAACGGTATTTAAAAAATTAACTTCTTGAGGCAAATTGCTTAAATACCCTCCCATAAGAGTAATTCTATATAAATTAGCGATACCTACTAAAGGATTGAGCAAATAAATTTTTGTAAAAAGAGGTGATGTTCTACTAATCAAATCGTTTAGGGTATACACCCCGGGAATTAAAAAGAATAACGCCATAAGGAAAACTTGGATAATATATTCTACATCTCTATATATAACTTGCAAACCAGCAACCAATAGAGACAACCCTATAATCATACCTGTCTGAAGTAAAATAACCAAAGGCAAAAAAATTATCATGGCGGAAAAATCAACCTTAAATGCCAGAAAGAAACCTCCTAAAACTAAAATGGTAGGAAGAAAATTTATAAGATTAGCGCATACCGTAGAAATTGGCAGCAACTTTCGAGGAAAAGGTACTTGTTGAATTATATTTTTGCTCCCTAGTATACTATTCGTAGATGATTGAATTGAGGAAGAAAAATAAGCCCAGGGAAAAATAGCAGTTATTAAATGAATGAAAAAAGGGTATTCGCCGCTGGAGCAGCGGAAGAAATCAGAAAACAATATTTTATAAATACCCGCTGTGCAAAGAGGGATAATTAGCATCCATAAGAATCCCAATAACGGCTTTCGATAGCGTAGTTTTAAATCCCTAAGAGTTAATTCCCAAATTAATTCTTTATGTTTAAATAGCTGCCCCACCATCTTAAAGAAAAATTGCTACGGAGTTAGCGGCCCTCCCGAATCTAATTATAACTTACCTGGGGAAAGTGTCAATGAAACTATCTCGTTTTTACCCCGTTAGAAATCTAAATCGAAGATAAGGCATCCACCTCGAGGCGAATTATTTCTAACGGGGTTTACGGAAATAATGGAGATAAAAAAATACCCCGCTCTAAAAAGAGAGGGGCAAAAATTAATTCGGATTATAACTCTTAAGGAGTCAGCAATCCTCCTGTGGAAATAACATAAGTCGTAGCTTTACCGGCAAGCGCGCCTTGAGGAGCTGCTGTGCAGCTATAGCTTGTGGCAGTAAGGGTGCACGTAAAAGAATACCCTTGACAAGGACTGGCAGCAGTACAATCTACCGGATAATCCTTGTTAATGTATTTTGGATCGGCGCCATATAAATCTGTTGTAACACTAGTAGGATACACTCCGTTATTAGCGGCAGCATAGCCCTCAGTGGCAGTAGAAATTGCTCTTAGAGTTGCCTGGGCATAACTTTGCGCGGCGTTCAGCCTTGCTCTTAATAAACCGGGGATGCCGATTGCTGCCAATAAAGCAATAATCGCCACAACAATCATAATTTCTACGAGAGTGAAACCTTTCTTCATCCAACACCTCCTCAATGAGACCGCAATTTATGTACATAAATTGCAT
>JAHIVA010000085.1 GCA_018816985.1 Patescibacteria group bacterium | reverse complement strand
GAGATTTCCAGTCGGCTCATCTGCCATAATTATCCAAGGTTCGCAAATAAGCGCTCTGGCAATGCCTACTTTTTGCTGCTCCCCTCCCGATAACTGGGTCGGTCTTTTTTTGCCGAGTTTAAAGACCCCAAGATCACGAAGCAGTTTATCGGCTTTCTCAAGTGCTTTTTCTTGGCTTTCACCCTTGATAATAAGAGGCAGGGCAACGTTGTGTCTTACATCAATTGATTTAACCCAATACGGCATTTGATGAACCATTCCAATTTTGCGCGAGCGAAAAATGGCCCGTTCGTCCTCGGACAAATTTACAATATTAGTATCCCGAACATGCACAACGCCTGAAGTCGGAACATCGATTCCAAGGATAATATTTAAAAGAGTTGACTTCCCGCACCCCGAAGGGCCAAAAATAACCGCAAAATCTCCCGAATGTATCTCTAAATCAACTCCACGCAGTACTCGAATATGGCCTTCCCCTACCTCGAAAGACCTTTCAACCTTCTCTGCTTTTATTACAACTGTTTTTCCCATAATTCTTTCTCTGTCATCGCGAGCTTGCCTGCTACTTGTCATTGCGCCTGCCCCTCGTAGCTTTCTTGACCCTCGTAGCCTTGGCGAAGTGGGTAGCGTAGTGGGGAGCCCTACTGGCGCGGCAATCTAATAACTTCAATCCAGTACAGACTCCTTGTGTCTACAATTAATTGTACCATACCCGCTCTCGTGTCAACACCCCTTTTCAACGGCTCACCCTTGAGCCGTTGCCTGCAACTTGTCATTGCGCCCTTACCCCCTGTCATTGCGAGGCCTACTGGGCGTGGTAATCTGTGTGTCATCGCGCCTGCCCCTCGTAGCTTCAGCGAAGTGGGTGGCGAAGGGTGGAGCCCAGGTTTTAACCTGTTTTGCTCTAACACGATAAATCGTGGCCTCCAGAAACGAAGTTTGCCCCACTACTACCTTGCAAGGGTTAAACCCTCGTATGATTATCCCTTGTACCTTACAAGGGTTTAACCCTTGTATCGGAACTTGAAGGATCCATGGGTTCCCCTGCAAAATCACCCTCGGCAGATTCATCATCAAGCAATAAAGTGTTAAAAGCTTCGGGAGCCGCATCTTCGTCAATGTCCTCAATAAAATCCTGATATTTACTTATTCCTTTCTGTTTGAAATTACCGGCCGAGACACCGGCAAAGCAATCCAAGATAATCTCTGGTTTAAGCCAGTCCGTATTCCTCAATCCCAAATAGTCAGGATAACTAGAATATGAATATTCTGCCAACCCCTGCGAGGGTTTAACCCTTGCAATAAGCTCGGCCGGATTTTGATGAATGTATTTGGTAATCCAAAGCAGATAGGGATCGTCGGCAACCAACACGGCCTTATACGTCCCCTGAAATAGCGGCCCCTCTCTTTTATTTTTTTGGTTAAAGTACATTGAATAATTGGTTGCGAGGGCCCGCATAAATTCCGCAACGCCACCCTTTTTAATCTGGCGGATAAATAAATGAAAATGGTTAGGCATCAAACAATAAGCTAACAATTCAACCGTGCCATAACAGCTGATAGCATGTCTGCGAGGGTTTAACCCTTGCAAGATGAGGAGATCCGGATGGTCTGGTGGCAGCAAGTGCTCCTTGATAAATCTCAAAAAAACAGCGTAGTCTGTTTGATCTTGAAAGATGGTCCTCTTATCTATTCCACGATTGTATATATGGTAGAAACCACCCTCTATGTCGTGTCTAACTGTGTTTTTTCTTGGCATATTTACATTATAATATCTACATATATCTTTACAAGGGTTAAACCCTTGCACAAAATAACAGGTATGGCTGTATGGCAAAAGAGAGCTGACCTCACAAGGGTTTAACCCTTGTAAAGATATTAGGTGAGCCGTTCAGTTATATCAGCTTCCCTATCCACCCAAAGACATTGTTGAAGGTATCGATGAGGAGATTGAAGATGGATTTGGGTACTTCTCCGGCGATGATGGACTGATCGGAACTTTCGGATAGGTT
>JAHIVA010000086.1 GCA_018816985.1 Patescibacteria group bacterium | reverse complement strand
GTCTATGTCATTAATCTCACCCATTGCCGCCATCTCTTTTACTGCCTTCCTGCGCTCTGAAACTTTCCTCTTCCATTTCCTTTTGTTCCGTGTTATCCTTTTCATATGGCCTCCTTTCTTTTGTAAAATGGTTATTCTATAGCTCCATTTTACAGGGGGCCTTACTGAATTTCAACTACCCAGCAGGGTGTCCTGTTGGACTAAGTTTAGCATACTTTCTTTATTTTGTTTTAGCTTTGTTTATTTTAAGCCGAAATCCAACTGGTTATTGGTGGTTCTAATTATTTGCGACTTAGGCATGGTTGGCTATGTCTATTGTCGTAATCGTTATCGAGCCATGAATATGCATAAAAAGAATTACTACGAAGATTTTTTTCTACGTATTCAAGACAAAGAGTGGATTTCCGAACTTCCTAAAACAGAAATTCCCTATAGAGTCCGAATAATTTTTCAAAAAGAGGATTGGGGCAGAGTTGGTTATATATATCATAAATTACGGCATCCTTTTGGCTACCCAGAAAGTCTAGGTATTGAGCGGCTAGATAAATTTAGGTATATCGACGATCTTGGCCATCCGATTTTCGATATACTGGGAGTAAAGTTCTTTTATATTGATAAAAAAGCCTCGGTTTTCCTGAAAGACAATAAAAAGGTTAATGATTCTGTATTTTTAAACCAAGATGTGATGCCGTTAGTTTATATAGCAGATAGGGTAAAGCTTTTTAAAGACGATGCGGAGCTTTTAGGGGCGGTTTATAAAGGCAAAGATGAGATGAAAAACGTTGTTTATTTTAGCCGTGAAAATATAGGAGACGATGCAAATTTATTCAGCAATTTATTAAATACGAAACAACCTATAGATTCCATCGCTAAATTTACTTCTATTGTTTATAAGAGCAATAAGGTTGAGTTTTCTATCAATAGCCCCCGGGATGCCATTATTATTCTTTCCGAGCCATGGCTTCCACCCTGGCAAGCTTCAGTTGATGGGAAGAGAACAAAAATTTACCAAGCGTATGGAATTATTCAAGCTATTCTAATACCTAAAGGGTCCCATTTTGTTCGCTTTGAATACACTTTTCCAGTATACTTAATATTTGTAAGCGTTATTAGCCAGATCGCAATTTTATTTTTTTCTATTTTAATATTTATTAAAAATAAAATACCTACTCCATTAAAAGTTTTCTAACGGGGTGTTACCGAAAGGGGGAGTTTTGGATGAATTATGATATTAGTGTAGTCATGCCGGCCTTGAATGAAGAAGTCAATATCCAAAGAGCGGTGGAAGACGTAATGGATGCATTTTATAGACTGAAGATTTCTGGTGAGATCATCGTGGTTGATGACGGCAGCATTGATAGAACTCTGGAGATTGTAAATAGAATTATTAAGAAGAACTCCTTTATTAGCATAGTGTATCATGACAAGCCTAAAGGCATTGGGGCTTCGTTTTGGGCCGGCGTTTTAAAATCCCAGAGTGATTTAGTAACCTTACTTCCCGGCGATGGCGAAGGAAATGCCTATGAACTTCTTCAATATTTACCACTTATGAACCATGTCGATCTTATTATTCCTTTTGCTTATAATGCCAGAGAGGTACGTCCTTTTATCCGATGGGCCATTTCGAAGATTTTTACAATAATAATTAATTTATCTTTTGGTTCATCGTTAACTTATACAAATGGATTTGTCATATATCGCAAATGCGTGCTTAAAGATATCACTCTAAAAAATGGTGGTTTTTTTTATCAGGCAGAATTGATAATCAAGACCCTGAAAAGACGCTATTTATATGCTGAAGTTCCTCTCGCTTTACACAAGCGCTTAGAGGGCGATTCAACCGCATTGACTATCAAGTCATTCTTTAAAGTTGTTGGAGGGTATTTCTCAACTATTTTTGCTATTTATTTGTTTGATACAAAATATAACCCTCTTTCTAAAGATTCTGTTACATTTCTGAGAAGAAAGCAACTCAAAAAAACAACCAAGGATAAAAGATGTTAAATCGACAAAGGCTGCCAATTTTATTAGTAGCTGTAATCTCTCTTTTTGCTTTATTGATATGGTTTTGCTCAGGAGATTTCAGAGTAGATCAAACATGGGAAGAAGATGCATTAATGTACACAATTGGAGAGAATCATGTTAATTTTGGTTTTTGGAAGAATAAACTGATAGATGATGTTGCAACAGGAAATAGTCCTTCAGCCCATCCTCTGCTTTATACTCATAATCCTAATATGTTGGGAGTTGTGCAAGGGCTAATGCAATTAGTTGGAATAAAAGATATTAAATATATTAAATTATTATTTTTTATTCTCTTTTTTATACCAGGCATGTGGTATTATTTTTTGGTCATAGAAAAACTATTTACAACGAGAATAGCATTAATCACATTAGCTGTAACCTCCACGAGCTATTTAGGGGTTATTTGCTGGGCGGATAATTCAGCACACTCTTTGCATTGGGTGCTTATATTTGGGGCGTTGTTTTATTACCTTTCTCTTCCAACAAGAGACAAGAAAGCTAAAAATGATTATAGGTTTCATCTTTTCATGGCATATTTTTTCTTGTTTATTGTTGGTATGCTAAACTATATCCATGTTTTGTTTGTACTCGTAACGATAGGGTTATTTTATGTTTTTAAAATTCATCGGGTGGAATTTAAATATCTAATTTTATTATTTTCCGCACCATTTTTATTATTTATACTTCATCAAATTCGGGTTGTTTCGCTCTTGGGAATTAATGTATGGATGACAGATATGGTACTTAATACCAAGAAGGCCCTTGGTCAAATTGGCTATAGGGAACTATTAGATTATTACGCAAAACATGGAATTGTTGTATGGGCTGTAGACTTTCAAAGTATTTCGGTCGAAAGGGTAATCGAGTTTTTTTTAAATGGCTTGAGATATAGGGAGGGAATTATTGGAGTTTTTGTTCTGTTAGTTCTTATTGTTACAGCTATTTTTCATATCTTCAATAAAAACTGGAAAAGAAAATTTGATATTGATAAACTCGGCTTAAAAATCTTAACGCTTTTTATTGCTTCTATATCATGGACTTTAATATTTCCCGTTCACGCAGCGAATTACTTTGGCGCTACCCCATATATAATGTTGGCTGGAATGATAAATTTAGGATGGGCATTGATTTTTGCTACCATTATCAGACAATCATTTTTCGATAAGTCAAAAATCCATATATTTATTATAGTTTTATTTTTTGTTATATTCTCTTGTCAGCGAGTGGGCGCTTTTCTCAAGCATCCGATTGCTTCAATTCCTGGTTCTGAAGTTTTACAACGATATGAAAAAGCTAAATTTTATTCAAATATCTGGCCGTTATTTGTTTCATATTATACTCATGAGTGGACTGTGGGCGGGCTTCATCCAGAAGATGCCGTTAGAAGAAAACCGCTCGCTGCCAGGTACTTTTTGCAAAAAGACAAATTATACAATGATGAGTATTTCCGACCAGATTATTATCTTTACGTTTACTGGCAAAAAGTAGCTCCTTTTGGGGAACCTAAACATAAAAAGATTTTAGATCAAACATTCCCACTCGTTGAAAGTGGAGATAAATGGTTTATATATAAAATGTAAAATATAAAGGATAAAGGTTTAAATGGCAACAATTAAGTCATCCCCTCTGTTACTAATAGTAATTTTGGTAGATATAATTCTTGGTGTTACAACAGGATAGGGTTTATTGATATTAATAATGTTTTGAATAATAATAAAATGAAAACCTGGTTTTAAGGAAGGAAATAAAAAATGCGCAAAATATTATTTGTTAATGCACCATCTTGTTTTACGGCTTACTCTGGCACAAAAACAAATGCGGTATTACAAAGATATCCTCTTTTGGGACACGCAATTCTTGCGGCAGTAGCAAGACAACTAGGAAACAAGGTTGATGTACTTGACCTTGGTATAATTGAGAATTGGCAAGAGGCTTTAGTGAGTGAGTTGCAACAATATAAACCAAATATCATTTGCATGTCAAGCATGACCCCCCTTTTCAATGAAGTAGCAGAGGTTAGTTTCTTTATCCGTAAGCATGTTGGTAAGGACGTGACCATGATACTTGGAGGTCCTCATCCAACAGCACTACCAGAAGAAAGTTTACGTGAATCAGCTTTTGATATTGTCGTCATAAGTGAAGGTGAAAAAGCTTTCGAGGCAATACTTAATGGAACTCCACTTAAAAAGATTCCCGGAGTATATTATAAAGATGGGGAAAATATCTGTTCCACTCCCGGCCACAGTTACGTAGAAGATCTCGATACCATTCCTTATCCTGCGTATGATCTATATGATCTAAGTAAATATAAAATGCCCAAAATAGTAGCCAAAAAGTCTCCTATGGCTGTTTACATGGCCAGTAGAGGGTGTGCTTTTAATTGTAGTTTTTGTGATAAAAATATTTTTGGTAGGAAAATGAGATACAAATCACCGGGAATTGTAGTTGATCAAATAAAATATCTTCTTAAGTTAGGTTTTAAAGAAGTACGCTTCAATGATGATTTATTTACGACCAATATAGAAAGAGCTAAAACTATTTGTGAGAGAATTATTCACAGTAATCTTAAATTCCAGTGGCAATTATCTTCTGGAGTAAGGGTTGATAGGGTTGATTTAGAGTTCTTGAAGTTAGCTAAAAGAGCGGGTTGCTATTCAATGGGTGTTGGTTTTGAAGCTGCCGATCAAAAGGCATTAGATTCCGCGAATAAAAAAATAAAAGTAGCACAAAGTTACAAAGCGGCGGAGCTTTTTAAAAAAGCTAAAATGGATTATGTAGGATTTTTTATGCTCGGCCTTCCTTCAGATACAGAAGAGACTCTAAAAAAGACTATTAAATTTGCAACAGAGCTTGATTGTACTTTTGCAAAAGTAACAGTAACTGTTCCCTTTCCAGGAACATCGCTTTTTCGAGAATATGAAGCGAAAGGGCTAATAAAAAGTAGAGATTGGAGTAAATATAATTTCCATTCTATTAAAGAAATATATCAACATCCCAATTTAAATATGGAAACGTTAAGCAAATATTATAATAAATTCTACCATGTTTATTACTTAAGGCCGAGCTATATAATCAAAACTTTTTTTAGAGCAATACGTGAAGGAACAATTTTTCATTATATTCTTTATGCAGCACAAACTCTTTTTCCGAAGTTTCTAAAAACAAATCCAAAATATAAGTATAAAAAACTAAAAAAAAGTCTATAAGAATTCAATGGTAAAGTTTGAATCCTCTTTCTTGTTACCAATGGCAATTTCTGTGGGGATATTCCTCGGCGTGGGGATAGCTTTAATTACGCAAGATTTAGAGAAAAAACTTATTAAGGTGTTATATAGTTCCTATCCAGATTCCTATTTAGAGAAATGGGAATTCGTAAAGAATGAAGAAAAGGCAGTATTTTCAGTTTATCCCCTTAAAAACCGTATGATTATGAGTATGATTTGGTCAATAGATTCTTCAACTTTTTTTTAATATGGCCGTTATCTATGAAAAGATAGGTGGTAAGAAAAAAGCAGAAGAGTATTACAAAAAGTATGAGAAAGTTACAACCTTTTGATAAAGTTAATTAAGATGGCAAAAAAGAACTTTGTTTTTATATATTTCGGCCTACTTTTCATTCTCTTACTGTATATTTATTTTCCTACATTCTCCCATCCCTTTCGCAGTGATTATTGGACAGCAGCTTATTTTTTCCATGAAGTTGATAATTTAGGATGGCAGAAATGGCTGCACATTTTTCAATATGATCCTTGGACCCAGGTTCGTTTCCAGCCATTGGCAATTTCGATATTATACTTTGTTTGGAGCGTTTTCGGGGTAAATTTTATATCCTTTCATATCCTGAATTTCTGCTTATACTATATAAGCCTATTGTTGCTTTACAGATTGGCAATAAATTTTTGTAAAAGTAGAGCATTAATTATTGCTTTTCTAACCGTTTTTGCCTTTCTTTTTTCACATTTCGATATAATTTGCTGGGCCTACCATGCCTATATCATATTTGGCTTCAACTGCTTTCTTTTAGGGTTTATATTGTATATTAACTTTTTAAAGTCAAATAAAAAAGCCCTTTTGCCCCCCGTGGTTTCCCTTTTTTTGTTAGGAATGTTGTGTTATGAAAGCTTTTTTCTTTGGCCGTTAGCACTTATAATTTTAAATTATATAGAGAGAATAAAGGAAAAGCAAAAATTTAAAAAGAACGAACTACTTTTCTCATCATTGTTGGTTAATGGATTAGTTTATTTCCTTTATATTTCTTTTTTCCTTTCCGTTAGGTTTTTTCGTTTTGGCCACCAACCCTTAATTGATCTCAGTCAATTATTCTCTGCCTCTGGCATTATTTTCAGTACATTTGCAGTCTTTTTTAATATTTTCTATAATGGATTATTGATAAATATAATTCCTTTTTTGGTTTGTCCTCTAAAAATCGGCAGTAATCTTGATATGAAATTTTTGCCTCAAGAGTATAGCCACCTTTTGCCTTATTTTATTACGGGAGCAATTCTTTTTATTTTCTTACGCAGAGTATTTTCTTTGTACCGGCAAAAAAACTTTAAAGCTTTAAGGAAAAATATCTATTTTGTATTATTTCTATTTTTATTATTTTTTACAGCTGTTACCTTATGTCCCAGCCTTTTTAAATACCATTTTTCTTATGACTTAAAATTAAATATTCTTATATTGTCGTTGATAATAATTTGCGTTTTTTTACGCACAATAAAATATCTTTGGGAACGAAGGCATTCTCAGTTATTAAAGATAGCCATATTTTTTCTATTTTTACTTTGTTCGGAATCATTTATATTATTCCACTGTAGGAGCATTACCAATCCTTCCGTGTACATTATTACACAATTTAGATACGGATATATTTCCAATGCTTTTCTCATTTTGACAATTTTGTTTTTGATTGATAATTACCTGAAATCTTCCCGGAGAGGAAAGGCTATAATATATTCCACTCTATGTCTTATTTTGATGGTAAATATAAATACTACAAAGAAGTATGGAATTTCAGTTTTAAATTCTCATTTGGCGCCATTGAAGAAATTGTTCTCAAATATCAAAGTAAGCATAAGAGATGGACAAATAGATAAAGAGAATAGATTGTATATAGATGATGGTATTGTTAAGGCGTTGCCTTCTCTTTGTTGGAATAGGGCAATGGGGGAGCAGTTTATTAAAAAAGGAACTTATCAATGGGCTTTTTCTAAAAAAGAGATTGATTATTTTTCCTTTGTCCGAAAAGATGCTAAGTGGGTTATAGATAAGGAAACCCTTAATATAATAAGTAGAGAAGAGGCTAAGGAGTAATAAGAAATGAAGCCGATAGTAATACCACAGAGTTATAATTATATAGGAGCGTTTTTGACTTTAGGGTGTAATTATCGCTGTAGTTACTGTATAAATTATTTTGAAAATGGTAAGTTTAATTTTAAGAATTCAGATGGCCAAGATTGGGTTCGTGGATTAAATAGGATTGTATCTAGAGACGACCTTCCCGTTACTCTTCAGGGAGGAGAGCCAAGTATCCATAAAGATTTTATTTACATTATTAATAATTTAAAACCAGAGCTTAAAATCGATATCCTCACTAATCTTCAGTTTGATGTGGAGGAATTTATATCTAAAGTTGACCCCCAAAGACTTAAAAGAAAAGCCCCCTATGCTTCAATAAGAGTCAGTTTTCATCCCGAGGTTATGGATTTGGGCCAGACGATAGAGAAAGTTTTAAAGATGCAGGAAGCAGGTTTTTATATTGGGATATGGGGCTTGCTTCACCCCCAGTATAAAGACGTAATACTTTCTGCTCAAGGCGAGTGTGTAAAATTAGGTATTGATTTTCGTACCAAAGAATTCTTAGGTTCCCATAGTGATAAATTATATGGAACTTATAAGTATAAAGATGCCTGCTTGATGAAGGAAAAACGCAGTGTTTTATGTAAAACCACAGAGGTTCTTATTGCCCCGGATTTAAAAATATACTGCTGCCATAGTGATTTATACGCCCAAAGAAATTCTATCGGCAGCCTTTTAGACCCTAATTTTCAAATTAAAGATGAATTTCGCCCCTGCCAATATTATGGTTTTTGTAACCCTTGCGATATAAAGGTAAAAACCAATAGATTCCAAAATTATGGACACTCTTCAGTGGAAATTCGCCTCTAACCTTTTGTTTCT
>JAHIVA010000106.1 GCA_018816985.1 Patescibacteria group bacterium | reverse complement strand
TAGGAACTCGGCAATACAACGGCCGTAACTTCGGGATAAGGCCTGCCCAGCTCAGCTGGGCTACAACAAAAGACGCAAACCGACTGTTTACCAAAAACACAGCTCCCTGCTAAACCGTAAGGTGATGTATAGGGAGTGATGCCTGGCCAGTGTCAGAACGTTAAGAGGAGGGGTCATACCGCAAGGTGGCAGCCCTGAATCCAAGCGCTGATGAACGCCGGCGATAACTATAATCGTCCTAAGGTAGCGAAATTCCTTGTCGGGTGAACAAAGTGTTCCACAAGAAGTGGTCGGACCCTGTAAAAATTACAGGATTAACACTCGCCCGAATCCTGCCGCGAGGCGGGATAAGCAAACTGACTCATAACGGTGAATCCCACATTCCGACGGACATCGGAACGGGAAATACCGTGGGAACTCTGTATAATACAAAATATTATGAAGAGACCCGTAACGACTGACCCGAAAGGGGAGAGCCGATGGACATCGGCTAACACGTCAGCTCTTGTAAGAAAAAAACAATCCAGGGAGACGGCATCTTATATAACAGGATTCGTAGATGGCGAAGGAAGTTTCTTGGTTTCGTTTAATCGGCGATCTGGGCTCAAGACGGGCATCGAAGTCCGTCCGAGTTTCAGTCTAAGCCAACATAAACGCAATCTAAGTATCCTTCAGTCAATAAAAAATTTTTTCAGATGCGGAGGCATTCGTTTTGATCGGCATGATCAGACTTATAAATACGAGGTCAGAAGCCTCGGTGATTTATGGAATAAGATCATACCGCATTTCAAGACGATTCCTCTTAAGACATCAAAAGCAAAGGATTTTGAACTTTTCAAAGAGGTCTGTTCACTCATGCGAGCGAACAGGCATCGTTCAAAAGCCGGTCTTGAAAAAATATTGCGAATTGCCTATTCAATGAATAATATAGGCGCCAGAAAATATAAGTTGTCAGATCTCCTAAAGATCGTTACAAGATGAAAGTATAGTCTGAACTCTGATGAAAATCAGAGATAACAAATGGAGTTCCGACCCGCACGAATGGCATAACGAGTTTGCGACTGTCTCCACATGGGACTCGGTGAAATTGCAAGTGGGGTGAAGATGCCCTGTACGCGTAGTCAGACGAAAAGACCCCGTGAAGCTTTACTACAACTTGATATTGGGTCGCGGCTTTTCATGTTCAGAATAGGTGGGAGCCTTCGGGCAACAGTGAGATACCACCCTTGAACTGACGCGATTCTCGATCCCTATCCGTGAATCCGGATGGGGAGACAGTATCTGGTGGGTAGTTTAACTGGGGCGGTTGCCTCCTAAAAAGTAACGGAGGCGTTCACAAAGGTCGGCTAGGCGCGGATGGAAATCGCGTCGATTCTGTAATGGGATAAGCCGGCTTAACTGCAAGACCAACAAGTCGCGCAGACGCGAAAGCGGGACATAGTGATCCGACCGTACGATATCGGACGGCGGAAGCTCAACGGATAAAAGCTACTCCGGGGATAACAGGCTGATCTGGTCCAAGAGTCCACATCGACGACCAGGTTTGGCACCTCGATGTCGGCCCATCGCATCCTGGGGCTGGAGAAAACATAACTTCTCTCCTTGAGGGAAACTTCAAGGTAATAAACAAGCTCAAAACGGTAGAGGCCTTCCATGTGACCTGTGAGTTTCGCAGGTCCCAGGTGATATAATGTCACACATGAAAGCTAGTGCCGTGGGAAAGATAGGTGTCGAAGTTAAACGAGCATATCTCGCCGGTTTTATTGACGGTGATGGTTGCATAATGGCAACCATCGAACGTCACCGCGAGAAAAAATTCGGTTTTCGAGTACGGGTTGAGGTAAAAATTACCCAGAAAGAAAACGGATTGTTGAATACCCTTGTTAAAGAATTGAAGATCGGTCGTGTAAGATGCAATAGAATAAAAAGTTCTAATGCGACCTATGATTGGATTGTGAGGGACAAGAATGACCTCGAAACGATTCTGAAGTTCATTCAGCCGTATACGCGGCAGAAAGAACAACAAGTAATTATCGCGCTAAAGATTCTGCAAACACCGATTGTGACGAAACAAGATCTTTTAGCGAGTGCTCAATTAGCAGATGCATTGTCAAGTTTAAACGTTCGATCGAAAGATCGGCGAAAGAACTTTGCAACAATGATCCAGACACACGTCTCCCCTAACGACTGATTGCTCCGAATTTTTCGGAAGCATGAGATATGTCCGCCTCGGCGGAGTATCACACGGCTTGCACCTGCAAGTACGCTTGGCGACAAGCGCTGCTATGGTGAAGGAATAGTCTGATACTCGCGGAAACGCGAGATAACAAATAGAGGTCCCAAGGGTTAGGCTGTTCGCCTATTAAAGCGGTACGCGAGCTGGGTTCAGAACGTCGTGAGACAGTGGAGATATTTTGGTTA
>JAHIVA010000014.1 GCA_018816985.1 Patescibacteria group bacterium | reverse complement strand
TTCGCTCGTCCGCACAACGTGCTGCGACTCCGTCGCTGTTGTGCTCGTCGCTTTCGCGACATCGCACAACAGCGCCTATGCGCAATGACTTCCGTCCCGCAAGCGGTCCTCCAGCCACTGCGCATGAGTCGCAGCACGTTAAATGAAATTGCTTCGGGGTCGCCTTAAAGAAACATTTATAACTTTTATTAAATAGTCAATAATTATGACGGATAAAAATAATGTAGTCGCAAAAACAATCAAGACCTATGAAGAACTTGCAGAAGATTATTACAAGACTCATTTTGATATAAATGAGATTAAGAATATTGCAGATTTTTTCATTCAAAATTTGAAAGGGCAAAAAATCTTGGATATTGGTTGTGGTCCAGGTAGGGACGCAAAGTATTTTTCTGAACATAATTTAGAAGTTACTGGAATTGACTTGACTTCTAATTTCGTAAAAATGGCTTCCAAAAATGTGCCAAATGCCAAATTTATGCAAATGGATATGAGAAATCTTGATTTTCCAGAAAATACTTTTGATGGCATTTGGGCTTGTGCTTCATTTTTACATGTTCCAAAAGAAGATGCGAAAAATACTTTGCTTGGCTTCAGAAAAATACTAAAACCTGCTGGACTCATCTATCTCTCCGTCAAACAGGGAAATGAAGAAAAATTCGTCGAGAAAGATGAATACAAAGGAAGAACAAAATTTTTTGCCTTCTATACTCAAGATGAATTCAAAAATCTGATTGAGTCTTGTAATTTCAAAATTGTAAAAGTCTTGATTGATGAGAAGAAAGATACTTGGATAAATGTTTTTGCGACTAAAGAATAGACGGCGACCCCTACGCAACTTGCTCACTATCGTTCGCACCACGCTGCGCTCTCACTACACTTCGTTTCGTTCGGGTCATATAACAAGGGATAAAAGGAAAATTGCTCGGCTCATAATTTTCCCAAATTTCTCACTACGTTCGAAACTTCTCTAAATCCTGATGTTAGCTGAAATATTCCTTTTCTTTTTAGGGCTAACAATCAACTGTTTTAATAAATTTTCAAATTTCTTTTTATTTATTTAGTGAGGGGATAACCGGATATTTTTTGCTCCGTACCTCCGCAAAAAATGTTTATTTATTAGGGGAAAAGAGATATACTAATACTGATTAACTTGGATACAAATTATGGTAAAAAAATCCTCAAATAAAAACTTGCACAAGGCAAGCAAAGAAAAGCAAGACGAATTTTATACTCAACTTTCTGATATTGAAAAAGAGTTAAAAAATTACAAAAATCAATTTCGTGATAAAGTAGTTTTTTGTAACTGTGACGACCCAAGAGAAAGCAATTTTGTGAAGTTTTTCAGTATGAACTTTGAGCATTTGGGACTGAAAAAATTAATTGCCACGCACTACAAAGACGCAAACTTATTCACCCAAGAAGCACCCTATAAATTAGAGTACGCTGGTGATAAAAACAACAACCGCATACCTGACCCAGAGGAGTTTATTACCGAAATGATTGGTACCGGTGATTTTCGTAGTCAAGAATGTATAGAACTACTCAAAGAAGCCGATATAATCGTAACTAATCCACCATTTTCAATGTTCCGCGAGTATGTTGCACAGCTCGAGAAATATAATAAAAAATTTTTGATAATCGGCAACACTAATTCAATGACCTACAAGGAAATTTTTAAATTATTTAAAGAGGACAAAATTAGAACAGGATATACCAACTTTAATGTTGGAATGTTTTTTATAGTCCCGGACGACTGGGAAAAATTTCATCACATTGATGAAAATGGTAATAAAATTGTACGTGTGTCAACTTCATGTTGGTTCACAAACCTTGAAGTCGAAAAACACAAGGAAAATATTACTCTGTACAAAAAATATAATTCTAAAGAATATCCCAAATACTACAACTATAATGCAATCAATATAAACAAATATACCGATATCCCTTATGATTATAGTGATGCTATGGGTGTGCCAATTACCTTTCTTGATAAATATAATCCAAAACAGTTCGAGATTATTGGTTTAGGTATATCAAATTCAGGAATAGCAATTGGGGTCAAACCATACACAGAAAAGCATAAAAAATATAGAAAAGAAATTCAAAAAAGAGGTGCTGTTAATGGCGATTTATATATGATTACAGATGGAATTGTTAGCGTTCCTTATGCAAGAGTTATTATAAAAAATAAGAAAGTAAAAAAATAATATGAAAATTGATCTAAACAAAATTCCAATTCGTGAAATAATTGCTGGCTATAAAGACAGTGCTGAAGAAGGTGTGACGGCTTATGACGACAAATTAAATATTCGTCCAAAATATCAGCGTGAGTTTGTGTACAAGGAAAAGCAACGCAATGCCGTGATAGAAACAATCAAAAACAGCTTTCCGCTGAACGTGATGTATTGGATGATTAGAGAAGATGGCGGTTACGAAGTGCTGGACGGCCAACAGCGCACCATCAGTATTGGACAATATGTGAACGGAGATTTTTCACTAAATAACCGCTTTTTCCATAACTTGACTGACGAGGAACAAAATCAAATTTTGGATTATGAATTGATGATTTATTTCTGCGAGGGTACAGACAAAGAGCGGTTAGACTGGTTTAGAATTATTAATATCGCTGGTGAAAAATTGACAGATCAAGAGATACGCAATGCGGTTTACACTGGTCCATGGTTAAGCGACGCTAAACTAAAATTTAGCAAAACAAACTGTGCGGCATATTTGCTGGCAAATGACGACGGTGCACTAGTCAACGGTTCACCAATTAGGCAGGAGTATTTGCAGACCGCCCTGTCCTGGATTAATGATGGTAAAATTGAAGATTATATGGCCAAACATCAGCATACCCAAAACGCCGATAAGCTATGGAACTATTTCCAAAACGTAATCGCATGGGTACGTGTGACTTTTACAAATTATCGCAAAGAGATGAAAAGCGTGCAGTGGGGCGAGCTGTATAACGAATTCAAAGACAAAAAACTAAACGCTGCCAAACTGGAAGTTGAAATCAAAAAATTAATGCAAGACGAAGACGTGACTAAGTTGTCCGGTATTTATTCATATGTTTTAACAAGAAATGAAAAATATTTAAGTATTCGTGCGTTTAAAGACAAACAGAAAAGAGAGGCATATGAAAAACAAAAAGGTATCTGTGCAAAATGCAAAGAGCATTTTGAATTAGATGAAATGGAAGCAGATCATATTAAGCCATGGCATGAAGGAGGAAAAACAACATCAGGAAATTGTCAGATGTTATGTAAACAAGACAATCGAACTAAATCTGGGAAATGAAATTTGAGTTTCGCTTAACCATTGCTAACACATAACTACATAGAATGCAAATAAAAAGAATAAAAGAAATAATAAATATTGGTACATTTGCAAACTTTACAAATGGCGGATCTTCTGGTTTTGAAAAATTAACATTCGTTTATGGTTTGAATACTTTTGGTAAAACAACATTGGCTGATATTCTTCAATCTCTTCAAACAAACGATAGCTCCCTAATTTTAAATAGAAAAACCATCCCAGAAATAACTTCTTCACAAAAAGTAAAGTTATCGACACGTAGATATGGGGAAAACGAGACTGATGTAACATTCGCAGGCAACCAATGGTCGCCCACAAGTATATCTAAATACCTTGATGTGTTTGGCACAGATTTTATTCATAGTAATGTTTTTACTGGATTAACTATTGATAGAAAAAATAAAGAAAATTTGACCAATTTTATTTTAGGTGATCAGGGTGTCCAACTAGCAGAAAAAATTGGAGAAAAGAAAAAATTTCTTGGTGAAAAAAAGAAGATATTTAAAGATAAAGTTCCGCAATATATAAAACTTTCCCCAGATGAAGAAATTAAAAAATTTCTTTCTTATGATATTTCAAAACTAAATTTAGAAAATATTGATCAAGAATTAACCCAGGCTAAACTTTTATTGCAAAAAGAACAAGATAGACTTAAAGAACCAACAAAAATAACAAATTTATCTGAACCAACAGAATACACGCCACAAAAGAACAATTATTCCGATGCAATTAATTCTATAAATACTCTACTAGAAAAAAACTATAGCGACATAAAGGAAGAAAGTATTGCGAAACTAAACGAACATATTTTGAATAACTTTTCAAGTTCCGACAATGCTAAAAACTGGATCCACCAAGGCCTAGGCTATTGTAAAGATAAAAATGATGGTAATTGCCCATTCTGTGACCAAAATCTTAAAAATGCAAAAGAATTAATTGATCTTTACAGTAATTATTTTGATAAGGCTTATACTGATTTTGTCAACGAAACCAATTCTGGATTAAATATCGGATATAATTTATTGAAAGACGATAGGTTAAATAATTTTTCTTCTCTTCAATCGATACTTTTAATTATTAATCAATATAAAGATTACATACAAAATGAAACTTTCTTAAAAAATCTTGATAGTTTGACTTCGCTTGTAAATAATCTAAACGAGGAAGGCATTGAGAAGGAAAAAAATAGAATTACTACTTTACTTGAAAATAAAATTGAGGAAAAAAATAAGTCACCTTATGATAAAATTGAATCAGTCGACCGATCACTTATTGATAACATGATTAACGAATATACCAAGAAGGTAAACAAATGTTCGGTGCTTATTGATTACTTCATCAGGGAAATTAAATTATTTAAAAAGCAATATCAAAGTACCACCGCCATAGAAAAAAAGATTGAAGAAATAAAAAACGATATTTCAAAATTAGAATACAAAAAAGCAAGAATTGAGCAAGACCAAGAATGCAGAGAATGCAATAAACTATCTAATGAAATAGATAAACTTGAAAATGGAGACGAAGGGATTATTCAGCTAGAAAAAAAACTACAAAAAGAACAAACAGAATTTCTAAAAAAATATTTTACTGAAATTAACAAACTCTTTTTAACGTTTGGTAGTAAAAATTTTACACTTGAGAAAGATGAAGATAGAAGGGGTCACCTGCCAGTTTATTCTTTAGTGGTTAAATTTCATGAAAAAGAAATCCCAGCCGATAAACTATATAGTGTTTTTAGTGAATCAGATAGAAGAGCGCTTGCATTGGCAATATTTTTTGCTAGGTTTGAACTAAAAAGTGATACTGATAAAAAAAGATCAATAATCGTTCTGGATGATCCAGTCACAAGTTTTGATGATAACAGGACGATTAATTCCATTAATTATTTTAAAAAAATATTGTCAGCTAGTAGTCAAGTTATAATATTAACTCATTATTTGCATTTTATTAAAAGATTTTGCGAAATAACCAAGGAAGACCTGACAAATACAGTTTTTATTAGCATTAATCAAAATAATTACACAAGTTTTCTTGAACAAGCGAATAAAGAAGATCTAATATCTTCAGATTATGATAAAACTTTCATGAAGATATATGACTATATAAACAAAAAACGTTCTGAATCAATCAAGGCCGATCTCAGGCCGTTCCTAGAAAGCATGTATTTCCCCACTGTCTTTTGTAAACAAATTCAGGATAAACAAGTTGATTGCTGCAATCTAAAAAGTATTATAAACGGACTGTTTGATGATAACGAAGAAGTTAAAAATAAATTTCATGAATTTAGAATAACCCTTAACCCCGAATCACATCTTTTTACTAACAGCAATGAAGAAGATGTTAGAAACTTTGCTAACGAAATGTTTGAATTTATGTATTCATTAGATTTTTCAGTCAATAATTAGGAGTTTTGGGCTTCGGGCATTCACCCCTTTAATTCCCCTCTGCCCTTCGCCCAAAAGGAAAAAAAGAAATTTTAACTTTATTCAAACAAAAATCCTGTTTAAAAACAAAAGAAAAGGAATACATCAGCCAACACCGCGTATCTGGCTTCGCTGAACATAGATATACCTTTACTACTATATAATAAATTGTTATATTCTATTAAGGTAAGAGGATATTTAGGCGCTACGCCCAAATCGTTCCTTCACCTATGTGGTGGCTTCGCCAATTTTACCACATAGGTTCAGTCACGACTTCAGATACGCCTGCAAGTTGTGCGGAAATCGCTTCGCTCGTCCGCACAACGTGCTGCGACTCCGTCGCTATTGTGCTCGTCCCTTTCGCGACATCGCACAACAGCGCCTATGCGCAATGACTTCCGTCCCGCAAGCGGTCCTCCAGCCACTGCGCA
>JAHIVA010000092.1 GCA_018816985.1 Patescibacteria group bacterium | reverse complement strand
TAAATAAGATTTTAAAGTATTTTGATCTATTTGAGTTAAAGTATTAGATATACTATCTCCAGTAAACCAAACTACAATATCATAATCTAATAAATCTGTAATATTTGGACTTCCTAAAACGTCTACATTCCAATTATGATATAGGTAATTATTTGCAAAAAGGGCACCTTGGTAATACTGCTCATAATCATAAAACCAGGAATCATATGCTTTGTCATCATCTATCAATAGTATTTTTGCTTGAGACACTGAAACTTGAAAATTCACTTCTTCACTCAATTCCCAATTATTATTTTCAGAGCTATCTATGCATTGTATACTCCAATTATAATTTCCATCTGGAAGAACATCATAAAAATACTGAGATACACCCTTTGTTATTGAATAGTCCATTTGTGTGACTACTCCATTAATTATCAAGGAGCAATTAGCAATCTCTGATTTATCAGTTACATTGTATTTAAAAAGAGTATATTTATCTGAAGATATATCAAAAGGAGAGATTAAATTTATTACTGGGGATTCAAAATCTGGAGAAGAAATTATTGTAACAGATATAACATCTGAATCTGTAGCTCCATCTGAATCTGTTAGAGTTAAGACTATATCATCTAACCCGGAAGCTCCTGAAATAGGATCTATTGTTAAAACATCAGAAAATTGATTTATACTAGCTGTGAATAATTCTGTATTAACGTCAGAAACGCTCCAGTCAAGAGCTGTGCCTGAATCTTCAACGTCATTCTCGTAGGGGGTTAAATCAAAACTTATAGGTACATTTTCATCTGTTGTTAAGTCAGGTACTTCAGGATCAATTTCAGGAGGGTTATTGCCCGATTTAGTTAAGCTTATTGGTATGTCCAATACACTATTATCTGGATCATTAGAGTAAATTGATATATCAGAATTATAACTTCCAGGATTTAAATTTGAGTCATCTATAACAACTGTTATTGTTTTTGAAGAGTGTGCAGGAACAGTAAATGATGTTGGTTCTATTATGACCCAAGAAGGTCCTACTACTGACGTTACAGATAAATCAGAATCTCCATCGTTATAAACTATTAAAGCTTTTCCAGCTATTTTTGGAGGAACTTCCATTTCAGGGTCTCCAAGTAAGTTAAATAACTCAAATTCAAGGTGTGTCGTGCTGCCATCACCGTAATAATTGTACATATATAACTTTCCCTTGTTTGTTGCTTTTCCTAAATTACTTAATCCATCATTAAATATTCCTTTGTAAACTCCCTTACATAGTTCATCATTATGGTAAGAATAACTAACTCTTGAAGCACCAAAAAATGCGACACCTCCTTTTTTCACTTGCATTGTTCCAGCTTTTAACCAAGTTTCGCCAAAGCTATCAGTATAACGATCATCAAACCATCCAGCTTCACAAGTTGGACTAATAACAACAGGTAATTTCATACCATTATTTAAAGATAAAATATTAGAATTGTCAAAAGGGGTATTTGCCCATTTTGTTTTAGAACCGTGCCCCCTATAATTAAGAAAACTTCTGCCATCATTAACAGCATTACTAACATCTATAGTGCTATAAGAATCATCATCAAACATGTCTATATGTGTAAAACCATTTGAAGTTAATAAAGATTTAACAAATTGCGATGTTTCATACCATACTGTTCTCTCAAGACCATAATACATCATAGCTTTTCTATACCAGTCAGTTCCATCTATATATGGTGTTTTTTCATATTTTATAATTTTATCAACGATTACATTTAGTTCAGAGGAACTCTTAACTGAAAGTCTCCCAACAAAAACATCAGAAAAATAGTCATTTCCATCTACAGTACTATAATAATGATCAGTTGCAACTTTTTCTCCTCCATAAAAAGAATGCGGCAAACCATAATGTGTTGGAACAGTTTCAACATCTCCAACTAATAGGACATAGGTTGGTGGAAGTTCCCAAGTATGATAAGCGTTATAAATGTATGAATAAATGTCTACATCATCTAACCCATTTGCATTCACATCAGATATCTCGCTTGTCTTAACTATTTTTGTCTCAAGACCTTTTTCTTCTTTTAAGCTTACTAAAGGAAGAATACTAGTATAAAAACCATCATAAATTATAACTAAATAGTCCGCCCTCTCACTTGATTCAGATTGTAATGCAAAACTTTGCCCATCATCAGAAGGCCAATTTTCAGTGGAATCATAATTAAGAATTATATCTCCATAAAAATCCTTTAAAAGATCCTTTTGATTATTAGAATTAGGATATTTCCCCTTATATTTTAATTTTATGTCTATATTTTTATAAAATCTTAACTCCTTTTTATCAGGATTATATTCAAAAGGAAATATCTCTAGTTGTACAACTTTATGATCCCTGATAATCCCCCGATTTTCAATCTTTGCTCTTTGCTTTGGATAGAATGAATCAGTTGAATAAAATTCTTCATCAATTGTAAAGTTAATTTTAGCATTGGCAACATCAGGTATAGGTTCTTGAACAGGTATAATATCATAATTATAGTATGTTACATAATCTCCTTCATTAATCTCTAAAGAAATATCAGAAAAAGATGGGACCGAAATTAATCTTCTTATAACTGGAACTTTTGGTTTTCCTATCTCATTTGT
>JAHIVA010000065.1 GCA_018816985.1 Patescibacteria group bacterium | reverse complement strand
CATCGTAGCTTTGGCAAAGCGAGAAGCTTCATGCGTAAGGTAGATAATTTTATTTCTTTCTGCGTTTTAAATCACCCTCGTGTCCGTGTCCGGGCTTGACGAGCTTGGCAGATTTTTTTCTTGAATCTGCTTTTATAGATTCGTAGATATTCGTATTATCTGTAAATTTCCCATCTTTCCCTCGCTCAATATACCTGGACTTGCCTCTGATTTTAATTCTTTGTCTAATCGACATTTTTATCACCTCCTTTTTCAATCATTTCTTCAACTTTCCTTTTTGCTTCGGTGAGAAATTGTTTAGATTTTTGGCGGGCGGCGTGGGATTTGCGAACTAAATCGGCAATTTTTTCTTGAGTTACTTTTGGTAAAATTGGAACTGGTAAATTTTTTATTGTCGGTAAATCAGTGTTCTGTCTAACACTAGATTGTGCGATATATCTCATCAAATAATACGGTTTGCTAACTTTGTTAATAAGCAAAGTTAAAAATAGTGGGTCAAGAAACTTCTTTGCTTCTTCGGACAATCTCGCTCGAATTGTAAAAGAAGCGAATAGCCAGCCCTCTTCAGCTTTAGTTGCAACCGCAGCGTTACCAACTGTTCCCATCTGGGAAATAATAACATCGTCTTTCTTAAGATAAACTTTTTTAGGTAATTTTATAGTGGAATCCTTTTCCAGACAATCAATCTCTGTATGATCAATTAAACAATTTTTAAGATTCATACCTTTGACGTAAGGTACCCCTTTATCGGTATAAGGACTAGTTGGCACTGTGCCATATGAAATTAATGAACATAGTTGCCCGAGTATTTTTGATTTGTATTTAGAAATTATTTTTTCAAATGCAAGATAATGTGGTTGAAAAAAATCAGGATCAATACGGTTGAATTTTTTACAATCAGAAAAATTAACGATGAAAAATAATTTCTTCTCGGCTGTAAAATCATCCAGCCCAAGTTTTTTAAACAATATATCTTCGGCTTGTCGGACATTTTTTTTGCTTTCTTCGTCGAGCTTTTTATATCGATCGTAGAATTCTTTTATTTCATTTTGAAGTTTTTTATCAATAACGGGAATTTTGTAACTTCTAATTTCTTCATAAGCTAGTGCAGGTCTCGTGTTACCAGTGATTTTCCTATCTGATTGAAATCTTCCAAATTTAGAATTCAAAAATGTTGAAATATACTCAGGAATCAGTTTGGAAATAAAATGCATTCTGACAGAATGCTGGTTAATGTTAGCATCGCCGTAAGATAATTTGTATACTGCAGATTTCCCATACGAAACACCTGTGATCGTCAACAAAACATCATCGTCAATTAACTGTGAACGCTTGAGTTGTTTATCATTAATTTTTTTATCTATGAAAACTGTGTCTGAAAAATCTAAATAACCTGGCATAATATTTTGTACTCTTAAAAACTTTATTCCTAGTTCGGGATAGTTTGCTCCGAGCGGCGTTGCTCCACCGGTTAGCGAATTTTCTCTTTCTAAAATTTCGCCGAAAGTTTTTAATTTATTGCCAAATAAATTTAATTTTCTATCCAATTCTAAATACTCCGGCTGATAATACTCCGCATCCAGCCGCAAAGCCCCTTCGAGTTGTGATTTTTGAATTATTGAAAATGTCATCTACTGTTCATTTTGGGTCTCATCTTTTTCCGAAGAATATCCCTTTGTAATTTCTTTTGATGATTGTGACGAATTTGTTAAAAGTTCTTTATATCGTTCCGATGAAAATTTGTTTTGAGATTTAAGGGTATTTATAACATTTTTCATTTCTTGAATTATGTATTTATAATATTCACTTAACTGATTTACAAAGAAATTTCCGATGACCAAGAAAATGCCTACTAAGAATGTTATTCCACCAGAAATAATAAGTGGTGACGTGTAAGAGTCAGAGTTTTTCAATGAAAAATAAGAATAAAATAAAAGAATTACAGCAATTAAAGTTGACTGATTTTTTATTTTATTAATTATATTGTTAATGTCCATGTTTATTATTTCAATAATTTATTAACATTGTCTAAAAATTGATCAGACTGCAAATATTGTTTAAATATTTTGAAAGATTTGTCTATTTCTG
>JAHIVA010000064.1 GCA_018816985.1 Patescibacteria group bacterium | reverse complement strand
GCTCGGTTCTGGTTTGTTCCAGGAAGTGATCCAGCATGGAATTATGCTATAATAATAATAGTTTAATTGATTATATCTTAACTTCGTATAATACGCAAATATTGTATTGTTTAACGAAAACAGTACATATAAAAACGAGTTGTATGGCATATACTTTTCTTTTCACGGCTGACGCCTACTACTTTTCTGCAATGAACAAATTTTATTTTCATTTATTTTAGAGGGGGGCTATATGGTATTTTCTCCGCTTCGCTCCGAAAATGATTTATTTATTAGAAAAAAATAATATTATATTAATACTAATAATACAATAACCATCGTGCCAACCAATCAAATATACACAAAGAAAAGAATAAAGGATCATGGAGAAGTATTCACTCCGGATTTTATCGTGAATGACATGCTTGATTTGGTAAAGCAAGAGACTGAAAGAATCGAATCTCGGTTTTTAGAACCTGCCTGCGGGAATGGTAATTTTCTCGCCCCAATACTTGAAGGAAAACTTGAAGTAGTAAAGAGAAAATACAAATCTAGCCAAACGGAGTTTGAGCGAATGGCGCTTTTAGCGGTAAGTAGTATATATGGCGTTGAGCTATTAAAAGACAATGTTGAGGCGTGTATTGAACGGCTTTATAAAATCGTTGATGATATGTATTTAAAATTATACAAAGAAAAGTGTAAAGATGATTTTAAAAAGAGTATTCGGTTTGTATTAAATCGGAATATTTTACAAGGCAATGCACTTGATCTGAAAACTTTTGACGGCAAAAAGTATATAATTTTTTCTGAATGGTCACTTGCAAATGGCAGCTCAATAAAAAGAAGAGATTTTGAGTATCGGGAATTGGCAGATTTTGACCCCAAAAAACCAACACTTTTTTCTTTACGCGAAGTTTCTGATACTGGCGAGGCTGTATTTTCGCCAATGCCAGTAAAAGAATTTCCATTAAAACACTACCTTAAACTTGATTATGAAGATACAAAGTAATTACAATCCTGATGTTCTATCATGCCTTGCTAACCTTAGTAGTGATGAGGTTTTTACACCGCCGAAATTAGCCAATGAAATTTTGGATTTATTGCCAAAAGAAATTTGGAAAGACAAAAATGCAACTTTTCTTGACCCTGTCTCTAAGTCTGGTATATTCTTGCGAGAAATTGCTAGAAGATTGTTGGAGGGTCTACAAGATGAAATACCGAATCTTCAAAAAAGAATTGACCATATTTACAACAAACAAATTTTTGGGATCGGAATTACCGAGTTAACATCGCTTCTGTCCAGGAGAAGTCTGTATTGCTCAAAAGAAGCGAATGGAAAGTATTCTGTTTTATCGTCTTTTGATGATAATCAAGGAAATATTTTTTTTGATACTACAAAGCATGACTGGAAAAATGGTAGATGTTCGTATTGTGGAGCCAGTCAGTCAGAATACGAGCGTGAGCAAGGGCTCGAAACTCACGCTTATCAATTTATTCATAATAACTTACCCAATAAAACTAAAAATATGAAATTCGATGTAATTATTGGCAATCCGCCTTATCAATTAAGTGATCACGGACATGGCTCTAGTGCTATTCCGATTTATCAAAAATTTGTTGAGCAGGCAAAAAAATTAAATCCTCGTTTTCTGACAATGATCATTCCTTCAAGATGGCTGGCTGGGGGTAAGGGCCTTGAAGATTTTAGGAAAGATATGCTAGGGGATGAAAGAATATTGCTTATAACAGACTATATTAATGCTAAGGAATGTTTCCCGGGCGTTAGTCTTGGCGGTGGTGCATGTTACTTCTTATGGACACGTGATTCAAAAGCGGATTGTAATTTCACTAATATTTTAAATGGAAAAAAAGATACTTTAGTTAGAAAATTAAATGAGTTCCCAATTTTTGTTCGATATAATAAGGCTACCAACATTATTCGAAAAATAAAAGAAAAAAGCGAGAAATCGCTATCCGAAATGGTTGACTCAAGAAATCCTTTTGGTATCTCATCTTCGATACGAGGTGTAAAATCAAGCTTAAAAGATGGTGTTACTTTATATTCTAGCGCTGGGGTTAGCTATGTAAAAAGATCTATTGTGACCCAAAGTCAAAATAAAGTTGATAGATATAAAGTAATGGTAAGCAAAGTAATAAGTGAACATGCTGGAGAGCCAGATAAAAACGGACAAATGAAAATAGTTTCCACGATTAGAATACTAAAGCCAGGGGAGGTATGCACTGATTCTTATTTAACTATTGGAGAGTATAAAAGTATTAAAGAAGCTAATAATTTATTAGATTATTTAAAAACAAAATTTGCTAGATGTTTAATGATGCAAGCCATCTCATCAATAAATTTATCCCGAGATAAATTTTACTTTGTTCCAATGCAAGACTTCTCTAAACCATGGACTGATGAAGAACTGTATAGAAAATATAAACTCACCAAAGAAGAAATTGAGTTTATTGAATCAATGATTCGTCCAATGAACTAATTTTATGAGTAAAGATTTTTTTCCACAAAAACCGGATGTAAAACCAACAATATATGCTTACGAATTAGTAGGTGTTGATTCGCATAAAGGATTGCTTAAAGTTGGCTATACCGTCCGAAATGCCGAGGAGCGGGTCAAAGAACAGCTCGGAACAGCTCAAATTCAATACCGAATTGTGCTTATTGAGGATGCCATCAGAAATGACGGCACGACTTTTACTGATCACGAAGTGCATCATCATTTGAAAAAGAAAAGCATTATAAGAAAAGACGGAGAATGGTTTAAATGCAGTTTGAAAGATGTTAGATCCGCGATAAATGATATTATAGAGCGAAAATTCAGCATTGAAGCGCGTGGATTGAATTTTAAAATGCGTCCGGAACAGAAAGCTGCAGTGGAAAAAACTTTTAACTATTTTCAAGGCTCAAAAAAAGAAAATCCAAAAAATGAACCACACTTTCTTTGGAATGCCAAAATGCGTTTTGGTAAGACTTTTGCCACTTATCAGTTAGCGAAAAAGATGGGCTGGGCTAAAATTTTGGTAATGACTTTTAAGCCAGCGGTAGAAAGCGCATGGGATGATGATTTGAAAGAGCATGTTGATTTTGAAGGATGGCAGTTTATCTCTGCTTCGGAAAACACGCTTTGGCATAAAGATATAAACGAGAAAAAACCGTTTGTTTGCTTTGGATCATTTCAGGATTATTTGGGAAAAAATAAAAGCACAGGCGGAATAAAAACAAAAAATCAGTGGGTACACAAGACAAAATGGGATTGTATTGTTTTTGATGAATATCATTACGGAGCATGGCGAGAAAATGCGAAAGAGCTTTTTGAAGCTGAAGATAAAAAAGAACAAAAATTTGCGGAAGGCGTGGGACTGGTGGATTTTGATGAAAAGATATTGCCAATTAAGACGCAGGCGTATCTCTACCTATCCGGGACTCCCTTCAGAGCAATTGCATCTGGTGAATTTATTGAAGAACAAATTTATAACTGGACATATTCAGATGAACAACGAGCCAAGGAATCGTGGAAAGAAGAAAAAGCTATTAATCCTTATGTCGCGCTACCAAGAATGGTAATGATGACTTATCAATTACCAGATTCAATTATTGATATAGCCCAGCAAGGTGAATTTAATGAATTTGATTTAAATGAATTTTTTTCTGCTGAGGGCAAAGACAAAAAAGCTAAATTTAAATATGAGGATGAGGTTCAAAAATGGCTTGATTTAATTCGTGGCTCTTTTTCGGAAACTACCATTGATAATTTGAAGCTTGGGGCGAAGAAGCCGCCAATGCCTTTTTCTCATGCGGAGCTTTTGAATATACTTAATCATACGCTTTGGTTTTTGCCTTCAGTAGCTTCATGTTATGCAATGCGTAATCTATTAAAAAAGAGACAAAATGTTTTTTATAAAGATTATAAAGTAATTGTTGCTGCCGGTAATAGCGCTGGTATAGGCATGAAGGCACTGCCACCGGTCTTAGAGGCGATGGATGAACCACTAGAATCAAAAACTATTACGTTGACTTGTGGGAAACTTCTGACGGGTGTGACAGTTAAACCGTGGTCAGGTATTTTTATGCTTCGTAGTTGTTCAACGCCGGAAACATATTTTCAGGCTGCTTTTCGAGTGCAGTCGCCGTGGACTATAAAAAATCCAGACAATAAATCACCGAACAAAGAGGAGGTCATAAAAAAAGAATGTTACGTTTTTGATTTTGCTCCAAATCGAGCGTTAAGACAGATTGCTGAATATAGCTGTCGTTTGAATGTAAATGAATCTAACCCTGAGGCAAAAGTCGCAGAATTTATAAATTTCTTACCGGTTTTGGCCTATGACGGTAGTGCCATGAAACAAATTGACGCAGCTGGAATTTTGGATATGGCGATGAGCGGAACCACTGCGACACTTCTTGCTCGCCGGTGGGAAAGCGCCTTACTTGTAAATGTTGATAATAATACGCTTAAACGATTAATGGATAATAAGACGGCTATGGAGGCTCTTATGAATATTGAGGGTTTTAGGAATTTGAATCAGGATATAGAAACAATTATTAATAAATCTGAATCAGTTGAAAAAATTAAAAAAGAAGCAAATGACAAAGAACTAACTAAAAAAGAAAAGAAAGAACTTACGGAAGAAGAAAAAGAATATAAAAGCCTACGCAAACAAGTGCAAGAAAAGCTTGTTAAATTTGCCACTCGTATCCCAGTTTTTATGTATCTCACTGATTATCGAGAAAGAACTTTAAAAGATATAATTACGAGATTAGAGCCGGGGTTATTTAAAAAAGTTACTGGGCTAACACAAAAAGATTTTGAAATGTTAGTGAGTCTTGGGGTCTTTAACAGCTCCTTAATGAATGACGCGGTGTATAAGTTTAAGCGTTATGAGGATGCAAGTCTTGAATACACTGGAATAAATAAACATGAAGATGAAAGTATCGGACTTTACGATACGGTTATATCCTCGAAAGAATACAAGAATAAAAATGAGCAAATATTTGTGAATAATCCGATGAATTAAAAATTATGGCAATCCATCCAAATACACAATCAATGTTATATGAATCGTTACCAGAATTTCTTTTAGTAGCAAAATATTGCATTGAGTTTAGGAAAGATACTTCATTGTGGCCAGCTCCGGGATGTTATGGCTATCCGGCGGCACTGATACTACTTTCTATAGTAGATAGTATTGGTTCTTATGTAGAAAATGGCAATGTCGAAAATCATTTCAAAATATTAAATAATACAGAATATTACGATCTTGGTTTAGACGAAGAATCCTTGCGCGTTATTTATAATTACTACCGCAATACTTTATCTCATCATTCAGTACTAACTCCAAATGTTGTTTTAGATATCGGTCAGCCTGGAGACACTATTTTCGAAAAGATTAACTCCATTTTTATTTTGAAACTTGCACCTTTTTATGATCTTTCAGTCCTTTCAGTAAATAAGTTGCTTAATAATCCGCAAGTTTTATCAAACAATATAACGATAAAAAATATTGAGAAGAAATTATGAACTCATTCAAAGAACTTGCATATCAAATTTTAAAAGAAGCTGACAAGCCATTACACAGCAAGGAAATAACCAAAATTGCCCTTGATCATGGTTGGCTGAAAACTGCAGGCAAAACACCAGAAGCAACCATGAACGCTCAGCTCGTCGTAGATATAAACTCCAAAAAAGACAAATCTCGCTTTATCAAAACCGCGCCCAGCACTTTCGGATTAAATCCTGATTTTATAGAACCGCAAAAAGGAAAAGTAGCCGAAAAAGAAGAAAAGAAATACACAATTTCCAAAAATGTGTCGTCAAAACAAAAAGGAGATATTGCCGAAGCTAGAATTGCTGAACTCGTTACGCTTTACGGTGACACAACGCTTTCTTGCTATAAACCGATTTCCGATGACGAAGGCATTGATTTGATCGTTAAAAGAAAAGAAAGTTTAAAAACAATGTATATTCAGATCAAAAGCCGTTTTGGTGATAATCCTGATGATATTTTCACCGCCACAGTAAAAGCTAGTAGTGTAGTTGATAGATATTCAATGGCTTTGATTTTTTGCTTTTTTGATACAGAGAAAGGTGATTTATGGGATTATGTTTGGTTTGTACCTGCGCCTGATTTTTTGAAAATGTCTAACAAGCTCATGAGCGGGAAAATGCTTGGGTTTGTTGCCGGACGAAAAAGAAAGGAATCTAACAAATGGGACGAATATTTAATAGACAAGAGAGATTTGGCAAACGGAACATTACAGCAGATGGAAAGATTATAATTAGGAGTCTTGGCTTCGGGGTATTCACCCCCCCCCAGCCCCTCCGCTAATACAAAAATGGATGATTTTATGGGAAATAGTAAAATAATGTTATGATCTACTTAATTGGTGTAAATCATCAATTACAGGACGGTACCGACAGGTTTGGTTCACAAGAATTGTTATTATATGTGCGTAATTTTATAGATAAAAACGCAATCACCCTCCTTGCTGAAGAATGGAGTAGTGATATAGCAAAAAAGCGGGGGGAAAGCATTCTCCGAGCATGTGAAGATAAAACCAAGTATTTTCAATTTGACTTACTACAATCGGAGGCCGACAAGCTTGGCGTGAAGAGAAATGAAGAAATATGGAGAGAGCTTGGTGCAACTGAGATTTCTCCTGGTATATTTTCAAGTTGTGACATGGAGAAGTTTTTGCAGCGAAGACGTGAAGAATCTCGTAAACGAGAACCCGAGTGGCTAAAAAGATTGTCGCCACATCTAAAAAAAGGTGATTCTGTGATTGTATGTGGCTCTGATCATCTCAGTGATAAAAATCCGGATGGGCTCACCGGGTTTGACGTCTTATTAAACCAGCAAGGATATCAGGCAAAAATATTGAAACATTTTGACATCAACTAATTATGGCAAAAAAACGTAATAAAAAAGTAGTTGAAAAATCGGAACAGCATTTTGACTCAGAAAAAGGCACTTTTTGTGTCTACGAAATTTTTCGTAAACAGAAAAAAACAATTTACTACCTGCAAGGTGGTCAAGCTAGATTCCTTTCCAAAATTGTTTTAAAAGGTTATCAGGGTTTACCGTCCGGACTATATTTGAATAGAAATGGTTACGGATTTGGAAAGAAGGGTACTTTCCTATTGTCGGCTCTAAAAGAAAATCTTGCCCCTAACAAACTTCTGGAATTAACAGTTTCCAGTAAAAAGACCAAGTCGGTTAAAAAAAGTACACATAAGACCTCCGTTGAACTTCCTCTGATTGATATAAAAAATCTTTTGGTGCGATTAGGACGGATAAATGAAGATAGAAATAATGATTTGAGAAGCGAAGTTGCTTCATTCTTGAGCACTAAGTTCCCTAAACAGATAAAAATTTCGACAGACGACTTTGATGATTATAGAGGCGGTGAAATGGCCGCACTTCTCCGAAGAAAGAAAGTATCTCAAAAGTTAAATGAAGAGGATTTGGAGTCGCTTAAATATTTCTTTCCTAAAATTTTTGAAGCTTCACTGAAGGGTAAGAAAAAAGCCATCAGAGCAGAGAGGAGTGCCCTCATTCAAAACACTAAGAAAACTACCGACAAAATCTTTCTCGATGAGGTAATAAAAGAATTTGAGGACAACCTTATCAAAAAGACATTCTCGGAAAATAATTGGCAAAAATTTCTAAGCGAAAAAGTTTTTCGTTTTTTGGCGAATTATGTAACAACTATTGAAAAACAAAATGTGAGCATAAGCGTTAGTTATCCAGATTTTGTCCTTGCTGACGTATATGGTTTTGTTGATGTCTTTGAAATAAAGCGGCATGAGACTCCGCTGGTGGCCTTAGACGAAGATCATGATAATTACTACTGGAGACCAGACCTCGTGAAAGCAATTTCGCAAATTGAGAATTACATTGATGAAATTAGCCGAAGCGCAGATGATTATATCCGTGCTGTAAAACGCAAGAAGGGAGTTGATATTCGAGTAGTGCATCCGAGGGGATATATTATCGCTGGGACGAGCCATCAGTTTAAAAACAAAAAAGAGTCGGGGGATTTTCGTAAACTCGGATGCTCACTTAAAAATATTAGCTTTATTCTTTACGACGAACTGCTTGAAAATCTTAAGAATCTTAGATCCAAGTTATAAAATTGTATAAGATATCTTGGCTCCGGGGCATTCACCCCCGGCCCCTCTGCCCCT
>JAHIVA010000063.1 GCA_018816985.1 Patescibacteria group bacterium | reverse complement strand
TTTCCACGGTAAAAATTCACACGATAAAACCGAACCAAGAAAACAGTTGGCAGAGCCATACTAAGCGTTCTGAATTTTGGCATATTGTTAGTGGCGGGGGTATAATTCTGGTAGATGATAAAAAATACGAAGTTATTCCTGGTGATGAACATAATGCGGGAGTTGGTGCTAAACATCGTTGGATAGCTGGACCTGAAGGAATGATCTTAATTGAAATAGCGACGGGGGATTTTGACGAAGAAGATATTATTCGTTACGAAGATGATTATGGCCGAGCCTAAAAAATCACGACCTAAAACGTCGGGAAAAAAAATAATAAAAAAAGTAGCAAAAAAAAAGAAAGCCAAGACTGTCAAAAGAAAAACAGTTAGTAAAAAAGTAAAAATAATAAGAAAAAAGAAGAAAATCCCGGCTCTGGTTAAAAGGTTCAAAGGCAATCCGATAATTGATCCGGCTCATAATTCACCTTGGGAATCAGAAGCAGTTTTTAATCCTGGGGCGGTAGTGCACAATGGACGAGTTCACCTTTTTTATCGAGCGCTTGGTAGTGATGGTGTTTCGCGGATTGGTTATGCTTCAAGTAAAGACGGAATTCATTTTGATGAGCGTCTTCCTTATCCAGTTTTTATACCAGAAAATAGAATAACAGCAATGGGTCATTATCCTTTTACTTCTCCGGCTCGCCTTGTTTATGACACCGCTCTCTTTGCTTCTGGAGGTGGCTGGGGTGGATGTGAAGACCCCAGAGCGGTTAAAATTGGTGACCGAGTATATCTAACCTTCAATATGTTTAATGGATGGAATTCTATGCGAGTGGCATTTACCTCAATTGATACAGAAGATCTTAAGAATAAAATATGGAATTGGGAAAATTTTGCCTATCTGTCTCGTCCGGGTGACCGGCAGAAAAACTGGGTTTTATTTCCCGAAAAATTTAATGGAAAGTTTGCGCTTCTTCACAACATAGATATGGGAGATTCTTCTCGGGTGCATATTGCTTTTGTGGATGAACTTAATATGCATAAAACGCCTTCTCAAAAAGAAGCTCCGGATATACATACTTTGCCGGACCACATTGTTGCTTGGCATAATCGTACCCGTAGTGCTTCGGCTCCACCCTTAAAAACTAAAGATGGTTGGCTATTATTTTATCACGCAATGGATAAAGATGACCCTAATCGCTATAAGGTTGGAGCTCTTTTGCTTGATTTAAAAAATCCGGAAAAAATTTTATATCGTTCAGCTTATCCAGTGCTCTCTCCAGATGAGTGGTATGAAAATGACTGGAAGCCGGGAGTTGTTTATGCAAGTGGGGCAGTCATAAAAGACGGAAATATTTTTCTTTATTATGGAGGTGGCGATAAGCATATTGCTGTTGCTTATGCAAAATTGGAAGAATTTATTCAAAAGCTGAAAAGTGGCGGTAATGCAGTTCTTTTAAAGAAATCTAATATCAGAGTATAAATTTATGTATGTAGTAAAAAGATCTCATCACAATCCGATTATAGTTCCAGATAAAGATCATTACTGGGAAGATTTGGCGACTTTCAATATGAGTGTTGTTAAAAAGGGGAAAACTTATTACGGTGTTTATCGTGCCATTGGATCGGAAGATAAACTACGTATACCTGAACAACTCTCGGTAATAGGAATAGGTAAGTCAAAAGATGGAAGACATTTCGAAGAACGGGTGCCATTTATCGTCCCAGAAGAAGAATGGGAAAAATATGGTTGCGAGGATCCGCGAATTACTTTTTTTGAAGGGAATTATTATATATTTTACACAGCACTTTCTAAATATCCATTTGAGGCGAGTGGTATCAAGGTCGCTATGGCTATTTCCAAAGACCTGAAAAGAATTGATGAACGACATTTAATAACGCCCTTTAATGCCAAGGCTATGACACTATTTTCGGAACGGGTTAATGGTAAAGTTACTGTAATGGTGACTGTTAATACGGATATGCCCCCAGCCAAAATTGCCATAGCTCAAGTTGATGAAATAAAGGATTTACTGAATCAGGAATTTTGGGAAGAGTGGTATAAAAATATTGACAAATATTCCATTGATTTAAAAAGATCACCCCAAGACCATACTGAAGTTGGAGCCACGCCCATAAAAACTTCTCATGGATGGCTTTTTTTGTATTCACATATTCAGAATTATTTTCCAGGTGGAGAAAACCTTGGGCGTATCTTTGGTATTGAGATAGCACTTTTGGATTTTAAAAATCCCCTTAAGGTGATAGGTTGTACTCACGGTCCTGTCTTGGTTCCGAGAGAAGCTTATGAACTTTCGGGACATATTTCTAACGTTGTTTTCCCTTCAGGTGTGATTTTAGAGAAAGAAACGCTTTCTATTTATTATGGGGCAGCGGATACCACCGTCTGCCTAGCCCACGTGAATATTACCGATTTAATCGGAACCATACATTCAAAAACAAATTCAAAATGGCACTTTCTTCGTTCGACTAAAAATCCAATCATTATTCCAAACAAAAATCATCTTTGGGAGTCAAAAGCTACATTTAATCCTGCTGCTCTTTTAATAAACGATACGACGCATATATTATATCGAGCACTTTCGGAAGACAACACTTCTTCTCTCGGTTATGCATCTACTAAAGATGGTATTTCTGTCGATGAAAGAAGTGAGGATCCGGCTTATGTTCCAAGAGAGAATTTTGAATTAAAAAAAATTACTGGCGGGAACTCTGGTTGCGAGGATCCGCGACTGACAAAAATAGGAAAAAATATTTATATGTGCTACACAGCTTTTGATGGACTTAGTCCGGCGCGGGTAGCTATTACTTCCATAACTGAGAAGAATTTTTTACAAAAAAATTGGCAATGGGAAAAACCCGTTTTAATTACGCCGACTGGGTTGGACGATAAAGATACCTGTATATTTTCCGAAAAAACCAAAGGTCAATATTTTATTTTACACCGGGTCGGGGATGAAATATGCGGAGACTATTTAAAATCTCTTAATTTTAAAAATCAGGTAATAAAAAAATGCATCAGAATTATAGGGCCTAGAATAAACAGCTGGGATAGTTTGAAAGTTGGCATTTCTGCTCCTCCAGTAAAAACAAAATATGGTTGGCTTCTTCTTTATCATGGTATTTCTAAAAATCACCATACTTATCGTGTTGGGGCTGTTTTGCTTGACCTAAATGATCCAGCTATTGTTCTTGCTCGTACTACTGATCCCATATTTGAACCGGAAGAGCCCTATGAAAAGGTTGGAATAATTAATAATGTTGTTTTTCCGTGCGGAATGGTCGTCAGGTCTGCCCACCGTGGTGGAAGTGATTTACTTTATATATATTACGGTGGGGCAGACACAGTTGTCGGGGTGGCCACTATAGAACTTAATATTTTACTTCGGGTTCTTACTCGGGACATAAAAAAGAAAAAATAAAATATGTTACAATGAGTATATGCAAATAAATCTACAAGGAAAAGGTTTGGAATTAACAGAATCTATCAAGGATTATGTTTTAAAAAGAGTTACTAATTTAGAAAAATTACTTTCTGGAATTGAAGAGAGGGGTGGTGAAATAAGGGTAAATTTTGAGGTAAGTAAATCAACCAAGCATCATAAGTCGGGAGAAATTTTTCATACTGATTGTTTAATTAACATAAAAGGAGAGAAATTTTATTCTAGTGCCGACGAAGAAGATTTATATCAAGCCATAGATGTGGTTAAAGAAAATCTTTTTAGAGAAATTAATAAAAACAAAGATCGTAAGCAGACGCTGTTTAAGCGTGGCGCCATGAGTGTTAAAAAAATGCTAAAAGGTCTTTCTAAAAGAAATCCTTTTACTTCGAAATATTAGTACAAGGCAAGACCTTGTATTACAAATTTTTGCTAAATTTTCCTTTATGATACAATAGAAACATAAGTATGACCGAAGAGTCAGGTCCAGATATGGGTAGTCCCAAAGAGTCTAAAATACAAAAACCATATAGCAATATGGAATTAGTTGATATGATAATGAAAAAAAGTACGATTCTTGGAGCTGAAGAAATGTCTAAAAGACTAAAAGGTTTCCTTGAAAGTTTAGAAAAGGATAAATAACAAAATAAAGATTAGTAGTACATAGTACAAGGTCTTGCCTTGTACTATGGGTGGGAGTAAAATAAAAATATGTCAATTAGAAAAGTCGCTTTTGTGCCTGGCGAGTTTTATCATATTTACAATAGAGGCAACAGTAAGCAAATAATTTTTCACGATAAACAAGATTATAATAGATTTTTAGCTTTACTTTATTCCGTAAACACTAAACAAAACATAATCTTTCGTTTAGTTTTTAATGATATGTATAAATTTTATAGAGGAGAACGCCTTGTTTCGATCGGCGGGTATTGTTTAATGTCAAATCACTTCCATCTACTTTTAACGGAAACTGAAGATGGCAGTATAAGTAAATTTATGCAGAAATTAACTACGGCATATTCAATGTATTACAACGAAAAATACAAAAGAACGGGAGGACTTTTTGAAGGAAAGTTTAAATCTGAACATGCAAGTGAGGAAAGATATTTAAAATATTTATTTTCTTATATTCATTTAAACCCAGTAAAAATAATTGATAAAAATTGGAAAACAGATGGAATTAAAAATAAACAAAAAGTGTTGGAATTTTTAAAAAATTATCAATATTCAAGCTATAAGGATTATTTAGGAATTGATCGCGCTGAGGATGCTATTCTTAATAGGGGAGATTTACCGGATTATTTTTCCAGCAAAGAGGAGTTTTCTAAAGAGATTTTTGAATGGCTGTTTTTTAATGAAGATTAGTACAAGGTCTTGCCTTGTACTTTATCTATAATCCATTTCTTTTCCGTTTTCGGGGATTACTCTTTCTATTATAAATTTGTCATTTTCTATTCGAGCTTTTGTGATTTTTATTCTTTTGCCATTTTTTATGAAATATATTCCGGGCCAACCGAAAAATGCACAATATTTGATATAAATTTCTTTCGGCGAATCATTCAGTAAATCCACTAAACCGTCTTCTTTTTTAATTTTTTCACAATAGGTTGCCCTTGATTCATCCTGGGGTTTGGGCGTAATTTTTTCTTTGATATAATCTTTTATTACTTTGACTAATAATTTCCCACCCAAGCGAAAAAGTTTTTCTTCTAAAATTGGCAACAAGGGAGGCCAATCTTTATCTTTTGTCTCAACACTTTCTTGCGTAATAATCGGGCCATGGTCCATTTTCTCGTCTAAAACAATAATTGTTGTGCCAGTGTTTCTTTCGTTGTTTAAAATCGCTGATTTAACAGGAGAAGGTCCGCGTAGTCGTGGCAACATTGAAGGATGAATGTTTAAAATTCCATGTTTTGGAATAGTGAGAATTTTTTTTGATAATATTTTTCCATAGGCTGTTAAAATAAAAACATCGTATTCTTTTTCTGATAAAAGATTTATAAAAGATTCATCTATAGCTGATGGCTGCAATGTCGGTATTCCACGAGTCTCAGCCCATTTTTTTACCGGAGGGGAGTCATAATGATTGCCTCGTCCAACTTTTAAATCTGGTGCAGTAATCACCAACATAGGTAAATATCCAGCTTCAGCAAGTTCTTCCAACACAAATACAGCCAAATCTGGTGTACCAAAAAATACGAATTTTAAGTTATTGATTGTTTTCATTTATTAAAGGCGAGGTAATTCTTCTCTAATATCCTTGGCATTATCAATAAAAAGTTTGCCTTCGAGATGGTCGGTTTCGTGCTGAAAAATTTGTGCGAGTAGCCCAGAAGCTCCCCGAGTAAATTTTTTACCATTCTCATCATAAGCTGTAACAGTTGCTTTTTTTGACCTAAGAGTGTTGCCATAGAGCCACCTTGTCGAGAGACATCCTTCCGGCACCCATTCTTTTTCTTTGGAAAGCTTTGAAATTTTTGGATTAATAAAAACTAAATCTTTAACTATGGGGTGAGTATTTTTTTTTACTTCTTTTTTAGGTGTTGATTCAGTTTCACTTAGTAATTTTTCTATTCTATTTTTAGTAAAATCCTTCTCAAAGATCTTGCCAGAGACTACGAAAATTCGCAATAGAATTCCAATCTGGGGTGCGGCTAAGGCTACTCCATCATCTTGACTTTTTAAGGCTACTGACATTTCTTTTAATATATTTTGTATTTTTTTTGTTTTAATATCAGTAACTCGCACTTCTTCTGCTATTTTACGCAGAACTTTTTCTTTTTGTTGAAGGATTTTCACCATTTTAATTTTTTATTTTAATTCTTTTAAGTATTCTGGAAGGTTGACTAGTTTGACGGTTTCTTGAGATCTATTTTCCATATTTCGTACAATGACAGAATTATCTATGGCTTCTTTTAGTCCAAAGATTATAGCATAGGGAATGGATAGTTTTTCGGCAATGGCCAATTGAGATCCTAAACTATCTTTCGAAAGGGATTGAGCAATAGGGATGTGAATCTTGCGAAGAATTTCAATTATATTTAAACTTTTTAGTTTAGCTTCAGGGCCTAGTTGAATGAAATAAATTTTTGGTTTCTTTAAAATACGAGGCGTAAGCTTTTTGTACCAAGTTGATGCGATTATTCGATCTACGCCGATGGATATTCCTACTGCTGGTATATCTTTTTTGCTTCCAATGTGGCGAGCTAAATAATCATATCGTCCGCCACCAGCAAGCGCGAGCGGAGCACCATCTTCGCCTCCTTCTTGTTCTATTATTTCAAAAACAGTGCGAGTGTAATAGGAAAGTCCACGCACTAAATTTTTATTAATATTGTAATCGATGTCCATTTCTTCTAGATATTCAAGTACTTCTTTAAAATGTTTTTTACAAGAAGTACATAAGGAAGAAATTGCATCAGGCGCACCTTCATTTATTTCTTTAGTTTTTTCTTCTTTGGAATCAAGAATGCGAAGAGGATTAGTTTTTAATCTTTCTCGATCAATTGCTGGTAAATTGCTGATGTGTTTGCGATAGTAACTGGTTAATTCTCTTAAATATCCATTTCTGCATTCTTTATCACCAATTGAATTTATGTCTATAGTTAAGTTCGTTGCTCCGGCTTCTTCTAAGATACTTATTCCGGCTTTTATTACTAAAGCATCCATAATACTTTTTTCATTTCCCAATACATCTAAATCAAATTGCCAAAATTGTCTATAGCGTCCGCGTTGGGGCTTGTCGTGTCTAAAGATTGGACCGTATTGATAAAACATTACCGGTTGAGGCATGTTTTGCATTCCATGTTCAATATATGCTCGCACTAGAGCAGCTGTATGTTCGGGCCGAAGGGCTAAACGATCTCCACCCTTTGTTTTAAGCGTGTACATTTCTTTATCCACAATATCCGTGCCAGAACCGATGCTGCCGGTAAAGACTTCTTCTTTTTCCATAATGGGTGTATCTAGTGGTTTGAAACCGTAATATACCGCTACTTCCTGTGCTTTTTCAAAAAATCCCTGAAATCTGTAATAATCTTCATTCATCAAATCTCTCATTCCCTTAGGTGAAGCTATTTCTGTCGTTTTATTTTTATTTATTTTTTTCATTTATATTTGTTTATAATTGCCCGGTAATATATCTATTTTATTTATTGGTAATAAACGTAAAAAGGCTTTTCCTGTAAAGAATTCTCCTTTTACCGGACCCCAAGCTCTTGAATCGGAACTGCCACTTCGGTTGTCGCCCATAACAAAATACTCATCACTTTTTAATACCACGTGTGTGTCATTATTGGCAGCATTTTTTACGAAAGGCTGGTCTAGTTTGAAACCTTCAGGATATTCGTTGTTGGTGATTGTCACAACATTTCCTTTTATATCAACTGTTTCGTTCGGTAAGCCGATTACTCGTTTTATAAAATATTTTCCAGGATCAAAAAACCTTAAAATAAAATTTCTATTTGGATTATTTTTTGGGTCACCCGGATATTTAAACACTGCAACGTCATTTCTTTTCGGATTACTTAATTCATAGGACAGTTCATCCACTATTAAATAATCTCCATTCTCGAAAGTGGGAACCATTGAAGAACCGGAAACGATAAATGGGTCGGCGATAAACCAGCGAATAGGAAAAACTATAATTAGAGCTATCAGCGCAAAGCGCACAAGTTCCCAAAATGATTGGGATGTAGACTTTTCTTGTTCCATCAATATAATATAACACATAAAATCCTTGACGTTATGTGAGAATTTGTTTTCTAATAAATTAGATAATTTATAATTATGTGTTATTATATGGATATGAAATTAGTTGTTGGTTTAGGTAATCCTGGAAAGGAATATGAGAATACTAGGCATAATACTGGGCGAATTTTGGTTAGTATTTTAGAAAAAAAGTTAAACCAAAATAAGATTAAATTTCTTACTCCGGACACTTTTATGAATAATTCTGGGAAAGCATTAGTTTCATTAATAAAAACAAAAAAGGATTTTAAAGATTTAGTGGTAATTTATGATGACATTGATTTACCACTTGGAAAAATGAAAATTTCCTTTAATCGGTCTTCGGGCGGACACAATGGTCTCGCTTCAATTATTAAAGCGTTAAAATCTGAAGAGTTTTTACGCATTAGAATTGGCATATCACCAGCAACACCGAAGGGTATAGTTAAAAAACCAAAAGGGGAGAAAGCAGTAATTAAATTTATTCTTGGAGAATTTAAAAAATCAGAATTAGAAATTCTTAAAAAACTTTCTAAAAAAGTTACTGAAGCGGTAGAAACCATTTTTAATGAAAGTAAAGAAAAGGCGATGAGTCTTTATAATTAATTTAATTTTTTTGTCATAATTACATGATGGATGATGCCCTTAAATTAGAAGAAAAAGATCCAGAAATAGAAGTTGGAGAAAAAAAATACCAAGAAATGCTGGCTCTTGTAAAAACAGCCGATTCTTCAATTGGCAATATTGCCGAAGGAGAGATGGTGAAATTTGGTACCAATTTTTATCAACTTTTTATGTCTATTGGATTAAGGGAATCAAAGCCGAATTCAGCATTTGTAAAAGTATATTTTGAAAAAGCTGAAGAATTATACGGAGATAAATGGAAAAAGTTTCTTCAAGAGAATACCGATCTAATAAATAAAATATTGAAAGCTTTAGAGGGAGTGGGGCTTCATGGAAAATTATGGAAGCTCTACAATGATCTTTTAATGAACCCAAAAACTCGTTATTTAGCAGATCGTGCAGACCGAGAGTTGAATTTAGAAAGCATTGCTATTAATGCTTGGAATAAACTTAACCCATTACTTAAACAAGCTAGTGAAACTATGGCTCAATATGGTATAAATCCAAAAGATTTTTACGGATAAAAAAGTTCCCCACAGTTCCCACAGGTCCGACCTGTGGAAATATGGTATGATGTATAAATGAGCCTAAGGAACTCTAGTCTAGTAGAAAAAGAATATTACCATATTTATAATCGAGGAAATGGTAAGAATAAAATTTTTAATTCTGAGAAGGATTATGACCGTTTTATTAAACTTCTTTATGTTTTCAATTCAGAAAAGAATTTTAAATTTCGAGATTCAATCGTTGATCAGAAAATTGACGCGTGGGATTTTGATAGAGGAGAGCCACTTGTTGAAGTATGTGCATGGGTTTTAATGCCTAATCACTTTCACATAATTTTAATTTCCCACAGGTCCGACCTGTGGACAGCTAATTATAATCCTATTACAGAATTTATGCGGAAACTTTCTACAGCTTATGCCATGTATTTTAATAAAAAACATAGCAGAACTGGATCACTTTTTGAGGGGAAATTTAAATCTAAAAATATTGGAAAAGAAAATTATTTTAATTATTTATTTTCCTATATTCATCTTAACCCAATAAAATTGATTCAATCAGATTGGCAAGAAAATGGAATAAAAAATAAAAAAGAAGCTATTTCTTATCTTGAGAATTTTTTGTACTCAAGTTTTCAAGATTTTAGTGGTATTTCTAGAAAAGAAGGAAGAATAATAAATAAAAATTCATTGCCGGAATCTTTTAAATATGATCATGTTGATGAACTTTTTGAATGGATTAATGACAACCCATAGGTCGGACCTATGGGTTTAAATCTCCTTCACTGCTTCGATGATGATGCTTTTTTCGTCGTTTTTATTGGAAACTTTTCCGGAAAGGGCAATACATTTTTCAGCCACTAATATATCCATACATTCTTTGAAGATAGAAGGAAAACAAACAGCTTCAATGGAATCAGTCAGGTCTGCAATTCTCAAAAAAGCCATACGCTCATTGTTTTTTGTTACAACTTGCCTGACGTTTTCTATAATTCCAGCAATCGTGATTTGCATACCATTGCCGAACTCTTCTTTTATTTTTTTTATATTAACAGTTCTTTTTTCAAGCTTATCACGTAAGCGGTCCAGAGGATGCCCTGAAATATAAAGTCCCAAAAGTTCTTTTTCCCAAAGTAATTTTTCTGCCTGGGTGGCAACTTTTCCAGCTTGTAATTTAAATTCTGGAGTTTTTATAGAAGTTTCACCGCCAAAAAGAGAAATTTGATTTTCATTTTGTTTAGAATTTTCATGGCTATATTCAAGCATCGCTTCTAGATTAAGGAGCAGGATTCCACGATCATTCCAATCATCCATACATCCTGATTTGATTAATGCTTCCATTGATTTTTTATTTAAATTTTTATGTTTAATTCTATCCAAAAAATTAGTAATTGATTTAAATTTTCCATTTAATTTTCTTTCAGCGATAATTGAATCAGATATATCTTTTCCTAAATTTTTAATGGTATAGAACCCGAATCTGATTTTTTCACTTTTATTTTCATTATTTATTTTAGTATTTTTTTCGCGCGCTAGACAAGTAAAGCCCCCATAACTTTCGTTGATATTCGGAGGGAGAATCGGAATGTTCATTTTCTTGCATTCCTCAATAATAATGGATATTTTTTCCACATCACCGGATTCAGCAGTAAGAATTGCAGCCATATATTCCACAGGATAATGGGCTTTCATATAGGCTGTTTGATAAGCTACCTTGCCATATGAAGCTGCGTGCGCTTTATTGAAACCATAAGCTTGGAACGGTTCAAAAAGTTTCCAAAGTTTTTCGGCAAATTCTGGAGTTTGGCCTCCCTTAATTATACCTTGGGTAAATTTTTCTCTTTGAGCGGCCATTTCTTTGGGAATTTTTTTACCGACAGCCTTGCGGAATTTATCTGCTTCTTCCCAGTTATAGCCAGCGAGTTCTATTGCCGAGAAAAGTAAATCATCCTGATAAACAATTAATCCATATGATTCTCCTAAGAATTTTTTCATTCGTGGATCTAAATATTTTACAAGTTCGGGATTATGTTTGCGTTTGATATATTCTGGGATTGATTCCATTGGACCAGGGCGATAAAGCGCGACCATGGCATTGATGTCATGGATAGAAGTGGGTTTTAATTCTTTTAAATATCTGGTCATTCCAGAACCGTTTAACTGAAATAAGCCTTCTGTCTGGCCTAGGGCTAAAAGTTCAAAAGTTTTTCGATCATCAAGCGGAATGTTATCTATGTCTATGTTTATATTATAAAAGTTTTTAACCAGACTTATGGCATCTGCTAAAATTGCAAGATTTCTGATTCCCAAAAAATCAAATTTTAAAAGTCCAGCATCTTCAGCGCTATACATATCATATTGAGTAATTATTTTTCCACCCTTGGGGTCGAATTGAGTTGGCATATATTCATAGATTGGATGAGGTGCGATAACTACCCCAGCAGCATGGACAGAAATGTGTCGGACACAGCCCTCTAATTTTTTTGCTAAATCTATTATTTCTCTAGTATCTTTTTCTTTTTTATAAGCGTCTCTTAATTCTGGCACTATTTCCATTGCATGATCTATGGTCATAGGCATACCTTGGGAACCCATTGGAATCATTTTTGAAATTCTATCTCCAATAGCATAAGGGTAGGTGAGCGCTCGGGCGACATCACGAATAGCACCTTTAGCCATCATTGTACCGAAGGTTCCAATTTGGGCAACCTTATCTTCGCCGTATTTTTGCTTTACATATTCAATCATCTCGTCCCTGCGATTATCGGCATAGTCCATATCGATATCAGGCGCTGATGGGCGAAAAGGATTTAAAAATCTTTCAAAAGGAAGCTTGTACTCAATTGGGTTTATGTTAGTAATACCTAAAAGATAAGTAACCATTGAACCTGCGACTGAACCTCGGATGGCGCTTAAAATGCCATTTTCTTTAGCGTAACGGAGGAGGTCGCCGACTACCAAAAAATATGGAGAATACCCTTTATCACAAATAATTCTTAGTTCATATTCCACTCGTTCTTTAATTTCTGGATTTTCTTGTAGCTTTAGTTTTTTAAATCCAGCATAGGTAAGTTCGCGCAATTTTTCATCGTAAGTCTTTCCGTCCTCTATTTTAAAATCGGGAAAAACCCAGCGACCCAATTCTAATTTTAGGTTGCATAAATCAGCAATTTTTAGAGTGTTAGTAACAGCTTCGGGTGTTTCTTTGAAAAGTTCCTGGGCTTTTTTAAAATCAATAAATGAATAATCATCTTCGCCAAAAGAAAATTTATTTTCATCTTTTATATCAGAGTTGGTTTGGATGGCGAGTAGTGTTTCATGGGCCTTATTGTCTTCAGCACAAGGGTAATGCGAATCAATGGTCGCCACTAGTGGAATATTGAATTTTTGGCTTAATTTAATCAAACCTTGACGAACCTCTTCATCTCCCGGTAATGTTTGGTGTTTCATTATTTCCAAAAAATAATTTTCTTGTCCAAAAATTTCCTGATACTCTTTTATTATTTTCTCCGCTTTTTCTATATCTTTATTGGCCAGGGTGCGGGAGAGTTCTCCTCCCAGACATCCGGAAAGCGCGATGATACCGTCGCTATATTTTCTTAATATTTCTCTATCTATTCTGGGTTTATAATAGAAGCCCTCTAAATGGGAAATTGTTACCATTCTCATTAAATTTTTATAACCGGTAATATTTTTTGCCAATAAGGTGAGGTGGTATCTTTTATTGTCAATTCCAGGGTCTTTATCTAGTCGACTGCGGTTGGCAACATAAGCTTCTACTCCGATAATCGGTTTAATTCCGGCCTTTTTCGCTAATTTATAAAATTCAATTGCCCCATACATATTGCCATGGTCCGTGAGGGCAATCGCAGGCATCTTGAATTTTTTTGCCAAATCTATCAAATCTTCAAGTTTAGAAAGTCCATCCAGCAATGAATAGTGGGAGTGAACGTGGAGATGTATGAATTTTGTTTCTTCTGCCATTTTTCTATAATAGCACATTTTATTTTGTTGTTTTATTTACTTTTGCTATAATATAACTATGAATAAAATACGAGTGGGCATTAATGGTTTTGGGAGAATTGGCAGAGCTTTTTTAAAAGTTGCTTGGGATAAACCTGAGATTGAAATTGTGGCGATAAATGATTTAGGGGATATTGCTAATATGGCTTATTTGCTTAAATATGACACAGTTTATCGAGAGTGGAATCACGATATTAAAATAGATGGAGATTGTTTAGTGATTGACGAAAAAAAGGTAAAAGTTTTAGTGGAAAAAGATCCGAGTATTCTTCCTTGGAAAGATTTAGGAGTGGATGTAGTGGTGGAATCAACCGGACTTTTCACTACTTATGAAAAAGCCAAAATGCATTTGGATGCTGGGGCTAAAAAAGTTGTTATTTCTGCTCCGGTGAAACCCTCCTCCGCCGAGGCTACGGAAGGGCAAGGGATGGCTAAGGGAGAAACAATTCTTTTAGGTGTGAATGAAGAAAAATTTGGCACCTGTAATATTACTTCCAATGCTTCTTGTACAACCAATGCCGCTTCGCCCTTGATTGCGATTTTAGATGAAGCACTTGGCGTAGAGAAAGCACTTTTAAATACAGTGCATGGTTATACGGCTAGTCAGGCAATAGTAGATAGTCCTAATAAAAAAGATTTTCGTGAAGGTCGGGCTGCCGCTCAAAATATTGTGCCTAGTTCTACTGGAGCAGCGATTGCAGTAACTAAAGCATTCCCAAAACTAGAAGGTCTTTTTGACGGGATAGCTATGCGGGTGCCGGTACCGGCAGGATCTATGGTAGATATTACTTTTATCGCGAAACGAGCTACCACCACAGAAGAAGTGAATGAAATTCTTAAAAAAGCTACCTTAGATGTTCGCTGGAATAAACTTTTTGCGATTACGGAAGAGCCCCTTGTTTCCAGTGATATTTTAGGAAGTCATTACGGATGTATTGCTGATTTGAAAATGACGCGTGTAATTGGGGGAAATTTAGTAAAAGTAATGGGGTGGTATGATAATGAAATGGGATACACTTACACTCTCGTTGAGCATGTTATTAAAACTGGTAATACTATAAAATAGAAATAAAATCGGGGTTGACTAAAAAAGTCAATAACCCCGATTTCTCCGATGTCCTCATGATTCCTCATGAGGAGGGAGGAGCTTCCGCTCGTCCTCGTTGCAGGTGAGTCTCATGAGATTCACCTCCTTTCTTTTGAATTTTTTGAACTCATTGTTCAATTAAAGATTAGCTTCTTTGCTGGCAAATGTTAAGTTTTTTAACATTTGCCTTGTAATTTAGCCTTTTTGTTAAATTTAAAAGAATTTTTTAAAAATATACTTGTCTATATTTCTTGTTTACTGGTATAATATATTTATTATGAAAATATATATTGGCACAGATCATGCAGGGTATGTATTAAAAGAAAAATTAGTCTCATCTCTTAAGGGTCAGGGACATGAAGTCATTGACAAGGGCGCTTTTAAATATGACGAAGATGATGATTATCCAGATTTTGTTGTTCCAGTTGCTCGAGCAGTTTCTAAAGATCCTGATAATGTAAAAGGCATTATTCTGGGTGGTACAGGAGAAGGAGAAGCTATTGCGGCAAATAAATTTCCCCATGTTCGAGCAGTGGTTTATTACGGTAATGCTAAGCCTGTCGTAGAAAATGAATCAAACATCATCGTTCGTTCAAGGGAACACAATAATTCAAATATTCTTTCTCTGGGGGCGAGATATTTTACTGAAGAGTCCGTAATGGGTGCGGTTGATCTTTGGCTTAATACTCCTTATAGTTTTGACGAAAGGCATATTCGCCGTTTGGCAAAAATAGACCAAATAGATATAGATAAAAAAGATTAAACTATGCCTGAAATAGTTCCTGCAATTTTAGAAGAAGATTATGATGATTTAAAAGATAAAATTGCTTTAGTGCGGGGGGTTGTTCCAGTGGTGCAGATAGATTTTTGTGACGGGATTTTCGTTTCTACCCGCACTTGGCCTTTTTCTTCCGGCGGTGGAGCAGACGAGCATTTTCAAAAAATTTTAAACGAAGAAGAAGGAATGCCTTTTTGGGAAGATGTTGATTTTGAGCTTGACTTGATGGTGGCGGATGCGGTGGAAAATTTTGATATTTACACTAAGCTTGGTCCAAAAAGAATAATTTTTCACATTGAAGCCGTGGGGGACTTGGAAGAATTTAAAGATTTTCTGGAAGGGATTGATTTGTATATTAAAGATTGTATTGAAATAGGGGTAGCCATAAATCCAGCTACGTCTTTGGAGCAAATTTTTCCCTTAATTCCGCATATAGATTTTTTGCAATGTATGGGGAACGATAAAATTGCACACAAAGGCGTTGCTTTAGATGAGCAAGTTTATAATAAAATTAAAATTTTACGGGAAAAATTTTCTGATTTGCCAATTGCAGTTGATATTGGTGTCAATAAAATAACCGCGCCACTTTTGATTGAGGCCGGAGCGACAAAACTTATTGCTGGTTCGGCTATTTTCAAAACTGATGATATAATTGGAACGATAGAAAAATTTAGAAACTTATAAATATGCTCACGGAAGAAAAAATTTTAGAATTAGAGAAGAAAGCGAACGATATTCGCATTTCTATTATTGAAATGTTGATGGAAGCAAAATCTGGACACACCGCCGGATCTCTTGGGATGGTGGATATTTTTACTCTTTTTTATTTTTATATTTTAAAACAAAACCCTAAAAACCCAGCTTGGGAGGAGCGAGACAGAGTGGTGCTCTCTAATGGACACATTTGTCCGGTACTTTATGCAACTATGGCACACGCGGGGTATTTTCCGGTGGAAGAATTAAAAACTTTAAGAAAATTCGGTGCCAGACTACAGGGTCATCCACATCGGGAATATTTACCGTATGTTGATACTTCGTCTGGGCCCTTAGGTTCGGGGCTTTCGCAGGCCGTCGGTATGGCAATTGCTGATAAAATAGATGGCAAAGACAAAAGTAGATTTATTTATTGTTTTATTTCTGATGGGGAACTTGATGAAGGAAATACTTGGGAAGCAGTAATGCTGGCAGGGAAATATAAATTAAGAAATTTGATTGCTGTTGTTGATAGAAATAATATTCAGATTGAAGGATTTACTGAGGACGTGATGCCACTCGAGCCTCTGCATAGTAAATGGAAAAGTTTTAACTGGCATATAATAGAAGTTTCTGGACATAACCTTCAATCTTTAAATGAAGTTGTTGAAGAAGCCCAAGTAAATAAAGGAAAGCCGACGGTTATTATTGCACACACTATACCGGGTAAGGGCGTAAAAGAGTTTGAAAAAAATTATAAATGGCATGGCAAAGCTCCCAGTAAAGAAGAAGGGGAAATGGCGTTGAGGGAATTAAGAAATTTTAGATTTTAAAAAAGATATAATGTTAAATCCCAAATTAAAATTAAATCCAAAGGTGTTCAATGCAGATTGCGAACAAGTGCCTATACGAAAAGGTTTCGGACAGGGACTGTTGCAGGCCGGAGAGGTAAACGAAAACATCGTTGGACTTTCTGCTGACTTGACCGAGAGTACTCAGATGAATTTATTTGCGGATAAATTTCCAGAAAGATTCATACAAGTAGGTGTTGCCGAGCAAAATTTAGTTACAGTGGCCTCTGGAATGGCTGCGATGGGCAAGATTCCCTTTTGTTCTTCTTATGCGATGTTTTCTCCTGGGAGAAACTGGGAACAAATCAGGACGACGATTGCTTACAATGATAGAAAAGTGGTAATTGTAGGTTCACATTCAGGTATTTCTGTTGGTCCTGATGGGGGAAGCCATCAATCTCTGGAAGATATTGCTTTGATGCGGGTGATGCCGAACATGAATGTGATTTCTCCCTGTGATAGTATTGAAGCAAAAAAAGCAACATTAGCACTTGCCAAGGAGGGTAAAGAAAGAAAACCTTCATACCTACGTTTGGTTCGGGAAAAAACTCCAATTATCACTACCGAAGAAACTCCTTTTAATATAGGCAAAGCAGAAATTTATTGGATGCCGGAGGTGGGACTGGCGCAAGTGGGAATAATTGTAACTGGTGGATTAATGCATCGTACACTATTGGCCGTTAAAGAATTGGAGCAAGAGGGAATAAAAACAAAAGTAATGAATTTATCTTCTATTAAGCCGATAGACAGTGAAGCTATTATTGCTTTAGCTAAAGAATGCAAGAAAATTGTAACCGTGGAAGAACATCAAATTGCCGGAGGAATGGGCTCGGCTGTGGCAGAAGTTTTAGCGCAAAATTTTCCTGTACCAATAGAATTTATCGGAGTGCACGATCAGTATGGTCAATCAGGTACACCAAACGAACTCATCGAACATTATGGTATGGGTAAAGATACTATAAAAGAAGCGGTAAAAAAAGTTTTAAAGAGAAAATAAAACGACTAGGTCTTGCCTAGTTGACTAGGCAAGACCTAGTCGTTTTTAGAGCACTTCAAAGCTTGATAATCTCTCGGCGCTGTTTTTAGATATTCTTCCAATTTTTCGCGAGAGAGGAGGCCTTTTTGCGCGCCAATTTCCTGGACGACGGACATTGAATTTATTGGCCCCCAGGCAAGAGCCTCTAATGGGGTTTTACCTAAAGCGAGTGCTGCTGTGAAGGTGGCAGAAAAAGCATCTCCAGCGCCAGTGCGGTCAAGAGGAGGAGCAATATCGGGATAAACTGGGATATGCCAAAGTTCATCATTTAAATAAAGATAAGCACCCTCCGGCCCGTCAGATAGAACGACTATTTTCGGTCCTAGAGATTTAATTCCTTTTGATAATTCCAAAACTGTTTGATTTTTATCATTGTTTATATTTTCTTTCCCTAAAATTTTTTTTGCTTCTTCAACATTAGAGAAAAATATTTCTGTTCTTTGGTAAATGTCTTTTAATTTTTCGGTACCAAGCTTTATTTGAAAAGTTCCCGGTTGAAAAGCGAGCTTGGTGTCGGGATAATTTTGTAAATATTTTAATATTTTGGCGTGATATTCTAAAGAATTTTCTGCCAATGAGCTTAAGTAAACCCAACTTGCTTCAGTTAATTTTGGAAATTCATAATCAAATTTCGTATGTTTAATCAAAATTGTTCGGTCCACATCATACCAAAGAACATAATGATAATTCGTATTTTTATTTTTTTCTGTGAGAATGTAGTCAGTAATAATTTTATTATTTTTTAAGCTTTCTAAGCAATCTTGTCCATGTTTATCATTGCCGATATGAGCAATTAAAGCGGAACGCAGACCTAAGCGGGCGGAAGCGACTGTGGCATTTGGGCTATTGCCGACCGCTGGTATTACCGTTACTGATTCATAAGGCACCTTGTCTCCGAAACGTAAACATAACTCGCAATCATCCGTGTTTAATTTGCAATGTACGTGTGCATCTCTTAATCTGATAAAAGCATCAATAACAATATCCCCAATTGCTAAAAAGTCTATTTTATTATCTTTTTCGCTCATGATATTATTATAACATATTCTTTTATAAAATATAAAAATCGTAATTATGTCTAAAAAACTTATTTTGGTTTTTGTGTTAGTTTTTTTCTTTTTTTGGTTTAATTTAGCGAGAGCGGAAGTGGTAATAAATGAGATAATGTATGCACCAGCAAGTGGTAGTAATTATGAATGGGTTGAAATTTTTAATTCTGGCACCACATCGATTGATTTACAGGGATGGAGATTTTTCCATGGAGAAACAAATTCGGGTCCTTTGACCCTGAGAAATGGTAGCACAACTATATTACAACCATTAGAATATGCAATTATTGCAAAAAGTCCATCAGTTGTTACTGATTATGCTTGGTTAAATTTTTCTAACATGATTTTAAGTGCATCTACCCTTTCTCTTCCAGATGATGCTGATAATACATATATTGCTATTGCCTCTGACACCAATAAAACAATAAGTAATTCAGTAATTTATGATACTAGTTTAGGAGGAAGTAAAGATTCGGGAAATTCTTTATCAAAAATAAATAATATTTGGGTAGGTGCTACGCCAACCCCAGGAACATCAAATGAAACTATATCTCCACCTCCTCCACCAGTTGATGATTCAAGTAATGATGACTCTAATTCTTCCGATAACAACAACAGTTCTTCTGCAAGCGGGAGTACTCCTAAAGTAGCTGAAATTCAAAAAATTAAAACTCAAATTATAGGGAAGACACTTGGTTTCGTTGGTTTACCATTGTCTTTAGATGCGACGACTTTAGGTTTAAGCGGAGAACAATTACGTTATGGAAAATATTTTTGGAATTTTGGTGATGGTGATTCAAAAGAAACGGAAATAATGTATAGTGGAAAATTTACCCATATTTATTTTTATCCGGGTGATTATGTTATTTCTCTTTTTTATTATTCTAATTATTATTCGGATATTCCAGATGCTTCCAATCAAATAGTTGTTAAAATAATTGGAGCCGATATTTCCATATCTAGAGTTGGTGATGAAAAAGACTTTTTTGTGGAGCTTTCAAACAATACTGATTACAGTGTTGATATTTCAAATTGGATTTTAGTGAGTGATGTCAAAAGTTTTACCATTCCACGTAATACTATTTTAGCGTCCAAAAAGAAAATGATTATTTCTCCAAAAATTACCAATTTTTCAATTTCTGATAAAGATACTTTAAAATTATTGACCCCAGAAAGGGAAATTGCTTTTATTTATGCAGCTTTTACGCCAAAAGTTTCGCAAGAACCGTTCTTGCGAAATTCTAAAGCAACTTCTACTACTTCTCCTGATTCTAATATCCAAGAATCGTCCTTGAATTCCGAAATAGAAATTCCAGCAAATGGTTTGCAAGCTTCTGTTATTTCTAGCGATTTGCCAGAAAATAATTCCAGTAATTCATATTTACCGATACTAAGTTTTTTTATTTTTATTAGTGCTGGCGCTGGAAGTGTTTATTTTATTCGCCGAAGAAAAATTTCTTCGAAAGAA
>JAHIVA010000062.1 GCA_018816985.1 Patescibacteria group bacterium | reverse complement strand
GGTATTGTCGGTCTGCCAAATGTGGGGAAATCCACGCTTTTTAATGCGTTGACTAAGAAAAGCGTACCGGCGGAAAATTATCCTTTTTGTACGATTGATCCGTCGGTTGGAATTGTTCCCGTGCCTGACGAAAGACTTGAACGGCTCAGCGAGATGAGCCGTTCCAAGAAGACCATACCAGCAGTGGTTGAATTTGTAGATATCGCGGGATTGGTTAAGGGCGCATCAGAAGGCGCTGGACTCGGGAATAAGTTTCTTTCGCATATTCGTGAAGTGGACGCCATTATTGAGGTGGTGCGGATTTTTGAAGACAAAGCGATGATTCATGTTCACGATAAGATTGACCCACTTTTTGATATTGAGGTAATAAATTTTGAATTGGAACAAGCGGGAATTAAAAAACCGACGCTTTATGTTTTAAATACATCAGAGGTGGCGGAAAATATTAAAAAAGATTTTATTGACAAGCTCCCTAGTCCGTACCTTGAAGTTGATCCAATTTTTGGTACTGGTTTGGATAATCTAATTAAAGCTAGTTATGACTTATTAAATCTGATTACTTTTTTTACTACTGGCGAAGACGAATCACGTGCTTGGACCACAGTCCGCGGAGCCAAGGCTCCGGAAGCTGGAAAGTCGATTCACACTGATTTTCGAGATAAATTTATTCGTGCAGAGGTGGTAGCTTATGACAAGCTCACAGAAGCTGGGTCTTTTGTAAAAGCACGGGAAAAAGGTTGGGTTCGCACCGAAGGAAAAGAATACATAGTAAAAGACGGCGATGTCGTAGAATTTCTGATATAATTCGCAGATACTGAACGAAGTGAATGTATGATTGGGTTTTTAATTTAAATTTATGAAAAAAGAAAAAGAAATTAAAATTTTTTGTTCAAAAGACTGGTCCTTCGACTCTGCTCAGAATAAAACAAATTATGAACTTTTGGACACAGGGAAAGGGGAGAAATTGGAAAAATTTGGTAAATACATTTTTGTGCGGCCTTATGAAGATGCCGTTTGGCCAAAAACCTTGAGTGAAAAAGAATGGGCTAAGGCTGATGGAAAATTTTGGAGTTCTAAAACAGGGGCTAAGGCTGGCTGGACCTTTTTCAAGAACGGTTCTTGGGGAAACTCTCTTAATAACCGTTTTTTAAAATGGGAGATGGAATATAAAGATATTAAATTTTTAGCATCCCCGACGCCTTTCCGACATTTAGGATTTTTTCCAGAGCAAGCGAGTCATTGGGATTTCATAGAAAAACAGATAAAAAATTCTGGTAGAAAAATAAAGTTTTTAAATCTTTTTGGTTACACCGGCGTAGCGAGTTTTTTTGCTCTGCGCGCTGGCGCGGAAGTGACACATTTAGATGCTTCAAAACAAACATTAAATTGGGCAAAAGAAAATCAAAAACTAAATAAATTTATACAAGGACAGTCCTTGCGCGTAATAGAAGATGATGTCCTTAAATTTTTAGAGAGAGAGGAAAAAAGAGGTAATAAATATGATGCGGTCATAATGGACCCACCAAAATTTGGGCGAGGACCTAAAGGGGAAATATGGAAATTAGAAATTATGCTTCCAAAGCTTTTATTACAAGTGCAAAAAGTTTTAAGTGATAAACCGCTTTTTGTTATTTTGACTTCTTATGCTGTTGATTCTTCGTCACTTTCTTTAGGCTATGCGCTTGAAGATATAATGCATAATTTCAAGGGCAACGTCGAGTCCGGAGAACTTTGTGTTTTAGAAAAATCAAATAATCGAATTATTCCACTTGCGCATACTGCAGTTTGGAGTATAGATATGGTATGATAAAGTATGCTTATTATAGGTGGTATTATCATAATTTTTATTGTCGCTTTTATTATTATTAATAATTTAATAAATATGGAAACACAAATTGATTCAATTAATTCACCACGAACAAAAACAAGTGCTAAGGATTTTTTTATAAACTTAGGTGCAATTGTTGCTCTCGGTTTTTTTGTCGGTAATCTTATTAGTCTTTTGTTTACAATAATTAACAAAGCTTATCCTTTTACTACTGGTTATAATTACTATGGAAGTTATTCCATCAGCTTTCCCGTGGCTTCACTTATTATTATTTTTCCAATTTATATCTTATTAATGTGGCTCTTAGAAAGGGGATATTTTACGGAACCGGAAAAAAGGAACATAGGTATCCGCAAGTGGTTAACTTTCATAACTTTATTTCTAGCGGGAATTACTTTAGCCGGGGATTTAGTTACGGTTTTATATTATTTTATTGATGGTCGAGATATTACCACTGGATTTATTTTGAAAGCTCTAGCCATTTTAGTTGTGGCACTTTCAATATTCTTTTATTACATCTATGACGTATTAGGGAAAACAAACAGTACTTTTAGAAAAATTTGGGCAGTTAGTTCAGCAATAGTAATTATCGCTTGTATAATTTGGGGTTTTTCTGTTCTTGGTTCACCTAGAACTCAGCAATTGTTGAAATATGATGAGCAGAAAGTAAATGATTTACAGAATATAAATAATCAAGTCATAAATTTTTACTCAAATAAAGGTGCCTTGCCAAAAACTATAGAAGAAATGGCAAATGGAAATTATTATGTTAATCCAAAAGATTCTCAAACAGGGAATTTATACGAATATAAAAAAATAAATGAAACATCTTACAATCTTTGCGCTGATTTTAACAAGGCATCTGATGACCGAAGTAATTTAGCCTATCCCGTTTCTCTTTACGGTGATGTTTCTTGGGTTCACCCAGCTGGTTATTATTGTTTTATAGAGACTATAAATTCAAACACTTATCCTAAACCAATGTTTCAGTAAAATAAATATTAAAAATTGTTTTTAGTAACAAAAAATCACTTTTGCAAAAAAGTGATTTTTTGTTTATGATGTAATACATGAAGGAGTATGACCATAAAAAAATTGAGAAAAAATGGCAAAATACTTGGGAGAAAAATAAAGCTTTTCAAGCTGAGAGTTTTTCCAAAAAACCCAAATATTACAATTTAATTGAATTTCCGTATCCTTCTGGCGCTGGGATGCACGTGGGTCATATTCGCAGCAATACAGCGATGGACATCATTTCCCGTAAACGTAGAATGGAGGGATATAATGTGCTTTATCCGATAGGTTGGGATGCTTTCGGTTTACCGACAGAAAATTACGCCATTAAGACTGGTATTCATCCGATAAAAGTGACAAAAGATAATACAGATACATTCAGACGTCAACTTAAATCTATTGGTTTTTCTTTTGACTGGTCGCGGGAAATTAATACAACTGACCCTAAATATTATAAATGGACCCAATGGATATTTTTACAGCTTTTAAAGAAAGGCTTAGCCTATAAAGCAAAATCTTACATAAATTGGTGTCTTTCTTGTAAAATAGGTTTAGCCAATGAAGAGGTAGTGGGCGAAAAATGTGAACGCTGTGGTGGAGATACTGAAAAGAGAGAAAAAGAACAATGGATGCTGGCGATTACTAAATATGCTGATAGGCTGGATAAAGATTTAGATACCGTTGATTATTTACCTCAAATTAAACTTGGACAAAGAAATTGGATTGGCAGGAGCGAAGGGGCAGAAATTGATTTTAAAATAATTTGTCAAAGTAAGGCTTTGACAGAAGTTGTGAAAGTTTTCACTACTCGTCCAGATACTATTTTTGGTGCGACTTATGTAGTGCTCTCGCCGGAGCACGAGTTGGTACAGAGATTAAAATCTCAAATTAAAAATTTTGCGGAAGTTGAAAAATATATTAAAAAAGCAAAAAATAAAACAGACATAGAAAGAACTTCTGAAGAGAAAATAAAAACTGGAATAGAATTAAAGGGTGTTAAGGCCATTAATCCTGCAAACAAAAAAGAGATTTCAGTCTGGATTGCGGATTATGTGCTTGCTACTTACGGCACCGGAGCAATTATGGCTGTGCCGGCGCACGATGAGAGGGATTTTGAATTTGCGAAAAAATATGGTTTGGAAATTATTTCAGTAATTAATCCCATGAGTATCGGACCTCAATTGTATAGTTCTATTAAAAAAGCAGAAAGCGATTTGGAGTCAATGGAGAAACTTGAACGAATCAAAGCTGGGAAAGAAGTTTATGTTGGTAATGGATGGTTAATTAATTCCGAACAATTTTCAGGCATGGATTCCGAAAAAGCTAAAAAAGAAATTACAAAATTCGTAGGAGGAAAAGAAAAAACAACTTTCAAACTCCGGGATTGGATTTTTTCGCGTCAGCGTTATTGGGGTGAACCAATACCGATAATCCATTGTGTAGATTGTGGCATAGTGCCTGTACCGGAAAAAGATTTGCCGATAGAGCTGCCAAGAGTAAAAAATTATCAGCCAACTGACAGCGGGGAATCACCATTGGCGAATATTACTAAATGGGTAAATGTAAAATGTCCCAAATGTAAAGGACCAGCCAAAAGGGAAACAGACACTATGCCTAATTGGGCGGGAAGTTCTTGGTATTTTTTGCGTTATGTCGACCCGAAAAACAATAAAGAATTTGCTTCTAAAAAAAATTTAGAATATTGGCTTGTCCCTCGCGATGCTCGGGACGATTCCGCTAAGGGCGGAATCGATTGGTATAACGGTGGTATGGAGCATACTACATTACATCTATTGTATTCTCGTTTTTGGCATAAATTTTTATATGACTTGAAGCTTGTTCCTACATCTGAGCCATACAAAAAGCGTACTTCCCACGGTATGATTTTGGGTGAAGGAGGTGCCAAAATGTCTAAATCACTTGGGAATGTTATTAATCCAGATGACATAATAAAAATATATGGTGCGGATACCTTACGTCTTTACGAGATGTTTATGGGGCCGTTTAGTCAATCAGTTGCTTGGAGTGAAGAAGCGATTATTGGTCCAAGGAGATTTTTAGAGCGTGTTTGGAATCTTCAGTATAAAATACAAAAAAATAAAAAATATACAGAGTTTGAAATTGAGAAAACAATTAAAAAAGTAAGTTCCGATATAGAAGAAATGAAATTTAATACAGCTATTTCTACTCTGATGATTTTTATTAATGAAATTGGGAAATTTGAATTTATCTCTCAGATTGCATATGAAAAATTTTTAAAGATTCTTTCACCATTTGCGCCTCATTTGGCCGAGGAACTTTGGCAAATATTGGGACATCAGAAGTCAATTAGTTATGAATCTTGGCCAGAATATGATCTTTCTAAGATTCAAGATGAGGAAATAAAAATTGTAGTTCAGGTAAATGGAAAAGTTAGGGCGGAAATGATGATTCAGTCAGATGATACTGAAGAGTTAGTAAGAGAAAAAGCCTTTACAAATGAAGTTGTTTTGAAACATCTGGCCGGCAGAGAGGCAAAAAAGGTGTTTTATGTCAAAAATAGACTTATTAACATAGTTTTTTAGTTGTTTTAAAAGTAAAACCATATATAATTAATACACTAAATATAGTCGTTGTTTTTTTATTAATATTTTTTAAATTATATGCGTTTAAATACAAATATATTTAATAGACTTTCTTTTTTATCATTGTTTTTGGTTGTAGTTTTGCTACCACTTTTTTGCTTGCCTTTTGGGAATATTCCTATCGAAACTTCCAAGGGATTACTTTTGGTTTTAGGGCTTGCTTTTTGTGTAATTTTTTGGGCAATAGCTAGGTTTTCTGATGGTAAAATCGTTTTTCCTAAATCATGGCTTTTAGTGTCAGGTTTTGGTATTGCTTTGATATTCTTATTAGCTTCTTTTTTTTCTGGGAATCCTCAGGTTTCTCTATTTGGAACAATGTTTGACATTGGGTCCTTTTATTTTATTCTGGCTGGTTTTATTTTAATGCTCCTTTCTTCTATTTTCTTTAAAAATCCTAAAAAAGCAAAAATACTTTTACTTGGGGCTATCCTGTCTTCAGCTTTTGTTTTAATTTTTCAGACTTTTCATTTATTTATGCCCAATATTCTGTCTCTTGGAATCTTGACCGGAAAAACAGGAAATATTTTAGGCTCTTGGAATGCTCTTGGACTTTTTGCTGGATTTTCTGGATTGATGTTTCTTTTAGTTATTGAATTTTTTCCGATTTCTAGAATAGAGAAGTTTCTATTAGAAATATTTATTTTGCTTTCGGTATTTATTATTGCTGCGGTAAATTTTCAATTAGTCTGGATATTACTTGGAATTTCCAGTTTAATAATTTTTGTTTATAAGGCGTCAATTTCTTTTCAAAGAAATGAAGAAGACGAAGAAGTGAAAGAAAAAAAACATTTTCCAATAATTTCTTTTGTAGTTGTGATGATATCTTTATTGTTCTTTATTTCAGGACAATCTATCGGCAGTATTATTTTTAATCGTTTACAAATAACAAACACTGAAATCAGTCCTTCTTTGAGCGCAACGATAGATATTACCAAAGAGGTGGTTGCCAAGAATCCATTGTTTGGGATTGGTCCTAATAGGTTTGAAGAAGCTTGGTCAACATATAAGCCGGTTGTTATAAATAATACTCAATTTTGGGAT
>JAHIVA010000013.1 GCA_018816985.1 Patescibacteria group bacterium | reverse complement strand
AGTCACGGAACCGCTCTCTATTTTTAATATGCGTCTGCTTCACTTTTTGATGCGCTATAATTTCTACCGACCACACCACTCGCTGGATAACAAAACTCCAGCCGAAATCTTCATTGGCAAAAAGTCCAGGATGTATTGGACCGATACAATTTGTTGACAATCGATTCGCAGAGAATAAACTATCGACGATTTCATCCTTTATGGAAATTAAATCACCTGCCGAAGAAGAGCCTGACCCTCTTCCTCCCCCTTACAGTTATTGCAATAGCAATTATTTAGCCTTTTTGATTAAGGCTTTTTTGTAAGTAAATTAACATGCTTCATGCTCGCCTTTCTCCGCATTTAAAAAAATTGGCCAAAACTTGTCCGGCAATTTATCGCCAGTTTGTTCCATCCTGTGAAGAAGTTGCTTTGGGATCGCTGACGATAGCAGATCCACTTTTGGAGGATGCCCACACTGTCATACCAGGATTGATTTACAAGTATGGCAACCGAGCTTTGGTTTTGCTTACGCTAAACTGTGCCGCTTATTGCCGTTTTTGCACTCGGCGTCGCAAGGTTTCTGATATTGAGAAGGGAATTATCACCTCAAAAGATTTAGATCGCATCGTCGTCTACATTGAGCAACATCCTGACATAAAAGAATTGATAATCTCCGGTGGAGATCCGCTCACCGTGCCCAGTCTGCTAAAAAAGGCGCTTCAGAAATTCACCCGACTCCCGCAGATCAAAATTATCCGGATAGGAAGCCGACTGCCGGTTGCCAATCCTCGGCTTGTCAATCAGGCTGTACTCTCAGCATTGAAAGTAGTAAGGCGGCAACCGCTTTATTTAATGTTGCATTTTGAACATCCCGCTGAAATTACCAAAGCGACGATCCAGGCTGTCCGCCGATTGCAATCGGTAGCGACGATGTTGCTTTCGCAGTCAGTTTTTTTACGAGGCGTCAATGATAATCCTGATATTCTCTATGAACTATTTTCCAGCTTAATTGAAATTGGCGTGAAACCATACTACATCTATCGTTGTGATTTAGTGCAAGGGATTGAGCATTTTGTAGTGCCCTTAGAAAAAGAAATCCAAATTATGACTGAACTTCGCACTCGTTTGAGTGGTTTGGCTTCCCCGACTTATGTTATTGACACGCCGAATGGGACTGGCAAGATTCCGGTCCCTTTGAATTTTTGGCAATTTAATAAAGAATCGTTTGTTGATTTTTTAGGCAATCGAATAATAAATTTCCCTAATCAAGAAGAATTTAAAACGGTTAATATGAATTTCGTTCAAATGATTGAACCTAAAATTCCTGTCAATTTCGGCGACACAAAAAGAGATAAAATGTGTTGATTCAATTAACAGATTATAGATTCGACTTGCAAAAGGATACAATCGTAAAAATGCGAATAGCTTTTACTTATAATGTTCGGCACGTCAAACCGTCTCTGGAAAGTCGTCAAGCGATTGATGAGGCTGAGTTTGATGAGCCAGAAACGATTCAGGGGATTGCGCATGCTTTAAAAAAGTTAGGGCATCAAGTTTTTTTAGTTGAAGCAGATGAAAAAGCTTATTTCAAATTTAAATGTTTAAGATCAAAAGTTGATCTTGTTTTCAATATTGCGGAGGGAATTTCTGGCAGTGATCGCGAAGCGCAGATTCCAGCGATACTGGAAATACTAAAAATTCCCTATGTCGGTTCAAAACCATTGGCACAAGCCCTGTGTCTAAATAAAGCGAAAACAAAAGAGGTTTTGAAATACCATAAAATTCCAACGCCAAATTTTCAATTATTCACATCTGAAAAAGAAAAACTAAGTCTTAATTTAAAATTTCCGTTAATCGCAAAACCCAATGCAGAAGGTTCGTCCAAAGGAATTTGCCAATCTTCTTTTGTGAAAGATGAGAAAGCCTTAAAAATGGAAATGAAAAATATTTTTCAAAATTTAAATCAAGCTGTTTTAGTCGAAGAATTTTTAACAGGACGGGAATTTACCGTGGCTTTAATTGGAAATCATCCGGTAGAAACACTTCCTCTTGTAGAAATTAATTTTTCAGGAATCCCCAAAAACTTAGCGCCGATTGATTCTTATGAAGTCAAATGGATTATCGATAATCCGAATAGCGCTATTGAAACGGTTATTTGTCCGGCAAAAATAGAGAAGAATCTTCTAAAGAAAATCCAAGAAGTTTGTCTGAAAACAAAAATGGTTTTGGATGTTTTGGATTGGTGCCGGATTGATCTCAGATTGAATTCAAGCGGCATTCCCAATATAATCGAAGTCAATCAAATCCCGGGAATCATACCTGATCTGAAAGAAAATTCACGTTTCCCTTTAGCAGCGCGAGTAGCTGGTTATAATTTTGGAGAAATGCTTCAGAAAATTATCGATTCCGCTTGTGATCGTTATGGTTTAAAAAATTCTTAATTCAAAGATATGCGGATAGCAATAGTACATCAATCTGTTGCCCCAGATGCTCGTTTGGATGAACTAGACACTTTACAGCAAGTGCAGTCTGTGAAAGCTTCGCTTCTGGAGTTGGGGCATGAAGTATTTGTATTTGATTGTTCAATTAAAACTATAAAAACAGTTTTGGATAAAATCAAAAAATTAAAAATTGATGTCGTTTTTAACTTAGTTGAAAGTTTTGAGAATAGGGATTCATTACAAATTACCGTCCCGTTGCTTTTGGACGCAATTAATATTCCCCATACTGGCTGCGGGGTGAATGCTTATTTTTTTAATTCACATAAATTATATGCAAAAAAAATGATGCGCTTTGCTAAAATTCCCACTCCAGATTGGTTTGAAAAAAAATCACTTGAAAAACCGAAGGGGAAATACATCTTAAAATCAGTTGCTGAAGATGGGTCTTATGGTTTGGATCAAGACTCGATTGTTTCCGCTAAAACCAATAAAGAACTTTTAAATAAAATTGAAATAAAACAAAAATTACATGGCGGGGGATGGTTTGCTGAAAAATATATTGATGGTCGCGAATTTCAAATTTCGATCATTGGCTGTAACCAAAACCCTAAAATTTTATTTCCTACTGAATTAATTTTTTTACATCAAGGAGAAAAGATTTGTGATTATAAATCAAAATGGGAAGAAAATTCTAAAGAATACAAGCTGAATAAAGGTGTTCCGGTTGATTTAAAAAAAGATGCTGCTTTGATTAAAGAATTAAAAAAAATCTCTCTAGAATGCTGGGATTTATTTGAATTAAACGGCTATGCCCGTGTTGACTTTAGAGTTGATTCCAAAAATCGTCCTTGGGTGCTTGAATTTAATGCTAACCCTTGTCTCACTCTAAGCTGTGATTGTGGCTTGGTTATCTCTGCAACATATTCGGGCTTGGACTACAACAAATTAATTGAGAATATTGTCAAAAGCGCCACTTATGAAAAGTGAAATTACTTTCCGCATAACTGTCCAAAAAAGCGATATCCGCACAGTTGGTAGATTGGTAAAACTCGCAGAAAATTTTCGTCCCGATGAAATTATTGTTGCAAAAAACTTAGTCCGCGATTGTTACCAATTTGGTTCCCAAAAAAGTGGCTATTATTTTATCTTTTGCGAAGATGAAAATGCTCAAGTCGTCGGCTATATTTGTTATGGTCCAATCGCTTGCACGATCGGCAGTTATGATCTTTACTGGATTATTGTTGATAAAAAAATGCAAGGACAGGGCATTGGCACTAAGCTGCTGCAAATGGCTGAAAAGAAAATGGCGCGAAAAAAAGCGCGCATGATTTATATTGAAACTTCTTCACGCCCAGACTATCGACAGACTAATCAATTTTATTTAAGAAATAACTACACGAAAGTCGCCCAACTGAAGGACTTTTTCACTGCCGGGGACGATCGCATTATCTATCAAAAAAAAGTAGCAGCTCCGCTCTAGTGTAATGAAATTCATCCAGTTTATGATATAAAATCTCTTTAATTTTTTTCAACAAAATGAACCCTTTATCCGCCGAAAATCTATTTGATTTCATTTCAAAAAAGAATTTCAAAAAAATTAAAGCTTTAGCCAGTGGCAAGCAAACTCCATTTTTGCTGATAGATCTCAAAAAAATTGCCAGAAAATTTGATGAGCTGAAACAATCTTTGCCTTTCGCAAAAATTTATTACGCAGTGAAAGCTAATCCCAATGATGATGTCATCAAGTTACTCGCCAAAAAAGGCTCTTCTTTTGATGTCGCTTCTATAGGCGAGATAAAACAATTATTAAATTTGGGCGTTCATGGCGAAAGGATGAGTTTCGGAAATACAATTAAAAAAGCTGCGGATATTGCTTACGCTTTTGAAAATGGAATCACTTTATTTACTACAGATTCAGTAAACGATTTGAAAAATATCGCGAAAAAAGCGCCCGGTTCAAGAGTATTTTTGCGAATTTTGACGGAAGGCAGTGGGGCAGATTGGCCGCTTTCACGAAAATTCGGCGCGCATCCCGACATGATTTTCCGTCTAATTCTAAAAGCTAAACAGCTTAACCTCGTTCCTTACGGAATTTCTTTTCATGTCGGATCGCAGCAGCGCCACATCGGGCAGTGGGACAGCGCGATTTCGCAATGTAAATATTTGTTTGACACGGTCAAAAATGAGGGTGTCAAATTGCAGGCAATCAATATTGGTGGAGGATTGCCGGCGCGTTATTTGCAGCCAGCCCAAGATATCCAAATTTATACTGACGAGATTCTGCGATTTTTAGAAAAGTATTTTAAAGAAGATGTGCCAGAAATTATCATCGAGCCAGGTCGATCAATGGTGGCTGAGGCGGGCGTGATTGTTAGTGAAATCGTTTTGATTTCCGAAAAATCCAAATCAAGTCAGCATAAATGGGTTTATTTAGACATCGGAAAATTTGGAGGCTTGATCGAAACCATGGGTGAAGCCATCAAATATCCAATTTTTGTCGAGGCGAAAAGGAGCCACAAAGATTCGCGTGAATTTATTTTGGCAGGACCGACCTGCGATAGCGTCGACATTCTTTACGAGGATTTTAAATATCAGTTGCCGAAAAATATCAAAGCTGGCGAGAGAGTTTATATTTTGACTGCTGGCGCTTATACTCGCAGCTATAGTTCGAATTATTTCAACGGAATTCCTCCGTTGCAAGAATTTGTGTTTTGATTGTTTGGGTTTCAGTTTTAATTACAGTGAAATCGGCTTTTAGCGATTAAATCATAAGATAGTTAAATACTAGACATGAGCTTTTATTTACAGTAAAAAAATGTTAAAATAACAACTCATAATTTTTGATGAAAACCAAAACTCAAAACTCAAAATTTTATTTTATCGGTGGTGGTATCGCTTCACTCGCAGGCGCGGTTTTTTTAATCCGCGACGGAAACATATCAGGAGAAGACATCACTATTTTCGAAGCAGATAAAAAAATCGGCGGTAGTTTGGATGCCCAAAAATTAACCGCCCAGAAAGCCTATTGCATGCGTGGATTTAGGATGTTTGAGAAGAAAGTATATTCTTGCACTTTTGATCTTTTTGCTTCTATCCCTTCGCTGAAAGATCCTCGTAAAACAATTCAAACTGAATTTGTTGAATTTAATAAAAAGTTTAAAACTCGCTCGAAAATGCGCTTGCTGGAAAAAGAAAAAATAATTAACGCAAAGCCATTCAAAATGAAACTGATTGACAGAATCAATTTGCTTCTGCTTTTGATCCGAAGCGAGACTTCACTCGAAAATTTACGAATTAAAGATTATTTCACCACCGCCTTTTTTCAAAGTAATTTTTGGTTCGAATTTGCTACGACCTTTTCTTTTCAGGCTTGGGATAGTGCGATAGAAATAAAAAGATACTTGCTTCGTTTCCTTCAAGACGCGTCCGAGCTTGATGATACCGAATGTATTTACAGCGCTCCTTACAACCAATACGATTCAATTGTTTTGCCAATTTTAAAATGGCTGAAAAAACAAGGCTTGAATTTTAAAACCAATTGTCAAGTTAGCGACTTGGATTTTGAAAAAATAAAAAACAAAAAAAGAGTTAAAAATCTCACCTATCTCCAGCGAAAAAAACAAAAACAAATCACCATCGGTGAAAATGATTATGTTTTCATCACGGTCGGATCGATAATCGCAAACTCCAGTTTTGGATCCGCGCGTAAAGCTCCCCGACTTTGTGTCAAAAAAAACATTGCATGGAAGCTTTGGGAAAAATTGGCGAAACAAGATTCAAATTTTGGGAGACCGTCCAGCTTTGATCAAAATATTCAAAAATCAAAATGGGTTTTTTTCACTCTAACTTTGCGCGACACAACCTTTTTAAAACTATTAGAAAACTTCACTAAAGAAAAAGCAGAAGGAGCAGGCCTGATTACAATCAAAGATTCGAATTGGCTGCTGACAATAGCCCTGCCGCACCAGCCTTATTTTCTCGACCAGCCCAAAAATATAAATGTGTGCTGTGGATATGGTTTGACTTCTGATCGCAAAGGTAATTTTGTTAAAAAGAAAATGTCTGATTGTAGCGGTATTGAAATTATCACTGAGCTTTGTCGGCACCTCGGGTTCAAAAAAGAATTAACTAAAATTCTCAGAACTTCCACTTGCATTCCGTGTCTGCTGCCCTATATTACTAGCCAATTTTCACCTAGAAAGAAGAGCGATCGACCTAAAGTCATTCCTAAAAATTCAAGCAATTTTGCCTGTATCGGGCAATATTGTGAAATTCCTAATGGCATTGTTTTTACTGTGGAACATTCAATCCAGTCTGCGCAAATGGCAGTCTACGGTCTTTTAAATTTAAAGAAAAAGATCACACCGATTTATAAAGGACAACATCATCTCAAAATAATTTATAGAGCAATTAAAACCGTATTTCGATAGGATCGAAAAACTAACTCAGAATATAATAAATAACTTTAATTTTCAGAAATAAAACCTGCGTGAAAAACCTCTTAAAACTAGTAGTAAACCAAATACTGCTTTTCTAGCGATTAAATCAATAGAGCGGATGAACCCCGCCTGGCGGGATGACCTCCACCTTATTATTTAATATTTTGGAGCGGATGACCGGGTTCGAACCGGCGACCTCCACCTTGGCAAGGTGGCGCTCTAGCCAACTGAGCTACATCCGCGAATTTGGAAGTTGGACAATGGAAATTAGAGATTGGACTTTCGGAAGTTTAGCAAAAGTTTTTT
>JAHIVA010000061.1 GCA_018816985.1 Patescibacteria group bacterium | reverse complement strand
GTCTCCTGGTCCTTCGCCCAAGCCGACAACTTCTTCCACGTCTCCTCCAACGTCAAGGCGGCTGGGGTAGATAAGACAGTAGACCTCTCCAGCCTCGGCACAATAGGCATGGTAGCAGTTAAGCGAACTGATGACGCTGGCGATTGGTTCGTCTGGCACCGCTCCCTCACTGCTGGCAAGCTGGTCTATCTCAACAAGACCGATGCCGAAGCCACCCTTGGCCATATCTCAGTATCCGGCACCACCCTTACCCTTGAAGATGGCGTGATTGCAGACGGGACGTATATCGTCTGCGCCTGGGCGCATGATGATTCGGCGGATGGGCTGATTCAGTGTGGGAGTTTTACAGGGGACGGTAGTTACAACGTAAGCCCAGTAACTTTAGGGTGGGAACCACAGTACGTTTTATACAAAAAGAGGTCTTCGGCAACCAATGGCGAATGGAAAATTGTTGATATAATTAGGGGGTTACCAGTAATTACTTCAGCAGGTAAAATGTTGTTTGCTAATACCTCTGCGGCAGAAGATACTGGTGCCTACACTATCTATCCTTCAGCTACAGGATTTTATGCTGTTGGAGGTATGTATCCTGGTGATTACATCTACTGCGCCATCCGCAAAGGCCCGATGAAGCAGCCTACCGTGGGGACGCAGGTGTATAATGCGATTGCGAGGACTGGAACGGGTGCAGCGGCTACGGTGACAGGGGTGGGGTTTCCGCCGGATTTGGTGATAAGTCCCATAAGGGATGGCTATGGTTACAACTTTGTTGGAGATAGGTTGCGAGGGAATACGGTTTATATGCGAACGAGTCAGCCAGAAGCTGAAAGTTCGTGGACAACTGCAACTGCCATCACAAGTTTTAATATGGATGGTATTAGCGTAGGAACAGATAGTAATAATATCATAAATGGCGATACCTATCCTTACATCAACTGGTTCTTCCGCCGCTACCCCGGCGTGTTTGATGAGGTGGCGTATACGGGGACGGGGAGTGCTCATACCGAGAGTCATAATCTTGGTGTTGCGCCTGAGTTGATTATCGTTAAAGACAGAGCATCTACCCATAATTGGGCATCTTTACCAATAGATTCTACAAAAAGAATTTTCTTAAATTTAACTAATGCTATGAGTTCTGCTGGAACTGGATACTGGCAAAATACTACCCCTACTGCTTCTGTGTTTTATATCGGAACAGACTCAGATGTTAATAATGCAACGAACAATTACGTCGCCTACCTCTTCGCCACCAAAGCCGGAATCAGCAAAGTCGGGAGTTATACAGGGAATGGAAGTTCGCAAACTCTCAATGCCGGATTCACTGGCGGAGCCAAGTTCATAATGATAAAGCGCACCGATTCAACCGGCGACTGGTATGTCTGGGATTCTACTCGTGGAATAGTCGCCGGCAATGACCCGCATCTCTCTCTCAACACCACAGCAGCTGAAGTCACCACTGATGATTCCATTGACCCAGCTGATTCTGGTTTCATTGTGAACGAAGTCGCCGCTACGCACATCAACGTAACTGATGCTACTTATATCTACCTCGCATTTTCTGGCGACGCCGCTACCCCGACACCGCATACTCCGACCGTCCCAACCATTTTCCGCGCCAGTGCCGGCAAGCCCATCATTTTTCGCGCCCCCCCCGTTAGTCCGGTTAACACCGTCGCGCCGGCGGTGACGGGCACCGCTACAGTTGGCGAAACACTTTCTTGTTCCACCGGCACTTGGACTGGTCGGCCGACGCCGACCTATACTTATCAATGGCAACATACGACAACAAATATTGATGGCGCTACGAACAGCACCTATGTAGTTGAATCTGCGTATATTGGCGAGACAATTAGATGCGTTGTGACGGCGACAAATTCAGGCGGAAGCGCCAACGCGAATTCCAATAATTCTGGAACAGTAGCTGCTGCTCCTGGTCAGCAAGCTTATACCACTCCCGGAAGTTATTCTTGGACAGCACCAACTGGCGTGACAAGTGTGAGTGTGGTTTGCGTGGGCGGTGGCGGAGGTGGGGCGAATTCCAATAATGCTTATGCGTCCGGTGGTGGTGGAGCTTTAAGATATGATAATGATGTTGCCGTTACTCCGGGCAATAGTTACGCAGTTGTTGTAGGTGTTGCGGGACATAATAATGGTGGGGCAGACAAAACAGCAGGAGGCACTTCTTCTTTCAATACTACTACCGTTGTTGCCCCCGGTGGTCAGGCAGGCATTGATATAAGCACCGATACAACCCCTGCTTCAAGTACGTCTGGTGATGGCGGAGGGGCTGGTGGTAAGGGTAGAAGGGGGGCCGATGGAAGCAACGGTGCTGGTGGTGGTGGAGCAGCAGGGTACTCTGGAAATGGCGGAGATGGTATTTATTGGAATGGAGGCAGCTATACAGGGGATTCTGCTGGGACAGGGGGAGGCGGTGGTGGAGGAAGAAATAATTCTCCGCAGGCTGTAAATAATGCAAATGGTGGTGGTGGAGTAGGAATTTTTGGTGAGGGAACCAGCGGAGGGGTGGGAGGATATGGAGGGTCCGGTGGCGGTAATGCTCATGTAGCGCCAACTGAACAGTATGGACACGGTGGAGAATATGGAGGTGGAGGTGGTGGAAGCCCATTAGCCGTAGGCGGGACAGGGGCTTGCCGTATTATCTGGCCCGGCGATGTTCGCCAATTCCCCTCAACCCGCACCGCCGACGAATAGTTGACGGAAACGGTACAATACCGGCAGTCAGACCGCGTTAAATTAACGATGATAGGGTTTACGAAACCCTATCATTCCGGCAAAAGTGTCCAACACCTGTCAAACACCGAGTGTTTGACACTTTTGCTGGCGTGTCCACAGGCGCGCATTGTTGCTTGTCATAGGAAAAGATATACTTGCGACATGAAGAAAGAAACTGACACGGAACTGCTCGCTCGCCTCATGGCCGTTGAGTAGCAAGAACCGTTCTTGCTATAAGTAATAGGCTTGATATAATGAAAATATGCTTAGAAAAGATCCATTTGTTACGGGTGAGTATTATCATATCTACAATAGAGGTATCGATAAAAGAAATATCTTTAAGCTGGAAAGAGATTATGAAAGATTTATAATGCTCTTGTATATTTGTAATTCTACGAATGAACCACCTTTTCGTCTCGATAATCTTATAAATCATTCTCGTAAAAGTTTTAATGAAATAATAATTTTAGATAGGGGTAAACCTCTAGTTTTAATTGGTGCATGGTGTCTCATGACTAATCATTTTCATATCTTATTAAAACAAGAAACGGACGGAGGTATTACTAAATTTATGAGAAAAGTTGGAGTTGGTTATTCGATGTTTTTCAATTTGAAGTATCAAAGAAAAGGTGCATTATTTGGAGGACTTTTTAAGTCAAAACTGATTGGTGTTGATGATAATTATTTGAATTATATGTTTGCTTATATTCATTTGAATGCACTCGATATTGAATTTCCTGGTTGGGAAAAAGAAATAAATAAATCGTCAATAGAAATGAAAAACTTTTTGGAATCATACAGATATTCAAGTTACCAAGATTATATAGATACAAAAAGAACAGAAGGAAATATCCTCAATAAAGAGGCTTTTCCTAACTACTTTGAAGATACAAAATCGTTTAAAGATTTTACGGAGAATTATTTTAGGTATTCAGATTCTAACTCGAGCCAAACCCTGTAGCAAGAACCGTTCTTGCTACATCTTCTTGCTACATCAATGCTTGACTTTAATTGGTCATAAGTATATGATATTATAGTATTAGATTATCATATAATTATTAAAAAATATGACTACATTATCAATACCCGTATCAGGGGATTTAGAAAAGTTCATAGAGAGAATGGTGAGGGATGGGAAAGGTGCCAACAAAGCAGACGTTGTTCGACGCGCCTTGCGAGAATACGAAGAAAATGAGGCATTACAAAATATTTTACAATCAGAAATGGAAATTGCCCAAGGCAAAGGTTTGCGCGGGGATTTACGAAAATTGGCAAAAAAATTTAAATAAAATAATATGAGTATTATTACTTATTCTCCGTTCTTTATACGTAAGTTTAATAAACTGGAAAATGGTTTACAGGAGGATATTATTCAAAAAGTAGATTTATTTAAAGATAGGAAGAATCATAAAATACTGGAAGTTCATAAACTGAATGGTAAGTTTAAAGAATATTTCGGTTTCTCGGTAAATTATAAATTCCGAATAGTGTTTCGTTATGTCTCAAAAAATGAAGTTATCTTTGTTGACATAGGTGGACATGAAATTTACAGATAATTTTTTACGATAGCAATGACCGTCCTTGCGTAACTGAATTTACATTTTCTTCCTTTACATTTTTTGAATACTTGATATAATTTGCAACATTGTGAAAAAGATAAAAAGACCACAAAAGAATTGGAAAAAATTTTGGAAGCTGGGGATGGAGGAATTCAATACCCAGTATTTTGATGTGAACCAAAATGGTGATTTGGTGGTGAAGGAAGGATATTATCAGTACAATATAATGGATATAGTAAAAAAATATGGTACTGTAACCCGAGTTTTTTTTCCTTTTATTTTGGAAAATAGAGTTCGTGATTTAATAGAACTTTTTAATGCCTATATTAAAATTTTAAATTATCGTGGAAAATTTTATTATCATTATGTGATGAAATCTAACCAGAATCGTGATTTTGTTTTGGCGGCAATTGCAGAAGGAGCGCATATCGAGGTTTCTTCGGCTAATGAACTTTTTTTAGTGAAAAGGATGTTAGAACAAGATAAATTTAATCGTAAAATTAGAATTACCTGTAATGGACCTAAAACAGAACAATACATTGGTTTAATTGAGGAACTTCGGGAGAAAGGTTTGATAGTTATACCTATTATTGAGAATGGGGAAGAATTAAATAGATTAAAAAAATTTAAAGGAGAGGTAGGAATACGAGTAAATCTAGACCTAAAGGTTGATGCACATTGGGATAAAAAATATAACCACTTCGGTTTTGCCGAGGAAGAGTTAATTAAAATCAGTAAGATAAGGAATCTTTCAATGTTGCATTATCACATTTCCACGCAAAATGAAAAAATTGAAGGTTTTATAAAGCCTCTCAAGCGCGCGATTGCCTTGTATGCAATATTGAAACAACACAATCCAAATTTAGACACGATAAATTTTGGTGGAGGAATGGCTGTGCCTTACGAAAAAAGAAAAAAATTATTTTCTACCAAAAATCTAGTTTTACAAATGATTAAAACTGCAAAGAGAGAAAGTAATAAATTAGGAGTGAGGCATCCGAATCTGGTTTGTGAATGGGGTAGTTATTTTACGGCTCCTTCTCAAATTACAATTTTTAAAATTTTAGCTGAGAAAAATATTTTTAAGAAACCTGACACCAAATGGTATTTTATTGATGGCTCTTTTATCGCACATTTAACCGATACTTGGTCTCCGGTTCATCATAAGTGGCACTTTGTGACAGCTAACCATTTAAATACTCGTCGACTCCAAAAGGTATGGTTTGCTGGGTCTACTTGTGATTCTGATGATCGTTATACCGCCTCCGGAGCTTATGTATTATTACCAAAGTTTACTGAAGATGTCCCCGACTTATATTTGGTAGTTTTTGATACGGGTTCTTATCAGGACACTTTTCAAAATAGTCATTGCTTACTTTCTAAGCCAGCTATGGTAATTTGTCAAAACGGAGAAGTAAAACTTTCCCGCAAGAGACAAACACCAGAAGAAATCGGCAAGCTTTTCGGCTGGAATGGAGATCATAAATAAATATAAATTTTATGGTAGATTCAATCATCAGTGTAAAAAAAATAAATGAAGCAGATGTGGTTTTAGTGTCGGCAGCATACGAAGAAACTGCTTCTAGTCACAAAGGGACAATTAGTGGACCTAAGGCAATTATTAAAATGCTTAATTCGCAATTAGAGCTTTTTAATCGTACATACAAAACAGAGCCTTGTAAAAAAATAAGAATTGTTCAAAAAGATTTAGGTAATATTAATTCACTCTCACCCGAGAAAGCTCTTTTGAAAATTACAACTGAATGTAAAAAATTATTAGATGATAATAAATTTGTTTTTTTGTTGGGAGGGGAACATTCAGTTTCTCTTGGCCTTTTGCAGGCTTTATCAAAAAAAATAAATCCAAAAGAGGTGACCATTCTGCAAATAGACGCGCATTGTGATTTACGGGATAACGATTCTGACTATAATGATAAAAATATTTCAAAGCTGGCTCATTCTTGCGTAATGCGTCGGGCGCACGAATTTAACTTCAATCTTGTACAGGTTGGTGTTCGTACTTATTATAAAGACGAGTATAAGTATTTTACTAATCTAAAAAACAAAATAAAAGTTTTTGAATGGGGAAATGGACACAAAGTGCCGACTATAAATGAAATTTTAAAGTCTATTAAAACAAAATATGTTTATCTTACCATTGATGCGGATGGTTTTGACCCTGCATATATGCCGGGCACTGGTACACCTGTGCAAGGCGGACTTGAATGGTGGTATGGCATAGAGCTTATTAAACAAATTGTAGACAAAAAAAAATTAATTGGAGCTGACATCACTGAGATTTCTCCTGTGCATGATTCTATCCTGACTGAATATGGGGCTGCGGAGCTTGCCTACACTATAATAGCTCATAAATTTCAAGAAAAACTTTGATAAATTAAGATAGATATTTTTCTATTAATTCATTTGCTTCTTGAGGGTTCGCTTTACATTCCAAGAGCGCCGTCAGTAAAAGGGGAGCGACAATAGTCGCATCAGACTCTACGACGAACATCGGAGTGTCTTTAGTTAATTTGTCCCAAGTGATTTTTTCGTTAGGGGTGGCACCCGAGTAGGAGCCGTACGAAGTGGTGGAGTCGGAAATCTGGCAGAAATAAGCCCAAGGCTTGGCGGGAATTTCCATATCATATTTAAGTGAAGGAACGACGCAAATAGGGAAGTCTCCGGCAATACCTCCGCCGATTTGGAAAAAGCCTATACCTGCTCCTTCTGAAAGCTTTTGATATTGGTCATAAAAGGCTCCCATATATTCTATACCGCTTTTAGCAATATTTGCGTTCGCATCACCATGCTTTACGTGAGAAGCAAAAATATTACCAAAAGTGGAGTCTTCATAGCCCGGAACTACTATTGGAATATTATTTTCCGCAGCGGCGAGGAGCCAGCATTCTTCCGCTTTGCCCTGGTGTTTTTCTTTTTCTATGTTTTGAATTAAATCATAAAAATATTCGTGCCAAAATTTGCGAGTATTTTCTCTTGTGGCTTTTTCCCAGACCGGTACAATCAGGCTCTCTACTGCACGAAAAGCTTCGTCTTCGGGTATGCTTGTGTCTGTTACTCGACGCATTCTATTTTCTAAAATTTTTGTATCATCTTCTTTGGTGAAATATCGATAATCTGGAAAATCTTTATAACTATCGTGGGCGACGAGGCGAAAAAGTGATTCCTCTAGATTGGCCCCGGTCACAGACATTCCGTGAATGAGACCATTGCGGATGGCGGGCGCGAGAGTGATGCCAAGTTGGGCGGAGCTCATTGCCCCAGCTACGGCCCAAAACATTTTGCCACCTTTTTCTATATGTCTCCAGTATGCAATAAATGCATCACGAGTTGCGCGAGCATTAAAGTTTTTGTAATTTTTGAGAATAAATTCTAGAGTGGGAAGGTTGTTCATAGAAATAATTGTAAAGCAATTGGAAATAGAGTCAAGTTTTTGTTATTTACTTATTAAAATTTTATGGTACAATCTATTTGGTTTTGTATTGGATAGCTACTTCAACCTTGGTTGGGGAGGAAAGTCCGAACACATACTTTGACTTAGTGTCAGAGAAGCGTAGCGGGTAATGCCCGTCGTCCGCAAGGATAGAGTTGAGAACAGTGACGAACCGATTTAGTTCGGGTGAAACGGCAAAATACTTACGTGTGTGCAAGATCGTGCTCCGACTTTAGTCGGAGAGAATCGCTTGAGTTCTAAAGTAATTTAGGACCTAGATAAATTGCTATCTGCTAATTTTGTTTGCCATAGGCATTTACAAAATTGAGCATTCCGAGGAAATCGAGGGAACCCTTCGAAAATACTCAGGGTCCTCAATTTTGTATCACCTGTGGTGAACAAAATTGGGACAGAATTCGGCTTATAGATACAAGACCAAAAACATGAAAAATCCTCTCGCAAGAGAGGATTTTTCTAATTAAACTTGCATTTTTATTGCAAGTATGATATACTATTTTTGTGAGTGTAAGGAGTGATTCTTACATTATTCGTAAACAACATAAGTGCCGCAAAATCCGCCGTAAGGCGGATTTTGTTTTTTATTTAACGACTCGAATTTTTTTCTCCATTACTTTTACTTTCGCGCGAGCTTCTTTGATGTTTTTTCCTAAAGCTAATGCTACGGCCATTCGGCGATGAGGATAAGCAATAGGTTTGCCGAATATTCGCACGGCCGTATCGGGAGCCTTAAGAGCTTCTGTTATTCCCAAAAAGGATGGATTATTTGTTTTAATTTCGGATAAAATTGCGGCGGAAGCTCCAGACTGACAGGAGATAAGGGGTATTGGTAAACCTAAAATAGCGCGGACATGGAGTTCCATTTCGCTCATATTCTGGGTTAGCATTGTAACCATACCAGTGTCATGTGGACGGGGAGAGACTTCTGAAAAATAAACTTTATTTCCTTTGATAAAAAGTTCCACTCCGAAAATACCACGTCCCCCGAGAGCGTCGGTAACTTTTTTAGCGATGGTTTGCGCCTTTTTTAAAGCTAGCTTGGACATTGGTTGTGGTTGCCAGCTTTCTCTATAATCTCCATCTACCTGTAGGTGTCCGATGGGCGCACAGAAACTAGTGCCGGCATTATGTCGCACTGTCATCAGGGTGATTTCATAATCAAAATTAATTTTTCCTTCCACAATAACCTTGCCGGTATTTCCTCGGGCTGCATCGCTGGCATATTGCCAAGCTTTCGCTAAGTCTTTTTTATTTTGAACTTTACTTTGACCGTGACCGGAAGAGGACATTGTTGGTTTTATGAAACAAGGAAAACCAACAATGTCAGCAGCTTTTTTCAGTTCTGCCACATTAGCCGCAAAACGATAAGGACTGGTTGGTAACTTTAATTTCTCAGCTGCTAGTCGGCGAATATTTTCGCGGTTCATAGTGGTTTGAGTAGCATAGGCTGTTGGGATTACATTCCAGCTTTCTTTTTCCAACTCTATTAAGGTATCGGTAGCAATCGCTTCTATTTCCGGCACAATAAAATCTGGTTTTTCTTTTTCTACCACCTGTCTGATGTTTTTGCCTTCGAGCATTGGGAAAACATAGGACCGGGTTGCCACCTGCATTGCCGGGGCATTAGCATAGCGGTCGCAAGCGATAACAATACAGCCGAGACGCTTGGCTTCAATAGCCACTTCTTTACCTAACTCTCCTGAGCCGAGTAATAAAATCTTTTTTGTTTTAAAAATTTTTAACATGTGGACCGTACAGGACTCGAACCTGCCACCCCCTCATTGCAAATGAGGTGCTCTACCAGATGAGCTAACGGCCCCTATTCAATAAAACTATTCTATCTTATTTTACTAATAATGCAAATTGTCATAATTTTTTTTTATTTGTTTTTTTTATAGTTTCTGTTAAGATGTTAGAAGTTCTTTATAAATTAAAATCAATTCCGGGGTAGCTGAAATGCGTTTAAAGCATTTCAGGGGCGGAGGCACGAAGGTGCCGAGCCGGGGTCGCGAAATTTTTCAGCAGAAAAATATTTGTGACCAGCGGTTTCCGTTGAGCTATCCTTGAATAAATAAATTCCGGGGTAGCTCAGCGGTAGAGCGGTCGCCTGTTAAGCGATTGGTCGTAGGTTCGATCCCTACCCCCGGAGCAATGTTTAAGCCTTAACACATAAGGCTTATTTTTGGAGGAACTTAGGATGTTCAAACCTAAGTGATTTTTGTGTATAATTAGCAGATGGATATTACAGAGCATCTCAAGAAGATACAATTCCAAAAATCTCATCCAATTGTTTTTATTTCTGGAATGGGTGGTTCTGGGAAAACAACTTTCGCAAATAAAATTGTAAATCAAAACAATAACGCTAAGCATTTTGAACTAGACTGGTATTTAATACACTCCTCAAAAGAGCGAGGGAAAAGAATAAAAGACGCTTTTGAATCTGGTAATGAGGAAACAATAAATAAAGAAGCCAACCCCATTAACCACTATGATTATAATTCTTTCAAAAAAGACATTAAAGATTTTCAGGAATCTGGAAAGTTTTCTGTAAAAAATGTCTGGAATCAAAAAACAGGAGAAAAGGATGCGAATTATTCTTTGGATTTCAATGGGCAAGACGGATTGATAGTGTGTGATGGCGACTATCTTTTACATTCCGAAATAGCTTCGTTAGCTGATTTGGTTATTTTACTAGAGGTTCCTTTTGAAACTGCCAGAAAAAGAGCTGAGCAAAGAGATATGCACAGGAGTGATACTGAGCATTTAGCTAGAAAAAAGTTGATTGCTCAAAAATACGACACACCATATTTTGCTGAGAATAGAAAGAATGCGACCTTAGTAATAGCTAGTGAACTTCCTGTATAATAGCTTTCCGAACTTCCTCCCAAGTTCGGAGCATCATAAATAACCTTATAAACCAAGGGTTATTTTGCCTACCACAAATCAAGTTCGAACCCGAATTGTTTTTGTGTATAATAAGAATATGAAAAATAATTTTATATTATTGATTGATGGAATGACTGGTGCAGGGAAAACTACTATTACGAAACTATTGGCAAAAGACTTGCCTCGAACTGCAATAGTGGGTATGGATAAAGTTAAAAAGTTTATTACTGATTTCGAAAGAGGCGAAAGAGATAATACTGTAGCGAAAGAGGTTGTTTTGGTGATGGTTAAAAAGTATCTAGAACTAGGGTTGTCAGTTATTGTAGATCAGCCATTTAAGAATACAGAAGAAATAGAATTGTTTGAAAATCTTGCTAGGGAAAATAGAATAAACCTTTATGGGTTTCAACTATTTACTTCGCCGGAAATTGCATTTAATAGGGTTGTAAATAGGCAGAAAGATTACAAGGATAAAGTTCCAGAAGAACGTATTCAAAGAAACATTTCATTGTTTAAAAATAAAGAGGATTTGGGTTTTACTACGATAGATACTTCTGAACTTGAGCCAAAGGATGTTGCGGAGTTAATCTTGAAAGATTTGTTTAGAAAATAATTATATATTAGATGGTTGCAATCTATGATATAATTAATTTATTAGTAATTATTATTAATTTTAATTAAAAAACTATGAATATATTTAGAACGTGGACATTTAAATGGTGGGAAATTAGTTTATTAAAAATTTGCCTCTTATCTCTTGGTATTATTTTGGGTTTATATTTTTATGATTATCTTATTGGTTTGATGTGGCTTTGGTGGGTATTGTTTATTATTACCACAATATATTTTCTTCCGAAGGTTTTTAAAAAAGAACCAACTATCTAAGTCGGCTTGTATGGAAGAGAATAAATTAAAATCTAGCAAGATTGTGCTATAATCTAAAGATTAATAATTAAAAATTAAATTTTATGGCAAAAAGAGGAACCACACTGAGTCCAAAAAAGAAATCAAGACGCTCCCATAAGACCAAGAAAAGGCTTGCAGTCAAGAGGGTGATGCTGGCTAAAAAAGCGACTCGAAATAAAACAAAGTTCGGATAGAATTTCTGCGAGCATTTTTTGTCTAATTTTTACAATAATGTCTAAGAAGTCTTCAGCTAAAAAAACTAAAAAAATTGTCATGGTGAGCGGTGGATTTGATCCCGTACATATTGGCCATGTAAGGCTCTTTAATGAAGCGAAAAAGTTAGGAGATGAGCTGGTGATTTTACTGAATAACGATAATTGGCTAAAACTTAAAAAGGGCTATGCTTTTATGCCCGAACATGAACGCAAAGAAATTATTGAATCTTTTGAAGCGGTGGATCGGGTTGTTTTAAGCCACCATTCGAAAAATACAAAAGACATAAGTGTTTGTGAAGACATAAAATTAATTCGTCCGCATATTTTTGCGAAAGGAGGAGATAGAACTTACGACAACATTCCCGAAGTTTCTATCTGCGAAGAATTGAAATGTGAAATGATTTTTAATCTAGGTCGTGGCGGAAAAGTCCAAAGTTCGTCAGCATTAGTAAAAAAAGCGAAATTAAAAAAGAATGCTACCAGATAAAAAAATTTTAGCTTTTGATGTTGATGGCACACTCACCGTAAGTAAGACCCTTATGACAGAAAGTATGGCAAGTTTAATCAAAGAACTTATTAAGCAAAAAATCGTTATTGCTATTGCGGGTGGTCGTTTTGAACAACTTGAAACTCAATTTCTTCCTCCTCTTTTAAATGATAATTCTATAATTCCTTTTATTCATAATTTAATTTTGTTACCAACTAGTGGAAGCCAGAGATATGAATATGATGAGATAAAAAAAGAGTGGATTTTAATGGACAAAGAGCTCTTGCCACTGGAAGTGAAAAAAAGAGCAATGCAGTTATTGCAAAAAGTAATTAGCGACCCTGTTTATGAAATACCACCAAACCCAATAGGTAGCATTATTGAGGATAGAGATACTCAAATTACTTTTACTCCTAATGGGCAACAAGCTCCCGTAGAATTGAAGTTGCGTTTTGATCCTGATCGAAGGAAGAGAGAAAAAATTAAGGCAATCTTGGGTCCACAACTGCCTGAAGTTGATCTTTTAATTAACGGAACCTCTAGTATTGATATTTTGCCAAAAGGATTTAATAAAGCAGTAGGGCTTATGCGATTTCTCGATAAAATAAGACTTGCAAAGTCAGATGTAATTTTTGTCGGGGATGCTCTTTTCCCTGGAGGGAACGATTATTCAGTATATGAAGCTGGTATTGAAACTATCGCAGTAAAAGGACCAGAAGAAACTGAAGCGATTATTAAAAATTGGATTGGTTAAAAGATTTCTTTGTTGTATAATATAGAGAATATGGAAAAATTCAAACCTTTTACAATAGAAAGACCGTGGGGGAGTTTTCGGCAGTTGACGCACAACAGTCTTTCCACGGTAAAAATTCACACGATAAAACCGAACCAAGAAAACAGTTGGCAGAGCCATACTAAGCGTTCTGAATTTTGGCATATTGTTAGTGGCGGGGGTATAATTCTGGTAGATGATAAAAAATACGAAGTTATTCCTG
>JAHIVA010000132.1 GCA_018816985.1 Patescibacteria group bacterium | reverse complement strand
TGGCTGTCGCACTCGCATTAAGGACACTTAACGATGTCGTGCCTGTGGCTGTTACATTTGAAGCTGTCAAACCGCCATAGAGCGTTAGTGTTGCCGTGGCAACCGAACCGCGGTTCGTTACAGACAATAACGTGTCGGTTTCCGTAAATCCGGACGGGCAGTTGGTTCCATCCGCGAGACACACAGATTGGCCGCCCACAACAACATCCGTCGCAACCTGAATCGTTCCTGATGTGTAGATGGAGCCGTCAGTGTAAATATTCCCTTCGGCGCCGATGCTGTCCGCGACAAAGAGATCGTTACCTGTTAGCTGGAAGGCGGTGTTGGAAAGCGTGCCCGTCGAAGCCGTGTTTCCGCCGACGACAAGATTATTATCAAACCGTACATTGCCAGAATCCACCCAGAGCCCATAAGTACTGCCTCCTGCCACATAAATCCCATAGTTATTCGCGGCCGTATTAATGTTATTCACATACAAACCATAGGCGTTTGTGATTAGCGGTTGAGTTGGAGTAAAGGCATCGTGATAGTCACTGACTCTCGCGACTAAGCCGGCGGCATCAGTTATCGTTCCTACTCCGTATGCCCACACATCGCCGAGAACGCCATAGGTTGTTGAGACATTCGCGGAATTCCAATTATATTGCGCCCCTTCACCGTATACGCCGATAATTCTATTTACGTTCCCTGAACCTGTTGACCAAGTCGTGCCTTTTACGCCGATGATGTTATCAAGCGGATCGTCGTGATTTGCGCTGGAATTGAACAGTGAGAACCCTATGGAAGAAATCAGCGAATTGTGTCCGACATTATCAACATTGCCGCCGATTGTAAGGTTGGATGTGAATGAACTGACGGAATTATTTATATCTCCGCTCGTCGTATCCACTGTCACGCGAACAGGATAAAGATCCGCCGACGTTCCGGAGAAATCATAGTCGAATAGCGTTTCCTTGTTTCTAATTTCAAACCCTACTGTCGGAGCGGCAGTTCCGATGCCCACCCTATTATTGTCACTCTCAACGACAAAGGTGCTTGTTCCAACAGAGAAATCATCTCCTGCACCGCCTGCGAGGTTCACGGCAAGTCCGCCGCTCGTCCTTGTGATAAATCCGTCACCGTAATAGGTACCGGCAGATCCCGCCACGAACGCGCCGTTCGTATAAACGGATGAAGCGGATCCGATATTGCCTTGGACGAATATGTCATTGCCGGAAAGCTGGAACAGCGAATTCATCCCTGATGAGGTTGTGGCGCCTACCACCAAATCCATGTTCTGATTCTGCCCGACGATCAAACGGTTTGATGAAGCTGATGCGCCCGTGAGGGAGAAGAAAACCGGAGCCGTTGAAGTTGAAAAACTGCCCAAAGCCACATCCATTGTCGTAGTGGCATTTCTGACCATTTCGTTTGCCGGATCATATACCCAGTTGAGATCGTTGGTTGGGATGTCTGATGTGAAAGCCACGATTCCGCTGCCGTTTTGGAATGTAATCGTGCGGTCGCCGGTTGGATCGGTGATGACAAAGGATGTTTCAAACTCATCCGGGGTTGCACCTTCGAAACTCAATACAAATCCGTCCGGAGTATTCTGGATCGTTGATTTGACTGTGAGTATATCGGTGACTGCATTTCCGATAATGACTTCGTCTCCATATGCATACATGTTTCCAACTGATGTAAACCAGCCGCTTCCGGTTGTAATATTCTGATTATTCGTAGTGTTAATTGAAAGGGCGCCCGATGACTCAATGAGGCCGTCCTCATAAACCGTGCCGACAACCGTTACACCCGTATCAGAGTAAATTCTGCCTTCCACGCCCGCATCTCCGGCGACATAGAAATCATTACCTGAAAGCTGGAAGCCGGTGCTTGAAATGGTTCCGGTGGTGTTCCCGATTACCACATCCATGTTTTGGTTCTGCCCGATTATCAAGCGGTTGGATGAAGCGGATGCGCCTGTGAGCGAGAAGAAGACCGGTGCTGAAGCGGTGGAGCTGCTACCGATCGCGATATCGGTAGTAGCCGTGGCGTTATAGACGAGGTCGTTTGCCAGAGAGTAGGTCCAGTTAAGGTCCGTGGCGCTGCCGCTTGATGCCGGGCAGTTTGTGCCGTCGGAGAGACAGACTGATCTCCCTCCCACGACCACGTCTGTCGCAACCTGAATCGTTCCTGAAGTGTAGATGGAACCATCCGTGTAAATGTCTCCTTCGATACCCGCCATTCCTGCCACAAAGAGATCGTTGCCGCCCATTACGAATCCGGTGTGAGAAAGGGTTTCTGTACGCGAAGTGGAGCCACCAACTATTGCATTTGCGTCGAACACCACATCACCTTCGTCGGCAAGAATAGAATAACCTGTGCCAGCGTTATTAATAACAAGGACATTCGGATTATTGCTGGAATCATTCATGTCCAGCAAAAGTCCAGCCGTGTTTTCGCCATTGTCCACTTCCACTTCAAGTTTTCCTCCGGGAGAGGTCGTGCCAACACCCAATTTCTTGGCATCCGAATTAAAGTAGCTGTCATCAACTCCTGAAAGCAACACTGCTGATGAATTATCCCTGAAAAATCGCATCTCACCGCCACTTGGAGTGGATTGGACTTCCATTGCGGCATCAGTCGCTGAACTCTTAGTCGACTGGACCATCAAAGATGAGATATAACCATCGGCTTTCACCGGCTGGATCAGTACATTGCCGCCACTAACATGCAAGCTTTCACTTGGCGCGGCCGTGCCAATACCCACCCGGTTGTTATCGGATTCCACCACGAACGTAGTGGTATCAACAATAAAGTCATCTCCGCCCCCGCCTCCAAGGTTAAAGTTGAAGCCGTCGGTAACGGACGTGAAATTCATGTCACCGTTTGAGTCTACAATCCCATTATCACTCAAACTCAAGCTCGCGCCCGCCACAAACGCGCCATTAGTGTAAACAGATGATGCTGAACCTATATTGCCTTGGACGTAGAGGTCATTGCCGGAGAACTGGAAGGCGGAATTCATGCCGGATGACGTTGTTGCGCCGACTACCAGATCCATATTCTGGTTCTGTCCGAGGATCAGACGATTGGATGAGGCGGACGTTCCAATGAGGGAAAAGAATACCGGAGCCGAAGCCGCACTGTATCCACCTATCACAATGTCAGTGGTCGGGGTTGCATTATGGACAATGTCATTACCAAGGTTGTATGTCCAATTAAGGTCTGTTGTTGCTCCTGCCGGGCAGTTCGTGCCGTTCTGGAGACATACTGAAACTCCGCCGACTTTCACATCGGTTGCGACATAAGCCGTGCCGGAAGCATAGACATTCGCCCATGACCGTGTGGCTGAACCGAGATCAAAGCTGTTGTTGATGCGAGCTAGGATATTTCCGGAATAAATTTGCGTTGAAGACGTGTCGCCG
>JAHIVA010000060.1 GCA_018816985.1 Patescibacteria group bacterium | reverse complement strand
AGAAAAAAATATAGAAGGGAACTACAATGTTACTTACGAAGATTATGGATGGAAAGGATATTTTAATTTGTATCCAAATTTTAACGAAGTTCCCGGAAAACCGGTTTACGCTTTTAGCGCTATCTTTTCTCCGAAAAATCTCAATCTGACAATCCTTCATGAATGGCAACATTACAATGAGATACAAAATAAGTGGGTGACCGAAAGTGTAATAAACTTATCTGTTATTGGGGGGAGGGACGGAGGTTTTCGCACATATTCCAGACGCTTTAATTTAGCATCTGGTAAATGGCGGGTAAATATTAAAACCAAGCAAGGCCAAACCATTGGCAGTATACGATTTAACATCACCCTAGCTAACACTGAACCACTACTTACTACTGAGGTAAAATAGAGAAAAGTTTTTTTAGACCCTGTTCGTCATAAAGAATAGTCTTTAAATTTGGATATTTTTTAAAATCCAAATCTTTAAAATGATGAGCTTTGTCGTCAATAAAAATCACTTCTTCATCTTTGTACCTAGCGCATATTTTTTCTACCGCTTCTTTTTTGCTTTCTTGAACTATAATAATTTTAGAAAAGAGGGAAGCGACACTAGTTCTTTTTATTTTTTCTTGTTGAAATTTCTCTTGGCCATAACTAATAAGAAAACAATTTTCCTTACCTATTTTTTTTATAACCTCCAGCAGTTCTTTGTTTACAAAATTTTTACACTCATTCATTATTTCTTCACAAATATCTTTTATGTTTATTTGTTTTATATTTTCGCGAGCAACCAAAGAAGAGATAAGATTTTTTAAAGAAAATTCTTTTTTCCGAGCTTCTGTATAATATGGTTCAACTATATTGCGAGATACTCCTACTTTTTCTAGACATATATACATATGTTCTTTAAGTTGCTTTGTGTTATAAAACAAAACATCGTCAAAATCAAAAATGAATTTCATTTTATTTATTTATAATTTTATTAATGCACTTTGCTAATTTTTCCGAGTCGTGGCGAATAAATGCTCTCATGTTTGAAATTACATCTGAGGGGTTCTTGTCAAAAACTACATGAGACAGGATAGGAGCCCTAATCACACGATTGTCTTTAAAGTCGTCGGGCGTAAGCACTTCATTACCTTCTTTTAGTTTATACCTTTCTATTTGTTCCTTGGATGGTATTTCGTTATTTACTAAAATAATATCAACTAATTTCCCAAGGTATTTTTCTATATCATTCACATATGTACTGACTTTCCAGCCCATGGTGTGACCTAATTTATTTGTAAGATTAATTGGTAAAATTATTTTTGCCTTACTTTTCAGAATTGTTTTTCTAAAATCGTTAACAATAAGATTTGGAATAATCGAACAGTAATAATTTCCTGGACCAAGAATAATGTAATCGGCTTTTAATATTGTCTCACGGGCACGTTTGTTCAACTCTACATTATTGTTTTTATAAAAAATTTTTTTAATACCAACATGTTGGAAATCTGAATGGTTAATTTCATTTTCTCCTTCAATTAATTTTCCATTGGGAAGCAATATGGATAAATTTGCCTTATTGTTCGTAATGGGAATCACATTGCCCTTAACCTTTAGAATTTCCGAAGCAACCTCTACTCCTTTTACAAAATCACCTGTAACTTTTTCCAAGGCAGCTAAAAAAATATTTCCGAAATTATGCCCCTTTAAATTTCCTTCACTAAATCTATAATTTATTAGTTTACGTACAATGTCACTGTGTTCAGAAAGTGCAACTAAACATTGCCTGGCATCTCCTGGAGGTAAAACACCCAATTCGTCCATTAAGACTCCTGTCGAACCACCATCATCAGCCATAGAAACAATAGCAGTTAAAGAAACATCCGGTAAATTTTTTAAACCAGATAAAACGGTATAGCTTCCAGTGCCTCCCCCAATTATTGCAATGTTTGTCATGTATTTAACCTATTATTTAAATTAAAGTCTTTATTCTTGCGGTTGCACGTTTTTCATTGTCGTTAACTACAAAAACAACATTTCTGCCATTTCTTATGGAATCTAATATAGAATTAAATTCATTTAATTGTCTAATACCTAAAGTAGATGTTATGGCTGATTTAAAATTTTCTCCAGTTTTTTGGCATCGGCCCGCAAGTCGTGCTGCTAAATGAAGTAAGATAGGAGATGGAGGCAATATGTAAACTAAAATAAGTTTTCCTAGGTCGTTAGTTTTTAGATAATCATCTAATTTTGCTAAATTTTCAGGATTTTCTTCAATCATTACAACATCAGCTGTCGATAGAACATTTTTGATATCTTTTTTACTTATTCCATAACTACCCCTGCCGGGTCTTTCCATACTCACGACAAAACCATTTTGAGATTCAATCTCTTTAAATTGTGGAATATTAACAAAATGGTAATGTTTATTATTTTTTTCATAATTTCTTTTAAGTCGAGTTGTGGTATTAACAACCATCTCAAAACCCAGATCATTTTTTATGGTTTCTTTGCCAACCGCTCCGGGTCCAGCTATCCCAAAAATAATTTTCTTTATTTTTTTTTCTAATAATGTTTCCTGCACTTGTTCAAAAGTAACCCGTTCAAGTTTATTGGGAATTTCGTTAACATCTACATCTTTAATTCCTAATTTTTCAGAAAAAACAACAAGAACTTTTTGCCAAGCTTCATAATTTTTCAATAAAACATTTTCATTGTCTTCAACTAATTTCAATACTTCTGGGGGATAAATATCAACCAAAGATAACAAATCTTTTTTAAAAGAAAGTTTTAGTGTAATTTTTTCTGTATTATTTGGTATCGAATTACCTTCCATTACTGAATATTTATAGCACAAAAATATATATTTGTCTTTAAAGTCTATATATTGTAATATTCAATTATGATTTCCCGGATATACATAACACCAAAAGGTAAAACTAATTTTTTTAATTCTTATCTAATTTCGCACAAATTAGGAAATGATAAAATCATTAAAATAGCAGAAGCTCTAACAAACCCCATCTTAGAGGAATTTTCTATAAATAAATTCCCCGAAGACCGTCTTAGGGGGAAATTTACTTATGCTATTGAAATCGGATACAAACCGGGAGTTACCGACAATGTTGGGAATACCACCCGAGAGACAATTATTGACTTACTCCATCTAAAAAATAATTCGGATTTGGAAGTTTATACTTCTAAAATTTTTCTAATTTATAATTCTAAAAACAAAAACAAATTAAAAGAAATTGCTTCTTCTTTATATAATCCCTTAATTGAACGCTCTTATATCGCAGATTTTAATGAAATACAAAAAAGAGGTTTACCTTTGAAGGTTCCAAGGGTAATTTTAAAAAAAACTATTCCTGTCATCAAAGTTCCACTTTTAAGGACGACAGATGCTGAACTAGAAAAAATTGGCAAACTTGGTATCTCAGAAAAAAATGGTCTCCGTCGCGGACCACTCGCTCTTGATTTGGCCTCTATGAAAGTAATTCAAGGACATTTTAAAAAACTTAAAAGAGATCCGACTGATATTGAAATTGAATCATTGGCGCAGACTTGGTCCGAACATTGCAAACACACTATCTTTGCTAATCCGATTGACAATATTAAGGACGGTTTATATAAAACATACATCAAGGGGGCCACTAATTTAATCAGAAAAAATAAAGGCAAGAATGATTTTTGTGTTTCTGTTTTCAACGATAATTCCGGTGGAATAATTTTTGATAAAGATTACTTAATAACACACAAGGTAGAAACGCACAATGCTCCCTCAGCCTTAGATCCATTTGGTGGGGCTATTACGGGCATCGTGGGAGTAAACCGTGATACGATTGGTTTCGGATTAGGTGCTAAGCCGGTAGCCAATGTTTATGGTTTTTGTTTTGGTTATCCTAATGACACAAGGTTACTTTTCCGTGATAAAGATTTAAAAAATAAAATGTTACTACCTAAACGTATTATGGAAGGTGTAATAAAAGGGATTAATGTTGGAGGAAATTGTTCAGGCATACCGACTCTTTCTGGATTTATAAAATTTGATGAAAGATATAGAGGTAAGCCTTTAGTCTTCGCTGGAACTGTAGGAATTATTCCAAGAAAGATTAATGGCAAATTTTCCCATATTAAAAAAGCACGAGCGGGGGATTATGTTGTGGTGTTAGGAGGAAAGGTTGGGGCAGATGGCATTCACGGAGCAACTTTTTCTTCTGTAGTGATGGATTCAAATTCTCCTGCCACTGCTGTACAAATCGGTGATCCAATCACGCAGAAAAAATTAAGTGATGCGATAGTCAAAGAAGCGCGTAATAAGAATTTATATAATAGTATCACAGACAATGGTGCCGGAGGAATTTCTTGTTCCGTAGCAGAAATGGCCAAAGAATGTGGAGGAGTAAAAGTGGCCTTGGAAAAAGTCCCATTAAAATATCTAGGGCTACGTCCATGGGAAATTTGGATTTCGGAATCACAGGAACGAATGACCTTATCTGTGCCGAAGAAAAAATGGAAAATATTTTCCGAATTGATGAAAAGTCGCGGAGTAGAGGCGACAGTGATAGGGGAATTTACCAATTCAGGAAAATGTATTGTTCAACATAAAGGTAAAAAAATTATGGATATTAATATGGAATTTTTACACGAAGGACTTCCTCAACATCATTTATCTACTTTTCCTGTTATCCATAAAAATATTGAACCGACACTTAAAATAAAAAAATCTTACACTGAAGTTTTAGAAAAATTACTTGGGAGTAAAAATATTAATGGATTTTCTTTTGTTTCGGAACAATACGATCACGAAGTTCAGGGGTCTTCGGTATTAAAACCTCTCTCGGGTCGGGGTCGTATAAATACAGATACGCAAGTTTTTCGCCCGATTTTAAATTCAAACAAAGGAGTGGTATTGTCTTCTAGCACTTATCCTTCTTATGGGGATATTAGTACTTATCATATGGTAGCTTGCGCTATAGATACAGCTATCAGAAACTCTGTTTCGGCGGGCGGAACGTTAGCAGAACTCGCTATTCTGGATAATTTCTGCTGGAGTTCATCTAATGATCCAACACGTCTAAGAGAGCTCGTAGAGGCAACTAAGGCTTGCTATGACTATGCAGTGGGCTATGGCACACCATTTATTTCAGGCAAGGACAGTATGTTTAACGATTTTAAGGGTTATGATAAAAAGGAAAAATTGGTGGCTATTTCCGCACCCCCCACATTGCTTATTTCTTCAATTAGTGTAATGCCTAATTTTTATAAAACTGTTTCTCCGGAATTCAAAAATGAGGGAGAGGTAATTTATTTGCTGGGAGAAACAAATGATGAATTGGGAGCATCAGAATATTTTAAATTACTTACAAAACAACAGGGAAGTAATGTTATAGGTAATAATGTACCACAGGTTAATTTAGAAAAAAATAAAAAAACATATTTGGCTTTAGAAAAAGCAATCCAAAAAGAGTTGTTGGCTTCTTCGCTTTCCGTGGCCTCTGGAGGCTTGGGAATTGCCTTGGCTAAAGCTAGTGTGGGGGGAATGCTTGGATGTAATATTTCCATTAAAAATATAAGAAATACAAAAAATGCAGAACGCCAGGCGTTCTGCATTTTGCCCGACATAAAATTATTTTCAGAAAGCCAAGGCAGAATTCTTGTATCGGTTAATCCTAAAAATATTTTAGCCTTCGAAAAAATAATGCAAAATATTCCTTATACTAAATTGGGTAAGGTAACCAAAGACGGAAAAGTAATAATTTCAGACGGTAAAAATAAAATAATTGAGACAAATGTGAAAAAATTACACACCATTTATCATAGTTTTTCAAATAAAATGAAATGAGAAAAATAAATCTAAAAATCATAATATTATCAGGTTACGGACTTAATTGTGAAGAAGAAACAAAATTTGCTTTTGAATTAGCGGGTGCAAAAAATAATATTATCGCGGACATTGTGCACATTAATGATTTAATTAAAAAACCTAAAATACTTTTGGAATACCAAATATTAGTTTTTCCCGGAGGATTTTCTTATGGAGATGATACTGGTAGTGGTAAAGCTTATGCGAATAAATTTAAAAATCATTTAAGTAAAGAGCTTAAGGAATTTCTGTCTCGCGACACTCTAATGATTGGTATTTGCAACGGGTTCCAAATTATGACAAACCTGGGTGTTCTACCGGGTGGCTTAACTTATAATAAAAATGGAAAATATTTGGATAGATGGGTAGATTTGGAGGCAACAGGATTTAGCCCTTGGCTGAAAGATATTAAAAAAATATCATTACCAATAGCGCACGGAGAAGGACATTATGTTATTTCTTCAAAAGAATATCAAAAAATGAAAAAAAGTGGAGATATTGCTTTTGTTTACACAAAAGGAGAAATTTGTCGTTTCCAAAATTTGGAAAAAAATCCAAACGGATCAAGCCATGACATTGCTGGTGTTTTAGCATATAATGGCAGAGTGCTTGGTATGATGCCTCATCCAGAACGTGCTATGTTCTCACATCAAAATCCAATGTGGCAAATGAATAAAAAAGGACATAAAGAGGGTCCGAGTTTACAGATTTTTAAAAATGCTATTAATTATTTTAAAAAATAAATGAGTGAGTTGAAAGAAAAATGTGGAATTGTAGGAATTTACGGTAAAAATTTACCTGTTTCTAGACTAGCTTTTTTTGCTTTATTTGCGTTACAGCATAGAGGACAAGAAGCATCCGGTATAACTACTAGTGATGGAAAAAAACTTTATTCACACAAAGGTGCTGGACTAGTTGCCCAAGTTTATACAGAAAAAAATATAAAAGATTTAAAAGGATATATAGGTATTGGACATAATCGATATTCAACTTCTGGTGGTGGAGCATTAGATCACGCCCAGCCTATTTTAAACAATAAAATAAGCAAGAATGCCACTTTTGCTTTGGCTCATAATGGAAATTTACCAAGCGTCAAAGAACTTGAAAAATTTTTAACTTTCAAAAAAGCTTTACAAAAAAATCGAATGGATTCTGAGTTAATTACTGATGCGATAAATTTTTATATAAAAGAAGGTAATTCACTTCCTAAATCTGTGGAAAAGGCCTTTCCTTTAATTACTGGAGCATTTTCATTGGTAATGATGAATAAAGATTCATTAGTCGCAGTGCGGGATGCTTACGGAATGCGTCCACTGGCTTTGGGAAAAATTGAGCAGGGTTATGTGGTTGCATCAGAAACCTGTGCTCTGCAAACTATCGGGGCAACCTTTATGAGAGAAATAAAACCCGGCGAAATGGTTGTTATCAATAAAAATGGAATAAAAAGCGTCCAATTAGTGCAACCTAATCCCAAACACGATATCTTTGAATATGTTTATTTTGCTCGGCCAGACAGTGTGCTAGCTGGTAAATTAATTTATTCAGTCAGAAAAAACTTTGGAAAAACTTTAGCTAATGAATTTAAAATAAAAGTAGATGCTGTTGTACCAGTGCCGGATACAGCCAATCCAATAGTTTTAGGATATAGCGAGGCGTCTGGTGTCCCAATTGAAATGGCTTTAGTTAAAAATCGTTATGTTCATAGAACTTTTATTGAACCTGACCAAAAGTCCCGTCGTCAAAGCGTCGCGCTTAAACATATACCTTTGCCGACCGTTTTAAGGGGTAAAAAAATAGCTGTGATAGATGATTCAATCGTAAGAGGAAATACTTGCAAAAGATTAGTAAAAACATTTTTTAAATCAGGGGCTAAAGAAGTACACCTTTTAATTTCTTCTCCACCAATCCGCTTTCCAGATTTTTATGGTATGGATACCCCAAACCAAAATGAGTTAATTGCTGCTCATAAAACAATAGAAGAAATTCGTAAATTTCTTGGAGCAACCTCGTTGCATTATCTTTCATTGGATGGATTAATAAAATCTATT
>JAHIVA010000059.1 GCA_018816985.1 Patescibacteria group bacterium | reverse complement strand
CTGCCGAATCAACTATTAAGGTAAATTGGTTACTTACGGATTGAGAACCAGAAGTTACGGTTAAAGTAAATGTATAAGTTCCAGAAATTGTAGGAGTGCCTATAATTGAAGTTGTAGGATTACATGAACCTGAGGTAGGACAAGTTGTAATTGTAAAAGATAATCCAGATGGAAGAACATTAGAACCTGTATTCCAACCATAGGAACCCGTTCCGCCAATGGCAGATAAATTAGTTGAGTAATATTGGCCAACTGTCGCATTCGGAAGATTAGAAGGAGTAATAAGCAAAAGATTGGAAGTTTGAGTATTGGTAACACTATAATCATCTCGAAAATGATTAACCGCTCGATCGGTTATTCTGCCATAGGAACCATCAATTCTACCGGAGTAATAACCTTCATTTTGTAAAAACTGTTGCAAAGCTCTTACATTGCTGTCCCCCCTCAATCCAATTCTAAAATAACTTTTATATAAATTATTAAATTGCGTTATGAGTGAAGTGCTATCCTGCGAGTCGTCTATTTCGTTAAAAGTAGTACAGCGCTGGCCGGTAACTGAACTAAATAAATCACCAAGCGAACATACAACGACTGCTGAGGTGTTACCACAAGCTTGACCTGTGACTGAACTAAATAAATCTCCGGGGGCACAATTAGCCGCACTGGCAGAATTAGCATTAAAACCCAATAAAATTAATGATAAAACAAAAACAAAAGAAAATGATATAAATTTTTTCATATACTGATATGATACTCTAAATAAATACCCTTAACAAATAAAGTTATCCACACTAAAAAGAAGAACGCCAGGCGTTCTTCTTTTAGTTCTCAAAAGTTGTCGACCTGTGAGGTCGACAACTTTTTCTATTTAAATTCAACTTTTCCTCCCGCTTCTTCAATTTTCTTTTTTAGATCTTCTGCTTCAGCTTTTTTCATTCCATCTTTTAAGGTTGAAGGAGCAGCGTCTACTAAGTCCTTAGCATCTTTCAGCCCGAGACCCAGCGCTTCCTTAACAATTTTCATCACCGCGATTTTTTGCTCACCAGCCGATGCCAGAACAACACTGAAGGCATCTTTTTCTTCTTCGGCCGGAGCTGCTGTGCCGTTACCTGCCACCGCGACTGCCGCAGCTGATACACCAAACTTTTCTTCCAAAGCTTTAACTAATTCGTGAAGCTCTAGCACGGACATTGTTTCTATTTGTTTTATAAGATCTTTAAATTTTTCCATAATATTTTTATTGAGCACTAATTAATTAATAATTAAGATTTCGACTTTGCAATTTGATTCAAAACAAATGCTAAACGCTGAATTGGAGAATTGATGAGATTAACAAACTGCGCGTAGAGAACTTCCCGACTTGGGATCATAGCTATTTCCGTCATTTTCTCTCCACTGATAAATTTACCTTCAAAAATACCACCTAGGATACTCAAAATTCCTTTGTGATTTTTTTGAAAATTATATATTTCTCGAGGTGAAGAAATAGCATCTTTGGAATAGGCAATAGCCACTTCACCAGCAAGCTCTGGAATTTCTCCTTCGGCTTTTCCTTTTAATGCCCGAGCCAGCAATGTCTTTCTTCCTACTTTATAACTCACCCCCTCTTCTCGAAGATTTCTGCGAAGCACGGTTTCGTCACTTACTTTTAAACCATGAAAATTAACAAAAACCAGAGATTCCGAGCTTTTAATTACTCCCTCCAGTTCTTTAATCATTTCTTCTTTTTTTGATTTTTGTAACATAATTGATTGTTTAAAAACTTTTTTCCACTAAAAAAACGGCTTCCGCCGTCAAAGATATCGACCCACTAAATAGGAAATTTTTACTGCCCTTCGACTATGCTCAGGGTAAACCTATCTTCTTTGCGGTAAACATAATATAACATAAATACCTTATTTTGCAAACAAAGCAACCCCAATTAACCCTAAGATTATCAAAACTAGAAAAATCACTAAACATTTAAAAAAATGTTTTGTTATCATAAAATTATCGAAACCCGTTTGCCCATAAAACAATTAAAACAATAATTAAAAGAATAATTAGAGAATGCAAAATATTCCAGTGATGATAGATATTTTTTTTCTTCAAAAAACTTGCAAACCTCTTACTTCCTTCCATAAAAAGAAGAAAAGGTAAAATACCAATCATCCACCAAATTTTAAAAATTATTTCAAACATATAAAAAGTATATCATATCTAAAAACAGAGTTCAAAACTTTAATTGTTAAGAACTTAATCGACAGAATCAGACCAAACACCATCCGCATCCCTATGTAAACGGAAAAAGGATTGAATTTTTTTCCTGGCATCACATATATGATTCGCTTGCGCCATTCCACAAGTTAAATTATCTATGGAAACAATTCCATAATACCAGCCTTCGACTGGCTTATAATAGCCAGCTGGATAAGAAAAATCTTCGAAACCACGCCCGCTGGTCATTTCTGTTTTCATCTGGCCACCTGGGCAAACAACAGAAAGAGAAGCGCTATAATACTTAATAGGGTTAAATTTTAAATCACTGTCTTTTTCATAATACATTTGAAAATAACCAGAATTACTAACACAAGGCAAGTAAACATCTTCTGTAAATTTGCCATCACTTGTGAAAGTGGGAAAAACTTGCGTAACGGAGGCAGGCTCATGCCCGTTAATTGTCGGAATAAAGAAAGAAGAAGATAATGTGTATGGTTCATTGGAATTACCCGCTTCGTCGGTTAAAACAATGCTTATCGGAGTAGCGCCGGAAAGCCTATCTGGTTCACCCAAAGTAACAGTGTGAAAAAAATCATAATGGTTATTTCCATAACGAGAAAGGCTGGATATTGGAACTCCATTGATCGTACTACCTCCGTCGACATAGTAAGACGCATCAGCTGAAACTATCAAGAAAAAAGACCCACCAACTACCACTACGCGAACAAAACCATTGGAACCAGAGTTAATCGGAGTAAGGACGGGTGGAATATTATCATGAGTGATTAAAATACTAACTGAGTCACTTGTGTTATTTGACGCATCGGCTGCCGTTACATTTAAAGTATTCACCGTGTTTTTATTTAAAGGAACTGCAATGGAATAATTCCCATCAGTCGCCACTCCATTTGCTTCACTCTCCCCTCCAGTAATTGTAACAATTGAATCTATTTCAGCTGTGCCAGTAATACTAATACTGTCCGTGTTTACCGCGTGGGAGGTAGTGGTAATGGTGGGAATATTCGGAGAGGTCGTGTCAGCTGGCTCAGGTTCTGGCTCAGGTTCTGGCTCAGGTTCTGGCTCAGGTTCTGGCTCAGGTTCTGGCTCAGGT
>JAHIVA010000012.1 GCA_018816985.1 Patescibacteria group bacterium | reverse complement strand
TTAAAAATGGGTTTGGAACGACGGACAACAGTAAAAGACTTGCCCTGGGCAATGGCCTTTATGTATTTATCTGCATTTAGGCGAAGATCTTTAAAACCAATAATACTTGTTTTTGTAGACATATATAAAGTTTAACTTAAGATAAACTTGGATGCAAGCCTGGCTGTGGAAAACTTTTGTAATCGCTTGCTTAAGATTTCTGCATATGCGGGAATTCTAAGACTCTCTTTGGAAAAAGGCAAAAAGAAAAAGCCGCTGTCAGTGATCTTTCTAAAATAATCTAGATAAGCCTTAACAAACGGCTTGATTGCATGGTGGGGAGGTCTTTTGAGACCCTCCCCGAACCATGGTAAAACCCGGGCAGTACGCTATAGACTGGTGGTGATCAGCGTCGCTGCCGGTTGAAGCCCACTGTCCTTAACCACCCCGATGGTACTAATTTTCTTCATAGCACACCTCCTTGTTTTTCAAAAGGGAACCTCTTGTTTCTCGGAACACCCGAGAGAGGCTCCTGACATTTGTTTTAATGATATCTATAACTACCCCAAAATGCAAAAAAGTTATCCACAGGGTAGTAGAGCGAAGCTCACTACCCTGCAGGCAGGGGAAAAATGCTAAAATCAACTTATGAGAATTTTAGGGATAGACCCCGGATATGAAAGATTGGGAATAGCGGTGTTGGAGAAAAACAAACACAGTAAGGAGTGTGTGCTTTTTTCAGAATGCTTTAAAACTTCCGCCAAACTGGAATTTAATGAACGATTATTTTTAATCGGAGAAGAAGTTAAAGAAATAATAAAAAAACTTAAGCCGGAAGTTCTCTCTATTGAAACTTTGTTTTTGAATACCAACCATAAAACCGTAATGCAAGTCGCGGAAGCGCGCGGAGTGATTATTTATGAAGCTACCCGTGCCGGATTAGAAGTATTCGAGGCTTCTCCCCCGCAAATAAAAATAGCCACTACAGGTTATGGCAGAGCCAATAAAGAACAGGTAATAAAAATGGTTAAAATATTAGTAAAAGTAGATAAAAATAAAAAATCCGACGATGAATTGGACGCTATTGCAATTGCCTTAACCGCTTTCGCATGTTTAAAAAAATAACTTATCCACATTTGCTATTGCCAACTTTTTTAGATTTTGTTACAAAGGAGGCATTATCAGGTTTTAATAAAAAATAAATATTTTTTATGTATGATGAGGATGAGGAAATAAGTGGGAATTTTAGGCTAGGAGTTGATGAAGATGAACCGCTTGATGTACCGGAAGAAATAAATGATTTTGGTTTAGATGAAGAAGACCCAGATAGAGATAGTTAATAAAATAAAAACAACTAGGTAGGACCTGGTTGTTTTTATTTTATTAAAACTTTTACAAATCTTTTTTTACCAATTTTTAAAGTTAAATTTTTTGAAATCTTTAAATTAACATCTGAAATATTTTCTTTTTTAATTAAATCATGAACAGCCTTTTCTAAAACCAACCGTCGCCACTCACTTTTAGAAGATAAAATTTTGTTTTTCACCAAAACTTCACTTAACAACTCTCCTACTTTAACTTTTATTTCCTCCATTTCTTCGGGAATTTCTTTTTTTTGAAAAGTGTTTATAAAATTTTCTTCGGCTTCTTTTGCCTTTTTTTCTCCATGATAAAAAGAAACTAATTCTTTCGCTAACTTTTTCTTTAGAAGCATTGGATTTTTCCCTTCTTTTAAAGACTCCTCTATTTTCCTTATCTCACCTATTCCCACATTGGTTGTAAGTAAAAAATATTTAGTAATAAGTTCATCTTTTAGTGACATAATTTTTCCAAACATTTCATCAGGGACATCAATAACAGAAATTATATTACCCCAAGATGAAGACATTTTTCTTCCATCTGTCCCCTCAAGCATAGCGAGAACCATAATATCTTGTTCTTGTTGACCATATCTTTTCTGGACGGTTCTCCCGGCTTTTAAATTAAAAAGTTGATCAAATCCTCCTATTTCAACATCCGCTTTAACAGCTACGCTATCATATCCCTGCAAAGCAGGGTACATAAATTCAACCATAAAAACATCTTCGCCAGCATCTAGTCTTTTTTTGAAATTTCTTCTTTTAGTCATTTGTTGCACGGTAAAACATTCTAATAGTTGGCCTATCTCCGGAATACTCATTCCTCTTAACCACTCAGAGTTATATCTAACCTCCACATTTTTTATATCCAAAACAAGAGCAATTTGCTCTAAGTATTTTTTTAAGTTAATACTAATTTGCTCGTCACTTAACATTGGTCTTTTTTCCAGTTTATCTGAAGGGTCTCCAATTTTTGCAGTAAAATCACCAATAATAAGGACAAGATGATGCCCTAAGTCCTGAAAAGCTTTAAGTTTTAAAAGAGTCACAGCCCGCCCAAGGTGGATATACGGGCTCGTTGGGTCTATGCCAAGCTTGATTCGCAGTTGTTTTCCAGAAGAAAGCTTTCTTCTTAAGTCTTCTTTTATAAAAACGTCTTCTACCCCTCGGGTTAAAATTTCTTCGATTTTTTTCTCATCAGTTATTACATTCATATTCGAATTCTAACATATTTTCTGCTATGATTGAAATAGTGAAGAAAATATTCAAAAATAGAAAATATTTAAAAAATCTAATCCTGCTTGGCGCTGGTATTTTTATTATAATGTTGGGAATAATTATTATTATGCTCTCTTCTTTAGAAATACCCGACTTTCATTCTTTTGAAAATAGAAAAGTGGAAAACTCTACTCAAATTTACGACCGCACAGGAAAAATTTTACTTTATGATATCCATCAAGATATAAAAAGGACATATATCCCTTTTGAACAAATGAGTGCCAGTATAAAAAATGCCACTGTGGCCATTGAGGACTCTGAATTTTATAATCACAAGGGAATTCGCATAACTTCTATCATTCGTGCTATTTTTTCCAATTTATCCCACATTGGAATAGGTGGGGGTGGCTCAACCATTACCCAACAATTAGTTAAAAATACTCTCCTCACCAATAGTAGTGGTTTCGCTAAATATATCAGAAAAATAAAGGAATGGGTTTTGGCAATAAAAATAGACAACTCAATGCCTAAAGAAAAAATTCTAGAAGCTTATTTAAATGAAATCCCTTACGGAGGAAATATTTACGGCATTGAAATGGCCAGCAACACTTATTTTAATAAAAACGCCACCAATCTGACTTTGGCAGAAGCAGCCTATTTAGCTTCAATCCCCCAATCTCCAACAGTTCTTTCGCCTTATGGAAAAAATAAAGACAAACTAGAAGACAGAAAGAATCTAGTGCTAGGAAGAATGCTAGAACTCAATTTCATTAGTCAAAAAGAATACGATCAGGCAAAAAATGAAATAGTGGTTTTTGCTCCTCGGGTAACTGGAGGTATTAAAGCTCCACATTTTGTTTTTTTTATCAAAGATTATCTGGAACAAAAATATGGAAATGATGTAGTAGATGGAGGCGGGCTAAAAGTTATCACTACGATTGATGCCGACCTGCAGGCCAAAGCCGAGCAAATTGTCAAAGAAGGCGCGCTAAAGAATGAAAAAGATTGGGATGGAAGTAATGCTAGTTTAGTGGCAATTGATCCAAAAACAGGACAAATTTTAACTATGGTAGGTTCCAGAGACTATTTTGATAAAAATATTGACGGAAATTTTAATGTAGCGACAGCTGATAGACAACCAGGGTCCTCTTTTAAGCCTTTTATTTACGCTACCGCCTTCAATAAGGGCTTTACTCCAGACACAGTGCTATTTGACCTACCAACTGAATTTCAAACAACCTGCGACCCTTATGGTAATGCCTTACCGGGACACAATCAGGCAGATTGTTATATGCCCAGTAATTATGATGAAAAATATCGTGGCCCAATGAACCTACGAGATGCTCTAGCACAATCAATCAACATTGTGGCAGTAAAACTTTTTTATTTAACAGGACTTCCCGACTCCTTGAAAACAGCCGAGAGTATGGGAATTAGCACTTTAAAAGACAGTAACCAATATGGATTAACACTAGTAATTGGAGGGGGTGAAGTTTCTTTGCTTGATATGACTTCTGCTTATGGAGTTTTTGCAAATGACGGTGTTAGAAATCCATATACTGGAATTTTAAAAGTAGAAGATTTAAATGGTAATATTTTAGAACAATATAATCCAAATCCACAAGAAATTTTACCTAAAAATACTGCTTTAATTATTTCAGATCTTCTTTCAGATGAAAAGGCCCGAGAACCAACTTTTGGCGCGCACTCTATTTTATATATTCCAAACAAAGATGTTGCAGTAAAGACCGGAACGACAAATAATAACAAGGATGCCTGGACAATTGGTTATACTCCATCTATTACTGTGGGTGTTTGGGCTGGAAATAATGACAATCAGCCAATGAAAAAAGGAGGATCGGCCGTCGCAGGGCCAATTTGGAATAAATTTATAACAGAAGCGTTAAAAATACTTCCTGCTGAGAATTTTGAAAAACCAAATCTAGAGACTGATTTAATAAAAGTAAAACCAGTTCTTCGTGGATTTTGGCAAGGAAATGAAAATTTTTTCATTGATAAAATTTCTGGTCTTTTGGCTACTTCCAACACTCCACCAGAAACTTTACAAGAAAAAATAATAACCAATGTGCATTCCATTTTATATTGGGTAGATCGAAATAATATTTTAGGCCCAGCCCCCGCAAACCCAGCCAATAACTATCAATTTAACCATTGGGAAATCCCAGTCCAAAATTGGTGGGCACAAAATAAAAACAAATATCAAATAACAACCTGGAGTGAGAAACCAACGGCAGTAGATAATATCCACACCATTTCTAATCAGCCAATAATCTCAATTATTGAACCAAACGATAAAACAAATTATTCTCCGGATCAAAAAATAAACTTAAAAATTTCAAGTTTTGGTGTTTTCCCTCTACAAAAAATAGATATTTTTATAAATAATGTTTATTTAGATACCCTTAAGCCACCTTTTAATTTTTCTTTCACCGCAAAAGATTTGGAAAATTTACAAAATAATAATGAATTAGAAATAATTGTGTATGACACAGTCTATAATAAAAATCAAACAAATATAAGTTTCAAAGTACAGTAGTGGGAATTTTTTTTCCAAAAGATTCTTGAAACTTGGAAAAAATTAAATCTTTTTTTATAAAAATTTCATTTTTATAAATTGGTTTAATGTTTAAATAAATTACATTATTTTTTATTTTTATATCCTGGCTTTTTATCTTTATCCCAATAATTTCAGAAATTGTGTTTTTGATAAATTCCTTTTTAACTTCTTCAGAAAGTAAAAGTTTATCAAACCTAATTAATAAATCTTTAATCTCAATCATTTTACCTATTAAAGGGCATTATAAGATAAGTAAAAGATAAATCGGAAACAGAAGAAATAACCATAGCACGAGAGATGCCGGATAATTTTATAGAAACACTATCAGTATTAATTGACTGGAAACAGTCCAAGAAATATTTATAATTAAAACCAAGTTCAATATTTTCTCCTTTAACGACAGCATCTAAATATGTTTTATTTTCTCCAATATCATTATTAGCAGAAGAAAGTTCAAAAATTTTTTCTTTGGGTGAAATTTTTAAATTTACCTGATTAAATTTATCCGAAAAAATATTCGAAAGTTTTAACGCATTTAATAAATCTTGTTTCAAAACTACTACTTCGGTTAAAGAATCTTTGGGAATAATTTGTTTGTAATCTGGGAAAATTCCATCAATTATTCTAGAAGTCAGATAAAGGTTATCTGCAGAAAAAGAAATTTGATTTTTATTAAAACATACTCTTATCATCCCTTTTAATTCTCCAAAAACCTTCAATATCTCTCCAATGTTTTTATAAGGAATAAGAATACCTAAAATTTCCTCCAACTCCTTTATTTTAATTTTTTTTTCAGCTAATCGAAAAGAATCTGTGGAAACAAAAACTAAATTATTATCATGGGTATAAATAAAAACACTTGAAATTTCTGGTTTTATATCAGAAAATGAAGAACTGTAAAAAACTGACTTAATGCCATCAATTAATTTACTTGATTCTATCTCAAAATTACTACCTTTAACTCTTGGAATAGTTGGAAAATCTTCATGGGGCTGACTTTTTAATTTTATTTGACTTTTTTTTGTTTTAATTAATAAATTTCCATTTTGTTCTTCAATTTGAATGTTTTCATTTTGAGAAATATTAGAGAAAACAGCATTTAGGGTTGTACCAGGGATAGCTAAAACTCCCTCTTTTTCTATTTTTGCGGGAATTTCAATTTCTACCCCAAGACTTAAATTAGTGGCTCTAAGTTTTAGTAAATTACCTGAGGCAATTAATAAAACTGAATTTAATATTGGTAAGGTTAAATTCTTACCAGTAACTCTTTCTACTTGAGAAATTGCATTTTTTATTTTTTCCACTGAGCATTCTAGTTTCATATGTTTATATTTTATATATTTAATTTATTAATAATATTAGTTGTGTTAATAAGTGGATAAATATGTTTTAGGTTAATGGTTGTTGTTTTTTTGTTTAATTTTATTTTAATTTAAGTCTAGTAACTATCTGATAACTATTTAAACATAACTCTTATTTGTTCTAATTCTTGTATTAATTGTGAATCATTTTTTAAATCTTCTTTTATTTTTACACATGAGTGCATAACAGTGGTGTGGTCTTTTCCTCCTAGTTTTTGACCAATTAAGGGATAAGAAACACTAAAATCTTCCCGAAGTAAATACATTATAATTTGCCTAGTTTTAACTATTTCTTTTTTTCTAGTTTTTTCATAAACTGACGCTTCTTCTAATTTATAATACTCCGCTACAATTTTTACTACATCTTTTATTGCCATGTTTTTCTTTGGTTTCATATTGTTTTTTAGGAGATTTTTGACTTCCAAAAGGGCTGGAGCCTTGTTTTTTAAGCGATATTGGCAAACAATAAGATTTAAACTTCCTTCAAGCTCGCGGATATTTCCTTGCACGGATGCTGCTACATATTCAATTAAATCTTCCCCTAAAATAATATTAAGTTCTTGAAGTTTTACTTTTAAGATTGCAAGACGAGATTCATATTCTGGTTCAGAGACATCTACTATCATCCCGGCCGCAAAGCGAGACTTTAAACGGTCTGCCAATTCCGGAATATAATTAGGGTGTTTGTCTGAAGAAAAAATAATTTGCTTATTGTTTTCATAAAAAGTATTAAAAGTATGGAAAAGTTCTTCTTGGATTTTTTCCATTTTTCCAATGAATTGAATATCATCTATAATTAAAAGATCATATTTTCGGTATTTTTCTTTAAAAGAATTTGCTTTATTGTTTTGTAGGGAATTTATAAAATCTGTTGCAAATTTTTCTAAGGTCATATAATGCACTTTTTTATCTGGGTATTTGTCTTTAATTGAATTCCCTACAGCCTGAATTAAGTGTGTTTTTCCAAGGCCAGTGCTCCCATAGACAAAAAATGGATTATATTTAGTTCCAGGTGAGTCTATGATTGCTTGAGCGGCCGCATAGGCAAGTTCATTAAAAGCTCCAACAATAAAAGAATTAAAATGATAACGTGGGTTCAAGTTGTTTTCTGGATTTATATATAAATCTTTTAAAGGTAGCTCTTTTGCAATGGTTTCGTTTTCTGTTGTTATTTCTTGCTTAGGATTTTCTGTTTTTGTAATTACATATTCTACCGCGCGCATATTTTCATAGGTTTCCGTAATGGTTTTGGTTATGAGTTTATGGTATTTATTTATAAGCCAATCACGGACAAATTCATTTGGTACTCCGATATAGATAATTCCAGTCTCCTCTTTTATAATGGATGTATTCTTGAACCAAGTACTAAAATTTGCTTTTGATATTATGGACTCAATTTTCGTCAAGCAGTTTTTCCATAATTGTTTTGTATTCATAGTTTTGTATTATACTATATTCTAAAATAGAAGATACTTTCAAAAGCTTATTAACTCTGTTGATAAGCTGTGGAAAAGAACGAAAGGAATTTGATTTTTAGGTAAGAATATTATAGAATAACTTTATGTCACAAACATATCAACCTAAAAAAAGAAAAAGGGCTAAGTCTCATGGGTTTTTAGTTAGATCTAAAATAAAAACTGGGAAAAGGGTCTTAAAAAGAAGACGTCAAAAAGGTAGAAAGAAATTAGCTGTTTAGTATGCTCCCTAAAGAGAAAAGAGCTGATAAGAAAGACATAGACTTGCTTTTTAAACAAGGAAAATTTCTTATATCCCCCAATTTAACCTTTAAATATTTAAAGAATAATAATAAAGAAGTAAAAATTTCTTTTATTGCGCCCAAGAGTGTGGCCAAGTTGGCGGTTAAAAGGAATTTACTTAGAAGACGGGGGTATTCTGTTTTAGGAAAATATTTAGATCAATTCCCTTCCGGTTTAGTAGGTGCCTTTGTTTTTAAAAAATATCAAGAGGATATTTCCATACTTGAAAATGAAATTAAAACAATACTTGCAAAAATTAATTAATTTTTATCAAAAAAATATTTCTATTTTTTCTAAGTCAAGTTGCGTATTTTATCCTACTTGTTCTGAATATACTAAACAAGCTATTGAAAAATATGGTGTAGTAAAAGGAATTTATTTGGGATTTTTACGTATTCTTTGTTGTCATCCATGGCAGAAAAATCATATTGATCCAGTAAAATAATTTTTTTCAAAGATGGACATAAGGGAATCCTTTATGTCCGTTTTCGGGAAAGCTTTGATTTTTATAGATTTTCGTATAGAATAGGTAAATGCTAAATATTTGGAATACTATCTTATATCAGCCATTATTAAACGCCTTGGCTTTTTTAGTGTCTATTGTCCCCGGAGGAGATGTTGGAATAGCTGTTATTATTTTAACTATTCTGGTTAAAATAGTTCTTTTCCCCTTATCTCAAAAATCTATTGAAGGACAGGCGGAGATGAACATTTTAGCCCCAGAGATTAATAAAATAAAGGCTAGCGGTGTTTCTAAAGAAGAGCAAGCTAGACAAACTTTCGATTTATATAAAAAACACAATACTAATCCTTTTTCAGGCTGTCTTTTGGTTTTAATTCAAATTCCAGTTATTTTTGCTTTATATTTTGTCTTTTTAAAAGGAATAAATTTTGAAGGCGGATTTCTTTATTCTTTTATCCCAACTCCTCCTCATATTAATATGATTTTTCTCGGTTTCCTTGATATTACTCAAAAAAGTTTAGTTTTAGCAATTTTGGCTGGAATTTCTCAATATTTACAGGCATATTTTATGCCAAAACCAGTCGTCTCTTCAAGTACTGGTTCTTCTTTTTCAGATAATTTTACTAAAAGTATGGGTATGCAAATGAAATATATTTTTCCATTTATCATTGCTTTTATTGCTTATAGTATTTCTGGAGCAGTAGCTCTTTATTGGATTACTAGTAATCTCTTTATGGTGGGCCAGCAGATTTATGTTAAAAAGGAAAAAAATTTCAAAATTGTAATTAAATAGAAAATATTTTTAGAAAATATGAAAAAAGGAAAGTATGAAAAAAGAAGAAATTCAAAATTTAATAAAAGAATTAATTGAAAAAACCACGGTAAAATTAAATGAAATTTCAATTATTGAAGATGAGCCCAGGAATCTTTGGTTTTCAGCAGAAGTGAGTGAGCCTCATTTTTTTACCTCACATGAGGGTGAAGGACTACGTGCCTTAAGTCATTTAATTCATAGAATTTTAGAAGCTAAAACTCCCCCCAAGTTAGACTTAGGGGATTCCCCTAAGTCTAACTTGGGGGGACAACAAGGATTGGGTATTATTGTTGATATAAATGGTTTTCAAAAAAAACATATTGAAAATATTCGTGCTATTGCGCATATGATGTCGGAAAGGGCAAGATATTTTAAATCAAACATAGAAGTGGATCCAATGTCTGCTTTTGAGCGTAGGATTGTCCATGAATTTTTATCCGAAGCAAATGACCTCAAAACTGAATCTATGGGGGTAGGGCGTGATCGTCGAGTAGTAATTAAATATACTGGGACTATTTAAGGTTAAATTCCCAAAGAAAAGAATCTTTTTTATTTATAAAAAATAAATAATTTTCATTACTATCTAGCATTAATTTAATACTATCAATATCTTCCCCACTAATAGTAATTGGATCCAGAAGTAAGGTTGCACTTTCAGTTTTAATATCTATTTTCCAAATTTGATCTGAAAAAGAAACTTCTCCCTGATACCAAGTGTCCGGATAACGGTTATTCGTAATAGACTTCGGTACTCCGCAATATATAGCATTACTGGCTTTATTC
>JAHIVA010000107.1 GCA_018816985.1 Patescibacteria group bacterium | reverse complement strand
TTATTTCGCCGAAATCAAGACCACGGTCACGAAAACGAACCGGCTTCTGTTGCTCATGGGCAGGGAGCGCCTGCCGCATCCCCTTCTGATCGTCGCGAAGTACGTCAATCCGCAGATGGTGGAGCAATTGCGTGCGGACGGTCTGGAATTCATCGATGCCGCCGGCAATGCGTTTCTCAATCAGCCGCCTCTATATGTGTTCATCAAGGGGAACAGACCGACAGAGCTGCCTCGGGATGGACAGGCCAAAAGGGCCTTCAAAGCCGCCGGCCTCAGGCTGATTTTTATCCTTCTCTGCAATCCTGGGTTGGAAAACCGGACGTTCCGGGAGATTGCCGCAGCTGCCGGCGTCGCACTTGGGACTGTCGATTGGATCATCAGAGAACTGAAGGAACTGGGTTTCCTCCTGGCCATGGGAAAAGAGGGATATCGACTCATCCGGAAAGACCTTTTGTTACAGCGATGGGTTACGGCCTATCCGGAACAGCTGCGGCCCCGACAGATGATTGGGCGTTACCGGGGGGAGCTCGATTGGTGGCGGGGGAAAAACCTGGATCCCCTGAAGGCGCAATGGGGAGGAGAAGTCGCCGCGGCTCGGATGACCGATTATCTGAATCCCCAACTCCTGACGATCTATACGACCGCACAGGAGCTCAATCCGTTGCTGCTCGAAAACCGACTCCGGAAAGATGCCGCGGGCGACGTGGAAATCCTCGAACGCTTTTGGAAACCTTTCGAGAAGAGGCCGGAGGAAGCGCTGGTGCACCCGATCCTCGTTTACGCCGACCTGCTGGCGACGGGGAATCAGAGAAACATCGAGACCGCCAGGATGATCTATGAGCAGCATCTTCTTCGACTGGTCGGGGAAAATTGATCAGCCGACAATCAACGCCTTTTCCGCTTTGAAGAAAGAGGCAGACGCCTTGAAAATTCCCTTCTTTGTCGTGGGCGCCACGGCAAGAGACCTGATCCTGAAACATGGTTACGGGATAGAACCTTCTCGGCTGACGCGGGATATCGATTTGGGAATCAAGGTTGCCGGCTGGGAACAGTTTGACCGATTGACGAATGCCCTGATTGCTGCCGGACGTTTCGCTTCCACGCGGGAACCGCAAAGGTTCCGTTTCGACGATTTGTTGATCGATATCGTTCCTTTTGGCGCCATCGGGGATGAACGACAGAGGATCAGTTGGCCGCCCGAGCATGTGATATTCATGAGCGTCGTGGGTTTTGATGAGGCTTACGAATCCTCTATAACAGCGAGACTGAACTCCGATCCCGAACTCGATATCAGACTGCCGACCCTTCCGAGCCTGGCGCTGCTGAAGGTCATTTCCTGGGCTGACCGATATCCCGAGCGCAGCAAGGATGCGGAGGATCTCGTTCTGATCATGCAGCAATACGACCAAGCCGGAAACCTGGAGAGGCTGTATGATCGAGAACGGAATCTGCTCGCAGAGGAGGCGTTCGACACCCGGTTGGCCGGCATCCGGCTGTTGGGGCGCGATATGGCCATGATCGCCGCACCCGATACGGCGGCCGTGGTCACAGAAATCTTGGATGCAGAAACGAAGCCGGCATCGCCACACCGGTTGATCATCGATATGATCCGGGGCTTGCCGATGCGCAGCGAGAAGTTCGAGGAGATCCGGCTTCAGTTGGCGAAGCTGAAACAAGGGTTTTTCGAATCAGCGAAAAAGGGTACGCGGAGAAACTGACCCGCCCGGGGGTCCCCACGGCCAGGAGGATGAATATGGATGATGCAATCTACAAAAAAGTAGCCAAGGTGCTCGATACCCTGCCCAATGGATTTCCTGCGACGGAAAGCGGCGTGGAGATCAAGCTCCTCAAGAAGATCTTTACACCGGAGCAGGCCGATCTTTTTTGCGACATGAGGCTGACCTTCGAGACGGTGGAAGAAATCGCCCAGCGCACGGGACGCCCTTTGGAAGGTTTGAAGGAGATGCTCATTTCCATGGCGAAATCGGGGCAGCTCTTCAGGACCAAGCTGGGGAGGACAAGATACTTCAAGATGCTGCCCTGGGCCTTTGGAATCTATGAATTTCAGCTGGGACGCCTGGATCGGGAGTTCGCCGAACTGAATGAGGAGTACGGGCCGGTCTTCGGAAAACAGTTCTTTTCCACGGCGCCGCCGCTGATGCAGGTGCTGGCCATCGAGGAGCAGATCTCGGAGAGGGAAGAGCCCCTGCCTTATGAAAAGGTCTCCTCCGTGATCGAGAACGGCCAGTCTTTTCTTGTCAACGATTGCATCTGCAAAAAAGAGCAGGGCCTGTTGGATAAACCGTGCGACCGGCCCCTGCAGGTGTGTCTCGCCATTGCTCCGATACCCGGAATTTTCGACAACTCCCCTCAGGGGCGTGTCATTTCCAAGGGTGAGGCCTACGAGCTGCTTAAGAAGACGGAAGAGGAGGGTCTCGTCCACCTGAGCGGCAATGTGCAGTATGGTCCTATATACATTTGCAATTGCTGCAAATGCTGCTGCGGGGTCCTGCGTGCGATCAACGAATTGGGCATACCGGCTGCGGAGGTCGTCAATTCCCATTACTACGCCGAGATCGATCCGGAGAAGTGCCTCAGTTGCGGTCTGTGTTCGGATAAGCGCTGTCAGGTGGGGGCCATCGAAGAAGGGGAGGATGCCTATCGGATCATCCGTGATCGCTGCATCGGCTGCGGTCTTTGCATCACCACCTGTCCCGCGGAGGCCGTCCGGCTGCTTCATAAAGATCAGGATCAACTGGTGCCGCCTCCCTTGACCGAAGAGGCCTGGTTCGAGGAGCGAGGCCGAAAGCGGGGAGTGGACTT
>JAHIVA010000011.1 GCA_018816985.1 Patescibacteria group bacterium | reverse complement strand
CGTTCCGTAAATCCGTCATAATACTGGAAGGCAATCTCAACCTGAACATTCTCCTTTTCCCCAGTCAAAAAGATAGGTTTTTCATTGATCACTGTTCTTTTGCGGTTGAGATATTCCACATAAGAAACAATACCTCCCTTATAATGAAATTCGTCTTCAGCTCCGCTTCTGTCATCTTTTAATAATATTTTTACATCCTTATTTAAATAGGCCAGTTCCCGGAGTCTGGCCTGGATGATCTCATATTTAAATTCTCTTGTTTCCGTAAAAGTTTCCGGATCAGGCATAAAGGTTATGGTCGTTCCTGTCTGGTTTGTTTCACCGACAACCTTTATCTCATCTGTCTTTATGCCGTATCCGTAGGACTGCTCATAAATTTTGCCGTTTCTTTTTATCTCAGCCTTGGCCCATATACTCAGTGCGTTGACAACGGAAACACCCACACCATGCAGTCCCCCTGAAACCTTGTATGTTGAGTGATCAAACTTGCCGCCTGCATGCAGGGTGCAGAGAACAAGTTCCAGAGCATATACCTTTTCCGTGGGATGCATTTCCACCGGTATTCCCCGGCCGTTATCCTCTACGGAAACGGAACCGTCTTTCTTCAGAATGACCTTGATACGGGTGCAATATCCTGCCAGAGCCTCATCAATGCTGTTATCCACAACTTCATATACCAAATGATGAAGACCATCTTCCCCGGTGTTGCCGATATACATTGACGGTCTTTTTCTGACGCCTTCAAGACCGGAAAGAACCTTTATCTGTTCAGCACCATATTCGCTGTTTTGTTCAGTCAAAATTTTATTCCTCAAAATAGATAGTTACGTGCAATCTGCTGAAATATAAAAAATTATTCATGCAGATACAGGTTTTTTAAACAGGTTTATTTAATTTTTTACTTCGGTCCGTCTGGAGACTCTTTACGGGTTCATCGCATGGTGAGATATGAGAATTAAATTTCCATGGGCATGATAATACTGATAAAATCTGGCTCATTTTCTGAGTAGACAAGACAGGGTCTGTCTTTACCCTCAATAAAAAGCTTGACGTTTTCACATGTCATAACCTGCAGGGTTTCAATAAAGTATTTGCCGTTAAATCCGAGTTTTATTGAATCTTCCGAGTACTTGACATGGTGAACTTCCTTGGCACTTCCTAAATCCATACTCTGTGAACTCAATGTCATTTCATTGTTTTCAATATGGCATTTGACGACATTGAATCTGTCTTCGGTAAAAAGATTCATGCGTCGCATGGCGTTAAGCAGAACAACTCTGTTTATTTCTATGAATTTTTCCCTGTTTATTATCTGCAGAAGATTTCTGAAATCAGGGAAATCACCGTTCATGAGACGTATAATAAGAATGGCGTGATCGCCTTTTATAACAGCCTGTTTTTCCTCAAATCCAATAAAAAGGTTTTTATGGTGTTCACAGAATTTTTTTATTTCTTGAACCCCTTTTCTGGGAATAATGGTGGTTTTATCAAGATTAAAAAGGGAAATATCGCCTTTCACCTCTTTTTTCATCAGAGACAGCCGGTGCCCGTCAGAGGATACCATGCGAAAATATTTTTTATCTTCCTTTATTTCTTTTTCTACCAGGATTCCAGTCAGGGTAAAATTACTTTCCGTGTCAGAGGCTACAGAAAAAATCGTTTTTTCAATAAGATCTTTTATATCATCGGCATCTATTTCGATAAGGGATTCTGCCTTATGCTCAGGGAAAGAGGGAAATTCATCGCTTGCCATTCCTGCCAGATTGTAATTACTTGAATCCGCCGTTATTTTTACCCAGTTATTTTCTATCTCCTCAAGGTGGATATGCTCTGAGCTTGATTCCCTCACTATTTCAAAAAGTTTTTTTGATGGCAGGGTGATGGATCCCTGGGAAAGGATCTCTGCCGGTATTGTCTGATGGATGCCAACTTCCAGGTCTGTCCCTGTCAGTTCAAGTAAATCTTTCTGACTACGAAGAAGAATATTTGACAAAATGGCAATCGTGCCAGGTTTTCCTGTGACATTCTGCATGGAGGAAAGAGCAGATAAAAAATCTTCTCTGGCGATATTGAGAATAAGAGACATGACAAATCCTTTTTTTGCGTTTGGATGGCGTGAGATGTTTTTTTAACCGGGGAAGTATAAAGATAAAATTTATATTAAAATTTAATTTATTATTATTAAATCTGTTATAATGTTAAAAAATAATGTAAAGATCTAATTTTATTATTAATTTTATTAAAATTAGAGTTTTTAAAAAAGGTGAAAAAAATAAGGGAAAAAAGTTTTCAACATGTTATCAAAATAAAATAAACACCTTAAAAAAAGTGTTTGTTAAAATAATAATTTATTCTGAAAAACAAAATGTTATGTGACAAAACTATAGTTTAAAAACGATAAAAATTCAATAATAAAAGTATGCTCAACATATTTGGTTGTAGTTTAAAAAAATATAATAAAATTATATAGTTGATATATTAATTTTTAGAGTGTTTCTCCCTATGAAACCAATGCCCCGGATAAACGAATTTATCGAACTGATTTCCAATATAATGGAGTCCTATACGACCACTCTTTTTTTAGCTGATGACAGTGACGGAGGGGAATTGACTCTTTATTATTTTTACTCACTCAGCAAGAATATTAAAAAGGATTGTAAGGTGCAGAGTGGTGAAGGTATTATTGGTTGGGTTTTCAGGGAACAGAAATCCGTTTTAGCCAGTTATTTTGACAAAAGAGATGCAACTACGCTGAAATTTTATGAAAAGGATGAAGATATAAAATCGTTGGTGGCCATACCCTTGCCTGAAAATTATGGGGTGCTTTGCGTTGACAGTAAAAAAAGCTATGTTTTTACAGAAGAAAAGGAGAAAATTTTACGGCAGATGTCGCAGGTTTTGGTCTCAATGATAAATTTAGAAAAAGAGATCAATGAAAAAAAAATAGTGGAAAATCTTTTATCTTTATCAGTCAATACCAATGAAATAATTGTCAATACAAAGGATAAGAATGAATTTACCAAGGAATTTTTAGAGTTACTGATTGAAAGAATTCATTTTGAACTCGTTGGTTTTGTTTATGAAGATAAAATTGTATCTTTTACCTATAAATTAAATAATAAAAATATTTATAAAGAGTTATCTTATGATTATTTTGATCAATACGGTTTGATAGGATGGGTATTAAAAAATAAAAAAGAGCTCTTTTTAGAAAAATTAAGCAGAAGCGAAAAATCCTTTATTGTGAACAGAAATGAACCTTTTGAAAATGTTACAAATTTTTTGTGTCTTCCGCTCATTTCTAAAAAACATAAAAAAACAGGCGCATTGGCTTTTGTAAAAAAAGTGAATGAAAAATGGATTTCAAAAGAAAAAAAGACCATTTCTCTTCTCAGCAACCTTTTCTTTAAGGAATATCTTAACAAAAAATGAGTATTTTTAAATTTCCCGCGCTGTTTTCAAAAAACATGGCAATGGATCTCGGCACAGCCAACACCCTTATCTATTTAAAGG
>JAHIVA010000077.1 GCA_018816985.1 Patescibacteria group bacterium | reverse complement strand
TTTTTAATTTTAATTTTTTTGGTTATTATCGTTGTTTCAAAAAGGATTACTTTGAAAATGGTTAGATTTTTTAAGAAATATCTTCTTAGGGGATTTTTCGGATTTATTGAAAAAGAATTGAATGTTTTTTATGAGGCTTTGCCTCTGTTTAAGAATAAGCGGATTTACCAGACAGTTGTTCCTCTAACTCTTTTGGGCTGGTTTTTTGATTTTTTGGCTTTCTATTTCATATTCACTTCAGTTTTTCAGATTTACTTTTTAGATGTTATAGTTTCTCAAGTTATTAACATTGGGGCTAGTTTAGTTACTTTTATTCCTGGGGGTTGGGGGACTTCTGAGATAGGTTCAGTTTATATGCTAAATCTATTTGGCTATTCGGTTGTTTTAAGTACAGCTGCTATTCTTTTGGTTAGATTATTTACAACTAGCATTCTCTTAATATCTGGTCTAATTGGCTCACTTTTATTAAAAAAGAAAAATAACGATTAATCAATAATTGACTTTATCACTTCTAGCCCTCCGTTTAAATAATATTTAAAATCGTCTAAAGAATGAATATCTTTGAGGCATTGAAAAATATAACTAGGTCGGAGGTAGAATTCCAAATTAGCTTGTTTAGATGCTTTTCTCATTTGTTCAACAGTTAAGTTATCTTCAAAGGTCATGAAATTACCTTTGCCAGAATAAGTTCCTGCCAGGTTCTTTTTTTTATCTAGAATCTTTAATTTTCCTTGGTACTTCCCTTGTTGGATAAGATTGAAAAAATGACTACCTGGGAAAACAGTTAAAATTGACCAGCTAACAAAGTTCGGTTTTAGTTTTTTAGATAGAGCAATGGTCTGTCTAACGCTTCGTTCTGTTTCTCTAGGTAGACCAATCATAAAGTAACCTAAGGTTCGAATACCTACTCGACGAGTTATTTCAAAAGCTGAGACAACTTTTTCTATTTTAATCCCTTTGTTAATTGTATTTAGAATTTCTTGATTACCTGATTCAACTCCGTAGGAAATAAGCCAACAGCCAGCTTCCTTCATTTTTCTTAAAAGAGCTTCGTTGATTAGGTCGACTCTGGTTAAACAAGACCAAATAATTTTAATTTTTCTTTTTATCATTTCATCGCAAATTGCTTCAGCTCTTTTCATATCTAAAGTAAAGTCATCATCATAAAAATGAATTTCTTGGGCATTATATTTAGAGGTTAATTCCTCTATCTCATTGCAAACATTTTCTGGTGATTTGCTCCGGTATGTTTTTTTAAAGACATCTTTAGAACAATAAGCGCAATCAAAAGGACAACCTCGAGAAGTCATAACTGAAAAGAAAGGGTTTTTTCGTCCATAAGGCGGATGAGTTCTATATTTTTCTAAGGGGAATAGTTGACGAGCTGGTAAGGGTAGGTTATCTAAATTAGCTATATATTCCCTTGGTTGAGTTAGGATTAATCCCTTATTTCCATCTCGGTAAGCTATTCCATTAACCATTGAAAGATCAGAACTATTTTGAATAGCTTTAACAAATTCATACATTGTTACTTCTCCTTCACCGACACAGCAAACATCAAGTTCGGGTATTTGTTCAAGTGTTTTTATAGGCATAGCCGAAGGATGGGGACCACCGGCGATAATTACAGAGTTAGGCGAAACTTGACGACAAATTTCAATTGTTTTTTTAGCTTGGTCATAACGAGGACTGAGCATATAAATACCTATAATATCTGCTTCGCTTTGGTTAACTCTATTTGATAATTTATCAAAACTTAATTCTTCTGCCCAGGCATCAATAATAGAAATAGAGACATCAATATTTTTAGTTTCAAGATAGGCAGCAATTGAAGCAAGCCCCAATGGCAGGATTGGGGTTTTGAATTCACTGGGTGGATTAATTAATAGAATTTTTGGATAATTATTATTTTTCATATAACTGATTTTAATACTTTAAGAGCACCTTTCAAATAATATTTGAAATCTGAAAATGATTTAATAGTTTTAATAAACTGGATTATATACTGGGGTCGTAGATAAAAATCTCTAGTTATTTTCTGAATTATCTTTTTTAGTTCTTCAAAAGTTAAATTATTTTCAAAGGCGATATAATTTCCTTTAAGGAATACTCCTGGTATCCTCTCTTCCTTTTTTAAAACCTTTAGTTTGCCTTGATACTTACCGCTTTTAATCAACTTGAATAGTCGGCTACCTGGGAAGACCATTAACATTGAGCAACTAATAAAGTTAGGTTTTATTTTTTTAACTAGATTAAAAGTTTCTTGGATAGTTTCTTTTGTTTCATTAGGTAAACCAACCATAAATGAACTTAGAGTTAGTATTCCAATTTTCCTTGTCATTTCAAAAGATGAGATAACTTGATCAATCGTAAATCCTTTGTTAATACTATTAAGAATCTTTTGATTACCTGATTCAACTCCATAACAGATTAGCCAACAACCTGCTTGTTTCATTTTTTTTAGAAGCTGTTCGTTTACTTGATCAACTCTGGTTGAACAAGACCATCTGAATTTCAATTTTCTTTTGATAATCTCATCACAGATTGTCTCGGCTCTCTTTATATTCATACTGAAGTCATCATCGAGAAATGGGATTTCCTCTGCTTTATATTTTGTAATCAACTCTTCAATTTCATCACATACTCTTTTTGGGGACAGAGTTCTATATACATCTTTAAAAACATCTTTTGAACAATAAGTGCATTGATATGGACAACCCCTTGAGGTAATCATTGTGTAACAAGATTCCTTTCTAGCCATAGGTGGTGCTGGTTTATACTTTTCTAAAGGGAATAAATCACGACTAGGAAAAGGTAAATTGTCTAAATCTTTTATATACTCTCTTAGTTGAGTTAAAACTAGCTTTCCGTTTTTATTTCGATAAGCTATGCCATTAACTTCTGATAGTTTCTTTGTAGTCAGTTCGTACATTGTTTTTTCTCCCTCGCCGATAACGCAAACATCAAGTTCTGGTATTTCATTTAATGTTTCAATTGGCATGGCTGAAGTATGAGGCCCGCCAGCGACAATTATAGAATTAGGTAAGGATTGACGACAAACTTCAATTGTTTTTTTAGCTTGGTCATAACGAGGACTAAGCATATAAATGCCTATAATATCAGCTTGGTTTTGAGTAACTTGTTGAGATAGCTTATTAAAACTTAATTTTTCTGCCCATGCATCTATAACTGAAACATCAACTTGTTTTTCTTGTAAATAAGCAGCAATTGAGGCAAGCCCCAATGGAAGTACTGGATTTTTAAGCTCGCTAGGTGGATTGATTAATAATATTTTTGTCATTAGAATTCGCTTTTTTTGGCTTCTTTTAATTCTTTTTCACTTGGCCAGATAAATTCTTTAATAAAAAAAAGAGTGCCTTCAATTATTCCATATATCCAGGCAATATTTCTGACAATGAATAGCCAAAAAAATCCAGGATAGTATTTAAGAGATGGTTTAATCTGAAAAATATTTTTAATATAGAGAATTAAGAGGATTAAAAAGAAAGATAGTGAGATATATATAAGAGATTTATCAAAAATAGATAAGATTAAGAAAAGAAAAGCCAAAGAAAGAATAGGTATTTGAATAGACATACTAAGAGTGGTTAACTGATCAGCCATAGCTCGGCGACCGTGCTTGTAAACTAATCTTAGACCCCACTTGGCATATCCTTTTTGTTGTTTAAAAAGACCCTTGAGATTACTTCGATGGTAATGATAAACCTTAGCTTGAGGCATATATCTCATTTTACCAAATTTAATTAAACGATATCCAAAATCTACTTCTACATCAACTCCTTGTTTTTCATCAAATCTGACTTTTTTGGCTAAATCTGTTTTTAAAGCTAAATTCATAGTTGGTGCTCGGGAAATATATTTAGGAAATCTTTTAAATCTATTTTCTAGTTCTAAGCCAATGACTGTTTGAAAATAGGAAAGATCTTTAGGTGTTCCGCAAAAGCCAGCTGTAGCAATGACTTCATTCTCATTAAATCCCTTTATTAACTCATCTAACCAATCATGATCAACTATGCAATCAGCATCAGTTAGGGCAATAAGTTCTGTTTTAGCTTTATCAAAAGACATATTAAACAAGGCTGAATGAGCAATAGGTGCTTGAAATAGATCTATCTTATTTCCATATTCTTGCAAGATTTTATAAGTGCCATCCGAGGAACCATTATCCATAATTAGAATTTGATTGGGCTTATAATTAAGATTTAATATGGAATCAATACAATTTCTAATTGTATCTTTCTTATTTAGAACAGTTACGATAATTGTTACTTGTTTTTTGTCCATAGCGTTGAATGAATTCTATAAAATGTTTAATATTATTTGTGATGTCATAGAAAGATCGTATCTTAAGAATTCTTTTAAATATATATGAAGGTCGGAGATAAAAATTGCGTAAGGCCTTGTAATGAGCATCAAGTATTTCTTGACTTGATAGATTAGGGTATTCATAAACAGGAGCTTTAGTTGGATCATATTTACTCCAATCTTTAGTTTTGAGATAATTATTTTCTTCAAGATATTTATAAAAAGGTGTTCCTGGATAAGGTTGGGCAATACCAAAAGTGGCAAAGTCAACGTTTAAAGACTTAACAAAATCAATAGTTTCTTTAATTGTTTCTTTGGTTTCTCCAGGTAGGCCGAAGATTGTGAAAAGAAGAACATCAAGGCCAGCTTTTTTAATCATTTTAGTAGTTTGACGAACTCGTTCTGGAGTAGTCCCTTTTCTAATGTTTTTCAATATTTGAGGATTAGCACTTTCTAATCCCATTCTAATTGAATGACAACCAGCTTTTTTCATTTTTTTTAAAAGTTCTTGGTCCTGGCCTATGCCACTAGTTGAATGATCTGTACAAGACCAAGTTAAATTAATCTTGTTATCAATTATGGCGTCCATAAGTTTATGCGACCATTGAAGATTTGCAGTTAATCTTGAGTCATTCCAGAAAACTTCTTTATATCCTAATTGTTCAACCCATTTTAATTCTTTGATTACGTGAGGAATACTGCGTTGTCTTAATTTACCCCAAAAACTTGGTTGGCAACAAAAGGTGCATTGTCCAATGCATCCTCTTTGAGCCATAACCAAAGCTAGAGGTCTCCTTCTAGTAATTGGATCATGATAAATTTCAATAGGTATTTTATCATGAGAAGGAAAACCAAATTTTTCAATATCTTCAATATTAGGCTGAGGTTGATTTTCTTTAATCAGACTATTTTGACGATAACAAAGTCCTAAAACATTTTCTGGTTGATAATTGTTTTTAACTAGATTAAGAATGACCCATTCAGGTTCACTATATACAGCAACATCTAAATTTTTATTATATTCCAAGATTTCATCTTTTAAACCCATAACGTGGACACCAATAGCTACAGTTAGAATATCTTTTGAAATCTGCTTAGCTACGTCGGCTATTTTTAAATCATGATAGATACTGGTACTAGAAGTTGAAAAAACAATCATTTTAGGTTTTTTTTCAATAATCATTTGACGAACATCTTCAAATGTTCTTTTAGTATTATTAAAATCTTCGATTTCTGTTTCAAAATCATATTTCTCTAAACAGCCGGAAATAGTCATTAAATCCAAAGGTGGCCAGGCAAAATCTGATTTATTACTACCAAAACCGCCCATAATTCTTTGGTTACCGAACTCGCTAATAGCTGGTGGTTCAATAAGTAAGTTTTTCATAATTATTTATCACTATCAATCTCCAAAGGAAATGATGGAGATATTTTTTTAGCTAGTTTAATAATTATTTTTTCTAAATTATTACCCAAGACACTACAAGCATTATTACCAATAGCTGATCTCATACCAGCTGGGATTCCAAAAACTGGTTTTGAATTTCTAATAATACAACCATCACACAAAGGATAAATTTGAGTTGCTTTATTCTCAATCATTGCCTTTCTTAGTTTAATCATTGGTTGATCATTCCATATTTCTTTTAATCTTTTTTCCTTAACATCTCCTAGAATATACCCGTTAAAGAAATCAAAACAACAAGGAATAACTGTTCCGTCCCAGCGAATACTAACAGTACTCCAAAGATGACCACAAGGATAGGTTTTTTTATCCTCAAACTTTTGATAGGTGAATTCATTGGTGTTTTTAAAAACATTTCCCCAGGAATTACACTGTTTGATAATGAATTCATTAACTGGGAGATCTTTAAAAAGTTTTTTGAAATTATGTTTAGCTTTTTCTTTGTCTTGGTAATTTTCCTTACCGACTAAAAGAGTAGTTATAGCAATATATGGTTTTTTTCGTCTCTGTTCTTTTTTAGCCTTAAGGAGGTCTATAATAGCTGGAATGACTTGATTAAATTTTGCTCCTCGGCGTATCTTTTCGTAGGTTTCAGCATTATATCCATCTAGAGCAAAAGTAATATGTTCTGGTTCAGCCTCAAGAAGTTTTTTAATATTATCACGCTGGACTAAAACTGTGCCGTTAGTATTCATCAAAACTCTAATACCTCGGTCTGAGGCATATTTAATCATTTTGTAAATATCTTTATGAAGTAAAGATTCACCGGCAATTAAAAGATAAATACTTGAAGCGTAATCTTTAATCTCATCAATTATTTTTGTATAAACATCCCATTCCATAAATCCAAGCTTATCTTTTGGTATTTCTGAATTGGGACACATAATGCAATTAATATTACATTTATTAGTTGGTTCAATCCAAAGCAAAGTAGGTAAGTTAGAAATTTTGGTTTTGTCTTGATGATAATTATAAATAGCTTTAATACTATTAATTATAATTTTAGTTTTTTTCATTCTAATTATTATTTAAATATTTAAAGAAGGTTATAGCTGTTTTTGCTGTTCTTGCTATTTCTCCAGGGTGTAAGATTATTTGTTTAATTTTCATTAGGAGATAAGTAATTCTGAGGTGATATTCTTTGGTTGCTCGGTGACAATGCTCAATAATTTCTTGAGAAGAAAGATTGGGAAAGTTGAGAATACAATTATGATCTCCCTGTTCGGTTGCCCATTGACTGTAATCATAAGTAGTTAGGTATCTATTTTCTTTAGCCCAATTAAATGCTTCTGTTCCAGGATAGACTAAAAGAGGATAGAATTGCATACTATCACAGTTTAATTCTTTAGCTAATTCAAGGTTTTCTTCTAGAATTTTTTTTGTATCACCTGGATTTCCAGCCATAAAACAGCCATGGACCAATAATTTTGCCTTTTTAGAGTTTTTAACAAAATCTTTAATTTGTTGGACAGTTATTCCTTTGCGAATATTATTAAGGACTTCTTGACTACTACTTTCAAAACCAATAGTCATTAGATGACAACCTGCTTTTTTCATCCATTGCATTGTTTCTAGATTTAAGTTAGCTCTAACATTACAATACCATTTCATTTTTATCTTTTTTTCAATCAGGAGCTGGCATATTTTGATAACTCTCTTTTGATCAGTTGTAAAAGTGTCATCCTCTATGCCTATTTCTTTAACTTGAGGAAGATTTTTTATAATGTATTCAAATTCAGCTACTACATTTTCTGGACTTCTAGGTCTATAAGCTCGGCTATGAAAAGTTTGAGGATAGACACAAAAAGTACACATATTAGGACAACCGCGTCCAGTAATAATCATAACCATAGGAAAATCAGAAAGAGAGAAGAAATAGTTTTCAATGGTAAGATGTTTTTTATAGGCTTGGCTAGTAAAAGGAATTTCATCAGGATTAGCAATTAAGGTTCTAGTTTGGTTGTGTATGATTTGATTTTCTTTTCTAAAAATTAATCCATTAACATTTTCTAGATTTCCTTTTTTGTCTAAGCAATGAGCTAAATCTCTAATAGTATAATCATATTCTCCTTTTGCAATAGCATCTATTCCATTACTTAATTTGAGAGTTTCTTCAGGTAAGGCCGAAACATGAGTTCCGACTAAAACAAAGTAAGAATTGGGCAAGGATTTTTTTAAATTTTCAGCTATTTTAACGTCATTAAAAATACTCGGTGTGCTGGTATCAACTATGACTAACTGAGGTTGGAAGGTAATAGCTTTTTCTATTACTTCGGTTGGGCTAATGTCATCAGCTGGAGCATCAATGAACATAACCTCGAAGCCTTCTTTATCTAAAACGCTGGCCGTAGAAGCCAGCCAGAGAGGATAATAAATAGCACCCCCTTTTGTTACTGCTGGACTCCGGGAAGTTCTAGAGAACTTACCTTTAAAAGGAGGGTTGAGTAATAAAATTCTCATAGCTTTATCTTAAAATATTTCTGGCTTTTTGTCTATAAGTATATTAGTATTAGTATATGAAAAAAATTAAATTAGATTTAATTGATTTAATTGTTATTTTGTCTTATTATTTTTTCTTTGTTTTATTAATTTTAAGTTTATTTGGCTTGTTTAATATATATTGGATAAGTGGGGCTCTATTAATAGCCTTATTTATTGTTTTTGTTTTCCGTCGACAAATTACATTTTCTAAATATTATCTCTATTTTTTTATTTTTGTTCCTTTATTTTTTATTGGTTTTATTTTGTTTAAGGGGTATTTTGCTGGAGATGCTCTGAATTATTGGTTACTTTGGGCGAGAGAAATTACTTTGCAAGGAAAAATGCCAGATTTTTTATTAAATATTCCTATTTTCATAAATTGTCGAATGCCGTTTTTACCACTTCTATTTGCTGGTGTTTTCGTTTTTTTGCCATTTAAGGAAATTTTTGTTGTTACTATACCGCTTTTCTTCATGGCTGCAACAACGCTTTTATTGTATAAATGGGCGCGAGAAAAAGGAGTGAATAAACAATATCTGATTTTTGTTGTCTTACTTTTTTTAACTAATTCTGTGACAATGAAGTATGGTTGGGATCTTATCCAGGAATCGTTAATTGTGTTTTTCTTCACTGCTTTTTTCTATTATTTAGAGAAATATCAAGAGAATAAAAGTAATTTTTATTTTTGGTTAATATTTTTAAGTTTTGTTTTAGCTATAGCCTCAAAACTTACTGGTTTGATTTTAGTTTTCCCTCTATTTTTATTTTTAATTAGAAATAGAGTTCCTAAGAAAAGTTACTGGCTTTATGTGATAATCATATTTTTCCCTATTGTATTTTGGCTTATTAGAAATATCGTTATTTATGGTAATCCTATGTCTGTGATTGCTCCTTTTAACGATTTATTTGGAGGAAAATACAGTGAATTAATTCGTAATTCACTTCTTTTGTATAGTCAAAATTCTTATATTCAATCTGATGGTATTTTTATCCGACTTAGTTCTATTATTAAAGATGTTTTGTTCGTTTCTCCTTTTATTTTATTATCTTTTTATGGATTTTGGAAAGAAAAAAAGAATCAATATATAATTTTTATTGCTTTATTTTTTCTTGCTTCGGCTGTTGTTTATAATGGGCCAAATACAGTTACGCGTTACTTGTATCCCCTTATTGGTATTTTATTGATTTATGCACTAAAAGGGTTAACTTACTTAAAATCAAGAATTTCGGCTTCTATTATATTTTTCTTTTCTTTATGGGGTTTGATGGGAATAAAAGTGTCTTTGTCTCAAAATAGTTCAATTGCTTCTCTGGAAAAGTTATTATCTCCTCTAATTAGTCTGAGCCAATTTATTTTTGATTACAGATTTATTTGTGTAATAATTTTATCTGTATTCTTCTATATATTTTTATCTCGTAAAAATCATTGGCAATACTTGATTTTATTAGTTTTTTCTTCCTATTTAGTTACAACAAGTACTATTCAAATTAGTTGGTTGAATATTTGGCTACCTATTTTATTTTTGATTTTTATTATTTTAATTTGGAAATATTCGAGTTATTTAAAAGAGTCTTTTTTGCGTAAATCGATTGTTGTTTACATTATTATATTATTAATATTAAGTTCATGGGGATTAGCTTTATCCTTTTTTGCTATTAACGGATTTGAATTTCCTAAAAAAGAAGCTTATGGTATCTTACCTGAAGTGGCTAGTCAAATTAAAGGAATAGAAGGCGATAATAGAGATTTTTATACTTATGTATCTTTTCCTACTTATTTATCCTGGTATCATAATTTTAAGGTAGTTGGGGCGGATACTTTTACTTTCTATTATCTAATTAAAGATTTAAAATGCTGTGATAATTATACAGCCCAAGAAATTCATTCTATCTTTCAGAAAAATAATATTAAATATATTGTTAAAAACGTAGATCGTCCTTTTTGGCAAGATCTTTTTGATAAAGTTAAACAAGAACCAGATTTGTTTAGATTAATTTTTGAAGATCAGGGAAGTTATTTGTGGGAAGTTAAATAACTATGGAAAATTCTAAAGTATCTATTATTATCTTAACTTGGAATGGTATTGGACATGTGGCTAATTGTTTAGAGTCGGTTTTTAAGTCGAATTATTTTAATTATGAAGTAATCGTAGTTGATAACGGTTCTAAAGATGGAACGCCAGAAATGATTAGTCAGAGATTTCCTCAAGTGAGATTGATTTTAAATAAGAAAAATTTAGGTTTTACTGGAGGGAATAATCAAGGCGTTAAAGAAGCAACGGGAAATATTTTCTTTTTACTTAATGATGATACTAAAATTCATCCTGATTTAATTAAAACTCTGGTTGAGGGATTAGAGAGCTCTTCGGAGATAGGGATTGTTGGTCCTAAAATATACTTTATGGATAAACCAAATAAGATTTGGTTTGCTGGTGGCAAGATAGATTGGATTAAGAGTAATAGTTATCATTTAGGTAAGAATTTAATGGATAAAGAGCTATCTAGCGATTCAAAAAAGGAGGTTGATTTTATCACTGGCTGTGCTTTAATGATTAAGCGAGAGGTAGTCGATAAGGTTGGTTTATTTGATAACAAACTTTTTGCTTTTTATGAAGATGCTGATTTATGTCAGAAAGTAAAAAAAGTTGGTTACAAGGTGCTTTATTTGCCCTTTGGTGGTGTTTGGCATATAAAATCGGCCACAGCTAGTCGTGTTTTTTTAGATGATTTAAAATCTCAAATAGAAGGAGCAGGTTTAATAAAAAAGATTATAATCGTTTTTAAAATGGTTGTCCGTTATTTATTTAGTGCTGTTCGTCAAAAGGGAAGGCATTATAGAAATAGATTCATCTTTTTTATGAGGCATGCTCCTGGGAGATATAAGATTACTTTTTTAATTAGATTTATATTAATTGTTACGCCAATGTTTCTATGGTCAATTATTTATGAAGCTCCTGAAGGTTTAATAAAAATAGCTTGGCAACATAGACAAAAATGAATTTCAAAGAACTATTAGATAATTACGATAAGACTTATATTAAGTTTTTCTTAAGATCTTTATTGCGAAGATTTTACCCTTTCTATAGTTTAATTTTCCAAGTGACTAATATTTGTAATTCTAGATGTGTTACTTGTTTTAATTGGAAAATTTTAAATAAAGATACAGATAAAGAAATGACTTTATCTGAGATAGACCAGTTCACCAAAAAATTAGGTAATCTACGAATAGTTACTCTTGGTGGCGGTGAACCTTTCCTAAGAGATGATTTACCAGAAATCGTTGAGTGTTTTGGAAGGAATAATAATCTTTCAATGGTCGCTATTCCAACTAATTGTTTGTCAGTCAACAAAGTTTTAACCGGAACAGAGAAGATATTAAATGTTTTTAAGGGTAGAGTTAAGATTGGTTTATCTTTAGATGGGATTGGTCAAGATCATGATAAAATTAGAGGAGTTGAAGGTAATTTCGAAAAGTTTTTAGAAACCTATAAAGGATTATCAGAATTAAAAAAGAAGTATCCAAAATTAAGATTGAGAATTTGTACAACTGTTCTTAATTTAAATGTTGATAAAATTGTTGATTTGGCAAAATATGTTAAGAAAAATATGCCCGAGATTGATTTTTACGGTGGTTTAGAATTATTAAGAGGAAGTTATAATGAAAATAAAGTTAGAGAAGTTGAACCAGATCAATTTGAACAAATTGTCGAAGTAATGGAAAAAGAATTTAAGAATGAGAAGAATTTTTATAAAAGAGTAATTAGCTCGATTTATCATAGATTAGTTTTAGATATCTTAAGAAAAAAGAAACAGCTTATTCCTTGTCGAATTGCTCCTTTTTATCCAGTTATTGATGCCTTAGGTAATGTTTATCCTTGCGAAAACAGAGAAAAGATTGGTAATCTTAGAGACTTTGATTGTAATTTAATTAAGATTTGGCAATCAAAGAAAGCGAAGCAAATAAGAAAGTCAATTAGAAAGAAAGAATGTCATTGTACGCATTCTTGCTATCAAATTCCCAATATCTATTTGAGTCCAAAGATGATTTGGAAAATTATAAAAGGTAAATATTAATGAGATTAAGTGTTGTTATCCCAACTTATAATAGAAAAGATGTTTTAATCGAAACCCTAAAAGCTTTTTCTCAGCAGTCTTATAAGAATTTTGAGGTTATTATTGTAGATGATGGGAGTAGCGATGGAACTAAAGAAGCTATCAATAAATTGAATTTACCTTTTAAGATAAGTTATTTTTTTCAAAAAAATAAAGGTCCAGCTAGTGCTCGGAATGTAGGAATCAAGAAAGCTCAAGAAAAGATTATTTTCTTTACTGGAGATGATATCATCCCTTCGCCAGATCTATTAAAAAAACATATAACTATGCATCAGCAAGGGAATAGTAATTTAGTAGTTCTAGGTTATACTCAATGGGCACCTCAGATTAAAATAACTCCTTTTAGAAAGTATATTGCTGGTTATCATTTCAATTATTCGGCTATTGCAGATAAAAATAATGTTAATTGGAGATATTTTTATACTTCTAATGTATCTGTCAGTAAAGATCTTTTAGAAAAAATAGGGTTATTTGACGAAGAATTTATTTATGCTGCTTATGAAGATTCGGAATTAGCTTATAGAATGTCTAAACAAGGGATGAAGATGGTTTTTAATAAAGAGGCAATCGCTTATCATAATCATCTTACGAATTTTAAAAGCTATCAAAGAACTATGATTAACAAAGGCAAATCTTTAGCTATTTTAGCTAAAAAAGTTCCTCAATTAGAAAAAAAATCTAGTGTTTACGAAACTTCAAATCCATTGAGATATTTTCTTAAAAAGATAATTTTTAATAATTTGACTTTACCTTTATTAACTGCAATTATTTGTTTTTTAGATAAGATATCAATTACTTTGCCTAAGTCGTTTTACACTAAAATTTTAAATTATTATTATCTTCAAGGAATCAAAGCATCAAAATGAAAAAGAACATTATCTTAATTATTATTATCTTATTCCTTCTTTCTTTGGTCGTACATTTTTTGCCTGTTTATAAAAAAGGATATTCTTTCGACTCTTTTGGTGGAAGTTTGATTTTAGCTAGGAATTTTGCTTTGACTGGCCAATTAGAAATTGAAAGTGAAAAAAATGTCTACCTGTCTTCAGAAAAGATTAAGCAGGAAGGAATTTATTCTAATTGGGGCAATAAATTGACTCCATATATTTACGGTCAAATTTTTAAAATTTTTGGTTTTAATCAGAATCTACCTTTATACTTTGTTTTAATTTTATGGTCTTTGAGTGGAGTAATCCTTTTTCTGGTTGTTTTAAAACTATTTAATTTAAAAGTTGCTTTAATCTTTGGTTTGATAGATACGTTTATACCGGTTTTTACCCAGGGTTCCTTAATGGCTGGTTTTTATGAATGGGCTGTTTTGTTTTTTAGCTTTGGTCTTTTAATATATCTTTGGCCGAAAAGCAATAAACGAAATTTATTATTAGCTAGTTTATTCTTTGGTTTAGCTTCTTTGGCTCGTAATGTTTTTTTACTTTCTTTTATCCCTTTGGCTATTTATGATTTTTGGCAGAATAAATCATATAAAAGATTAATTGTTTTTGTCCTTCCTTTTATAATTATTTGGGGTGTTTATTTGATGCCTGGTTATCTAGTTGGTTTGCCGAATGCTTATCTATCTTCCCAAGATACTAGTTTTAATTATTATGGACACTTGTTTCCCGATCCTTATACTTATCATTTTGAAAAAGAAAAATATCTCGAAAGTATTTTAGGTGATTACGATGTTTATTTTTCAGAATATTTTTTGAAATACGATTATCCCGTAAGTCTCATTGATCGCTTCAGGTTATATTTTGAGTCAGCTTTATTCTATCCTAAAGAAGTTTCTAAAATAATTGTTTTGGGTGGACCTTTGATTCTTTTGTTGTTGATAGCTGGTTTAATATATTTATATAAAGAGAAGAAATATTTGTTTAAATTGTTTGCTCTTTGGGGAATTACTTGGTATTTCCTTTTAATCATTTTAAAAACTAATAATTGGGATCATTTTATGGAATTAAGATTCCCTATTGCTCTATCCATCTCTCTAGGTGTTGTTTGGCTGATTGAGCATATCATGAACTTATCTTTTTCTAGAAATCTTAAATATCTTGTTATTGTGGTTTTTCTTATTTTTTTAGTTTTTCATTTTAGCTTGGCTAATAAATGGATGCTTCATGAGGAGTATAGTACTTCTAAAGTGGATGTTATTAGAGAATTATCTCAAGTGATTAATCAGCAACAACTAGACAAGCAAAATGATGTTATTGCGATTAGTATTCATCCGATTGTTCAGAATTTAAATTACTATACAGATCAGAATATTATTTATTTTAATTCCCAAACGATTGAAAGATTGCTAGAGCAAAATAAATTAACCGAAGCTTTTAAACAATTCGGTGTTACTAAAATTATTGGTTTTGATTTTGATTTAAGCCAAAAAATCAAAGAACAAACTGGTATCAATAGTTTAGATTTAGTTAAATAAATTATTTAGGAATTTTCCCTTTAATTATCAAAGCATGCCCTTTTTCAGAATGAGAAAACAGAAAATCTTCTAACAAGGCGATTTGTGCTATTAGAGGTATCATTATTTTATAAAAAGTAAAAAGTTTACTTTCTGTAACATTAAATATATCAGTTTGTCGCTGATATGTTTTTTGTTTTTTAGAATAGAACAATTTGATTATTTCTGTAAAAAGTTCAGCGAACAAAAACATTGTATAACGTTCTTTTATGATTTTAATATTATTTTTAGTTAAAAGTTTTTTTAAATTATTCATAAAATAACCGTCTCTGAAATGTTTTTCATATCCACTTTCTTCTTCATGCATTAAATTTTTCAATTTTGAATTTGTTCTTATTCCTTCAAGAGATGGAACCCAAATTAGGATTTCCGCTCCTTTTTTTGCGACTCTTCTTATTTCCTCAATGACCCCTTGGTCGTTTTTAATGTGTTCTAAAACATTGAAGCTGATTATTTTATCAAAAGTATTATCCTTAAATGGCAATTTTTCTGCTTTGGTTAAAACATAATTAGCTTTAGTTGTTTTTTGAGCATAAAGTAGGGAAATTAAATCGGTATCTATGCCAACTAAGCTATCTGAAAATTGATTTAAATAATCTAGAGAATGTCCTACTCCACAGCCAACATCTAAGATTAAATCGTCAGGTTTTGCTTTTAGATAATTTTTTAAATATTTTTTATACAGCCAAAAATGAAGAGAATATTTAAATGGATTATTGGATGGTATTTTTTCAGGGATCTTATATTTTCTAATTTTTTCTTTTTCAAAAACAAAGACGCCATCTATAATTTTGTAATCTTTTGAATTTAAGATTTGTTGGAGATTATTCAACATTAGTCTTTAGAAAATTGGATAGGCTTGATTAGCCAACAAATAGAACAAGCCAATCCTGTTAATATTCCTATTAATAAAATTAAAAAAGAGAAACTAACTGTAGTTTCTTGGTTGATAGAAAAAGCATTAAAGAGTCCAATCAGAGTAACGTCACGTGTGCCTATCCCTAAAATAGAAATAGGTAAGAGAGTGACTAATCCAGCGATAGTTACAGCAATCGAAATAAAAAGAAAAGAAAGATTATTAATGCCAATACTTTTGGCTAGAAGATAAGTTTGAAAGTAATAAATGAACCAAGAAAAAGCGGTGATTAAAAAGATGAATAAATAATTTTTAAGCTTATAGATTTTTAATTCATTAATGAAATCTTGAAAATTAATTTTCCAAGATTTTTGATATTTAGCCGGGATAATTAAATTCAACATTTTTTTGAGTAAAAATTTGATTATATTAGTTTTTAGAAAAGTAATTAATAAAATTAAGCTAAAAACTAAAATTAAGGTTAATATTAAGATCAAATTTTTAAAGAGAGAAAAAAAGAGGAAAAAACCAAAATAACCAAAAAACAAGAGAAAGATTAAATCGGTTAAACGGTCTACGACGACACTAACAGTCGATTTACCTAAGGAATTATTTTTTTTTAGGAAAGCAATTTTGCTTAATTCTCCTAAGCGACCGGGGGTAATAATGCCAATATACATTCCAGTACCGTACATTAAAAAAGAATCTTTAAAAGAATAATTAATATTTTGTTTTTTCATTAAATAATTCCAGCGATAAACTTTAATCATAAATATTGGGAACAACATTAGAAACGCTAAAAAAAAATAAAAATAGTTTATCTCATTTAAAACAAGAATTAGTTTGCTAAA
>JAHIVA010000090.1 GCA_018816985.1 Patescibacteria group bacterium | reverse complement strand
GTTAAAGAACAATTAGATTCTAAAAAAGATCTAATGTACCGGTACTTAGACGCCTGCAAAGGTGCATAGAGCCATAGCATCAAGAATTAATGAATTCTCATTGAAATGGTGATAATTTTGATACTCATTTTCGGCCATGATTATAATTTCAAAAACTGAGCCGGGGTTTGAGGGCAGGTCAGTTCACCGACGGTGCGATAACCGGGCCTATACATTACGGTCATTGCCTTCTGCCTTGGTTCTGATGCGGTAAATTTTCTCCACCGGGAGCACCGTAACTATACCATCGCCTGCCACTCCGGTATGGGCGGCTTCGATGATGGTGTTAGCGATTTCGTCAGTTCTTGAGGCCTCACAATAAATCTCCAGACGGGCGTGGGTAACATACCAGTCGGATGTAAAGAAATTGGCATATTCCCCGTATCCCTTGCCTTTGGTCACACTGATTCCCCGAACATTTATCTCTTTAAGACGACTTTCTACGCCTTCCAGTTTATCTGCGCGGACGATCGCGATTATCGTTTTCCATTCCATAGACATTCCTCCAGCAGAGTTCGTTGAATGTGAATCTTCATGCCATATGGCCAACGAGATTCATTTCTGATTTTATTTGTAACACTTTTAATATCTTGATAACCGAAACTTTCAGGAAGAAGAAGATACCACCTCCCACCCCAAAAATCACGCTTAAAAATCTGCACCTTTCATCCCGTAAGAAAGTAACGTTATGCTTTATTTTCACTTTGCCCTCCACGGGTAAAAAATAAACTGCAAGCGATTGTTGGGTCCTTCATTTCTTCTTTCGTAGAGAAATCCCTCAAAAAAAACGATTCAGATCGATCTTCTGCCACGCGAAATTTCCGGGTGCCTGCAACCACATCAGCCGCTCTTTCGGGACGGCAATGATCTGGTAGATCGTTTCATTCGGCTGTGTAGCGCCACCGTCGTCTATCTTGGTATCAAGGACCTGCTTCATTCTCTCTACATCGAAACTGCCTTTATACCTTTCCGCCAAAGTTAGAAGGTTATCGCGTCTCTTCACGGTCCATGAATAATCATTGTCGGGGGTGGGAGGCGCAATCCCCCAGGAAGGGTCTACAAAGTGATTCGTTGCCACCAAAAGGCCTTGGCGATCCTGGTACCTTCGCTTGACGTCATCGTTTTTCTCAACGAAGGCCGAGATTTCGTAGCTGAACGCCTCACGATCGTCGGCCACATTGACAATGGATGATAGAGTAGCATCCCCCTTGATTGAAAGGAAGGCGGGATAGAGCTCTGACAGGGTGGAGTAGTCTTCCAGGAATGAGAAGAGGGTTGAAAATATCAATGGTCTGTCCGGATAAATCCACTCAACGTTTCCGCTGTTCAGTTCGAGGAATACACCGTCTCGGTTCATTCCACTGGGTGCATAGATCAACCCCGCATAATTGACGATCGCGGTTGGTTGGCCGGAATCGGTGGGGTGAAAAACGGCCACAATGGTATAGGCTCCGAACTCGCGGTAATAATCCGTATCGTCATTGTTTCTTCCAAAGACCAGGGGGCCTCCGCCCGTATAATCGCCCCAGACCGCGATACCGGAACAGAGAGCGGGGAGGACTTGATTGTACTTAGGAAACATTTCGATGGCGTTCAGGATAATCTGTTTTTCAAGCCCCAAACCGGAAGTTTCGGACATCCCGATTATGATATCCTTGAATTTTTGTGGATAGACGCTGTAAACAAGATATGCTATCTGCTTCAACCGGTCGTAGGTGAAATTTTCTTTCCCGATAAATCGCCCATCGATTGCCGAATGGTAGAGCGAATTTATATCATATTTCATGAGCATCCCGTATTGCCGCCCCATTTGGTAATGGCTACCATGAAGGCTCAGAACGGTGACGGCGCCGGCAGCATATCGTTGCCCCCCTTCGAAGCTTGAAACGTACGTCACGTCGGTCATGGTTACATGGTCACCGCAGGCAATGAGTGTTAAAAGAAAGAACGATATAAAAAGTCTCCTCATCACTTCCTCACTTATAGACAGGAAATTACGACTTATGATCGATGGTTTTCACCTCATACGAGTTACACTCTATTTAAACAGAAAATATGCTGTCAAGCATTTCCTCATTTCATCCCGTAAGTTGTGCCCGAGGTCAAAATCTCCACCTTTCGATTGATTATCAATAGGGCCGATGTTGGTCAAATATCAATGAAGCCG
>JAHIVA010000058.1 GCA_018816985.1 Patescibacteria group bacterium | reverse complement strand
TTTCATCAATAGCTGATTCAATATCCGAAATAAACGGAAATTCTTCTGATAATTTCATACCGGCCGGCATTTTTACATAGAAAGGTGATTCTGTGTCGGGTTTAAGTATTTTCTTGAGTATGCCGTTAAATGAATCCTCGAACTTACCTCCTAATGACTTGGCTATCTCGTATAGAAATGAAAGAAGCGACGCGTCTTCTTCGGAAATCATTATCCGTTTAAGCGAAAACCCTTCAACAAACCCGTAACACCCCTTGCCCCTGGATACCACTGGAAACCCTACCATGTTCAAAAGCTCTACATCCCTCTGAACGCTACGAATAGACACATTGAAATCTTTGGCCAACTTAGCAGTAAAAACCTGCCCACCCGTATCGAGCTTATTCAAGATTGACCAGAGTCTGAATATCTTTTTATCGTATGATTTGGTTTTTGTCATGATTTTTGTTTTTTAATAGCGTCTATTCCTATTGTCCTTCTGGATTTTTAGGGTTTCCCTTCTTTTAATTTTCCTCTTAATGTCTTGAGTTTTTCTTCAAGATGCTGATAAAACGGAAGCAGTTCTTTTTCTGAAATATTTATTTTTTTTATCACATCCCGAGGGTGTGTTTTTGATAAAAATCTTTTCCATGACTCAATAAATTTTATTAATATTGGAAAATATTTCTTTGTTTCTTCTTCTGCGAGATAATAGTTGTTTTTAAAAATTTCAATTAATTTCGGGTAGGCAGGTAACACCTTTGTTTCAAGCTGGACATTATCATATTCTATTTGACCACCAATGCCTTTACCTTCTTCATCGTAGTATTTTTGTCTTTGACTTAATTCCATCTGATCTGCTATTTTACAAACTTCTTGCCACCATTCTTCAGATGCTTTTTCTGCGCTGCATCGGAATTCGCTTAGAATTCGAATTTCTTCTCTGATGCCAACTAGTGGTGAATAAAATTCTTTTAATTGCTTTTCGCAGAAATCAAGTTTCCGTTGTGTCTGATTTTGTCGGCTAGAAAGCCATGCACCGACAAAAACACCTATTAGTCCTGATAATACTGGGATAATATATATTGAAATTTGCCAAATTAATTCATATATATTTTTTTCCATGTTTTTCCCCTGCAATGCCGCAGTTAACCTGCACGGATTCGGGAAACATCATACTTATTACAAGAATAAATAAATATTGCGTCCCTGAAATTCCTGTCAGCATATCTCTACTTACCCATTATTCTGTCTAATTCAGGTTTTACATGTTTATAGAATTTTTTTGTAGTTTCTATTATCCAATCATCTAACTTTGCCATATCTTCTACCTCTTCATTCTCAACATACATTTTGCACCACTTTTTACCCCATTCATATTCAAAGTTAAGTTTTTCTGACAGCTTCTCTTCTAATGTGTCTTTTATTTTTTCGAATGCTGCTAAGATTTTTTGATTTTCCGCCTTTTCTAGTTTCTCTAGATGCAGGCCAATTTCAAAAAGATTGGTTGGCTTCTTTCTAAACCACCATTCGAAATGAATCCCTGAACACCCAACAGGTAGCCAACACCACCCATCTTTTGTAGCACTCCGATCTGTTATCCCGGGACACTCTTTTTTAAATCTTTCAATTAATCTGCCATAAAAATCTAGAAAAAACTTTTGTCTTTTCGTAATTCCTGCCGCTGTGGTCTCTTTTCTTTCTCTTCCAACAATAAAATCTTCAGCTTCTGGTAGCGGAATAATCGTTGTTGGCTTTATGGCAATCGTGTTTTCTCCGGCATGATTCCTTAAGCTGTATAATTCCAGTTTTACACAAGCTATATCAACCCCAAAGGATCTTAACCATAAAATAGATGACGTTGTGTCCTGCTTATATTCCCTTGCCACTAAAATTATCCTAGGCTGATTATTAAAGTCTTCAAAATTATCATCTTGAATAAAATCTATTATTTGATTCTCCACATCATCAGGAGTTACTTTGTCTCCTTTCTTTTTGGAACCCTCACAATAAATATCAACTACATCTTCTATTGTAAGGTTGGAACAAAAGGCAGCATATTTAATCCCCTGCATCTCTGTAGTGCTCGGGGCAAGATCCCTTTTGAGTTCAATAATAACAATCTTTCCTTGTCGGTCTATCGCTAGTACGTCCAACCTATCATTGGATTTATCGAATTTGTCATATTCTGTTGTTACAACAAACAATTCTTCTCCCAGAAGAGCGGGATACTCTTGAACCCATTGTTCAAGATCTCTTCTTTCCCATACCTTTAATTCTTGAAAAATAGATTCTTCTATTTCTTCAAGCTGTTTTGTTTTTTTGTTCACTATGTATAGCATGAATTATCTCCTATTTATTTTACTCTTCCCTCTTGCAGTCCTTTAAACCACTTTCCATACCCTTCAGGCTTAAGAAGATCAAACGTGTAAAATTGTTTTATATCTTCTTGGTATTTCTTATCAAAATTTCCAGGTAAGGGTTCCAATAATTTTATATTAACTGCTTCAAAGTGAGCTTTTGCCCACTCAGCCTTAGCTGGTGTTGCCTCATCGTCATCTTCGTCTGATTTAATCTCTACCACCCTGATAAGAGTCTCACATCCACCATCTTGCATTCCCTTTAATTCTTCTAATTTTTCAAGCATTCCTTTTCTTTTAAGTAGGGCTATATAATTATCTAAATTAATTTTAACAAAAAAATCTGGATTAAAACCTCTTCGAATCCTATCTTTCCCGCCCTTCCAATATTCGTAATCTATAGAATAAAAGCCTTTATCGGGGGATTTGATCCACGCCTCTAGGTATAAAGAGTGCTCCAATAAACGAAAAACAAATTCCTTCTCTGGATGATGGGAAACAATTATGGTGCTCTGTGGTGTTTTAAAGACTGAAGGGTTCACAATATAGGGAGGCCGATCATCTTGTTCTATAAAAGATCGTACATATTCATTATGCTTTTCAAGCAATCCAGTAGAATCGAAAAAAGAAAGCGTTTGTTGCTCTTTAGGCTTGCGGGTTTCTTTCAAGTGTTTTAATAAAGCTTTCGTCCTTTCGTCAACTTCTTCCTCATAAGATTCACTCATAAATGCGGTCGAATCTCGCTCTAATTCTCCCACCCGAACTGATCCTCTCTCTAGCTTATAGGTGCTTATCGGTACTATATCTCCTTTTATATTTTCAAAAACTCTCTTTTTCTTTCCTTGTGGTAAAAAGCTATTAAAATACAGTTCTATTTCCTTCTTGTTGTCTTCAGTCAATTCTTTGTCAGGAATACCTGATTTTTCCATTGCATTGATAATAGCATTTCTAATCTCGTCTTCATTTGGGCATCGAAATTGTTCTCCCTGTCCAAAATCAAAATATATACCTTCATATTCCCTGGCCTTAAAGCGTCTATATAGCGCATCTACTAAATAATCTACAGCCACAGTCTTTTTTTTAAGCATATATTTATCTGTGCCTTTTATTCTCTCTATCTTGACGTTTTCGTTAACATCAAATTTCGTTAAAATAAGCTCTCTATTCAATTTAGCAGATTTTTCCTTGTCCGGATTGTCCTCTAGTTTAACTCCTGATAAATAATTGAGGTTAAAAAGAGAAAAATGATGTTTTCCCCGACAATTATCATTTTCTGTTTGATCCAGTGGTTCAGTAACAATATACATATCTGCATTAGTGACAGCATCCATTAACTCCCCTATATGGGCAGCAAACTTTTCATGGTTTGTTACGGTAAGCCACGGATAAGTCATTGGAGCCTCTCCCCAATCTTTGACCAGTTTTAACTAAAAATAAGATATAGCAGTAGCAGCCTTTCTTTTTTTGGTTCTTTTTTTCTTTGTTAATAACTCGTCAAAATGTGGATAACTTTTCCCATAGTATACCATATCCG
>JAHIVA010000072.1 GCA_018816985.1 Patescibacteria group bacterium | reverse complement strand
TCCACCGGTACCGCCAGTGCCGGCAATGCCGCCGGTTCCACCAGTACCACCAGTGCCGCCGCTAGCGCCCACACCACCGTCAGTCGATGGGCAGGGCGTTTCCATGCTGCTCTTGATGAGTACGCCGCCGCAGCAACGCAGTATCTGAGTCGGATTGTCCTTCTCAGCGCAGACGCCGCCATCCGGGAAACACGTGTTTCCTTCGATACAGCCGGATTGCTGGCTTCCGCCTTGGCCAGTACTGCTCGACGAGCTGCTGCTCGATGAGCTGGACGAGCTGCTCGATGAGCTACTCGACGAGCTGCTCGATGAAGAGCTACTGCTCGAGCTTGAACTCGATGAGCTGGTGGTAGTCGTTCCACCTTCTCCGCCGGTTCCTCCGGTTCCGCCAGCGCCGCCTGCGCCAGCCGTTCCGCCGGTGCCACCATTACCGCCTGATCCGCAGGGGGTGTCGATGTCATCTGGCGATACCCAGTTGCCGCAGTGGCAAACGAGTTCACCGCCGCAATACGGGGTGCCCTCGCTGTATTCGCTACAGTCCTCGCCGAGGTACTTCTCGTAGCAGGAGACTACGCCTCCCCCTGTTCCGCCGCCACTGGAGGTTGTTCCTCCGGTGCCGCCGGTCGTCGTACCGCCGCTTCCGCCGGTCGTAGTGCCGCCAGTGCCGGCAGTTCCGGCATCCGACTCCTCGCACGTACTGCCGTCGGTTGATGTGAGCACGTTTTCCGTTGAGCAGTAAAGCGTGCGGTTGCACGGATCCTTACAGACCGAACCTGGTTCGGAACAGTATTGCCCCTCTTTGCATTCGGAGGGCGCAGGATCGTACTGACCGTTCACGCAGATGTACTGCTTCTTGTCCGGGGTCGTGCAGGTGAGGCCGTTGGGCGCGCAGTACAGGTTGTCAGCACAGTTGACTGCCGAGCTTCCGCCCTGACTGATTTGTTCCACCGGCCTGAATGAACAGCCGGTCGCAAGACCGCTAGCGACGGCAAAGGCCATCGCAAAGGCCGCAAAGATCCAACAATACCGTCGCAGCATTGTCTTACCTTCCTTGTTGTATGCACCAGTTGAACTGGTGCGGTTTATTACTGAAATGAGCTTTTTGCCGCTAAGCGCTCGGAGATCGAGCGTGCTCAGGACATATAATAAAAGCACAAAAACAGCACTTTTGTCAAGGTTTAAACCACGAATTATGCAAAACAAAGCTTAAAAATAAAGGGTATGCTACTCTATAAGCGGTTTTTGCTTATGTCGGCTTTGTCTTGGGGGCTGTTTACAGCCTTGGCTGTGAGCGCGATTTTTATCGCATTGGGCCTTCCTTTGGGGCCTGTTTTGTTGTTTTCAGGCCTGTTTGTCGCGGCTTTTGTTTTTCGCTACACCTACCTATCTTTTTATATCGCCATTTTTTTAGTGCCGTTTTTGGGATTGAACATTTCCATTCCCACCGGTGAATTGGCTTTTGGCAAGCGCGCCTTTGGAGGTTCCATTGACATCAGCGTGGCGGAAACTCTTTTACTGATTATTTTGGCGGTGTGGGCGTTTAAGATAATTTTTTTATGGGTTAGAAGGCATGACACGAATTGGCGGCCGAAACTGCCGTTGGCCGGTTCATATTTTCTGCTCTTTGCCGCGCATCTCGCTTCAGTCTTTTCGCCGTTTTTACCTGATCCGGTTTTGGTAACAAAGTTTGCAATGCGGCCGGTCTTGTTCAGCTATCTCGCCTTCATAGCTTTGCCTGTGAACTTATTGCGGTCGCGCCGGCGCTTGGTGGCGGCCTTGGGTGCCATGGCGGCAGTGGGAACGATTGCGGCTTTGAACGGCGCGCTATCGATGTTTTTCGTCGGCGCCGGCAGCCAGTTCATCAGGCGCGCGCATCCATTACCCATGTTTGGCGTGCCAGCCTTGGGAGACAACCATAATCTTTTGGCCGAGTTATTGGCGGTGACAGTGATGATAACTTTGGCGCTCTCTTTTTTGGTCAAGAAAAAAGAGTGGAGCAGGTTGTTACTAGGCTCGGCTCTGTTACAGCTTCTTGTCGGATTACTGACGTTTTCCAGAACGGTTTGGATTGTTTTTATTTT
>JAHIVA010000116.1 GCA_018816985.1 Patescibacteria group bacterium | reverse complement strand
ACTCCGACCAAGCCGCAAACAAATTCTCAAGTGATATAATCCGATCGAACAAGCTATGAATCCCCCCCCCCCGACGGAATTTTCGGATTGCCGATTTTTCATAAGACGTATGGCTGTATTTTCTCATTATCTGCGTGGCACCGGCAATGTCCAAAAGCGCATCGACACGGCATCGCTCAATACTGCTATAACCTCGGTCTCGATTTACTTAAACTCCTGATTCGAGCCAATGCCGAAACCGGATATCGAAAACTCGCGCACCTGAAAGAAGCGAGCTTGATGCTTGACCAGCTAAAAATATTTATTCGGCTTGCAAAAGACGTCGGCGGCCTTTCACCCAAGCAATACGTTCAATTCCAGCAAATGTTGCAGGATATTGGTAAACAGCTCGGCGGCTGGATCAAGTCGTTGCAAACGAAAGAGCCCGCGCATGGCGGACCGATTCGTAAGATGTGACCAGGGGACGGAAACCGACATTGTCGTTCGCATTGTCGTTCCAATTGACGTTCGAGGCGCCGCCGTTGTCGGAGTTGCCGGAAATCAATCGCTTGCCAGACCCCTTGCGCGTTCATCCGTCCAAGGCACCGGAACTTCACTCCGCACAAGCGGATAGTCGCTCCTGTATAAATATGCGGCGGCAGGACGGACCATGGAGCCGCCCACCCGCTCAAGACGAACGCACGTCGTTTCTCTATTTATCGGCGAACCGATATCTCAAATTATTTGAGACCGGTTGCATTAGCCGTATTGTAATTATACATGGCCAAAGTTCCAAAACCCAAAATTCCAAAGATCCAAGTTACGGAGAGAAACGACCCAGGGGACGGAAACCGACACCGTCGTCCGCATTGCCGTACCAATCGACGCTCGAGGCGCCGCCGAAGTCGGAGTGGCCGGAAAGCAATCGCTTGCCAGACCCAAATTCTTCTTTTTGCCACTCATATGTATTCGTTCCCCCCCATTCAGGATGATGGATATTGGCGAGAACATTCCAAGAAATGGTTTCCGTGAGGGAGAATTGCGCAGGCGCGAAGCCAAGAGCATTAGCCAACGCCGCAATCACTTTCGGCTTTTCAAAGTCCGTGGGCTTCAATCCGAAACGGCTTGCGGGATTCAATTCTGTTTTTCCATCTGACTTTGTTTGCGATATGATGCCTAGATTGTTCAACTCCCCAAGAGCGGAAGCCAGCGGATCATTGTCATACATCTGATTTCCGTCTGCATAGTCCGGTTTTTGCCTGCCGTCAACCACGAACCACCCTTCGGGAAGTTGCGTTGCGTTTGACGGAATCTCGCCTGATGCGATCTGTTCATAAAACCAATCATTCGGCTTCTTCTTCCATGCTTTGAGATTCCGATCTTTTGTCATGTCTTCGGCCGGAAAATAATGAAGCTCAAATCCGAGTTTTTCCCAATTCGCAAGCCGATCCGGCGTGATTTCCGCGGGCAAAGGAGGTACGTCGATTGTTTTTTCAAAAAAGGCGGAGAGTTTTTTAGATTCTTGCACGCGTAAATCTTCAACTTTCTTTTCCCAAAGTTCCAAATCCCAAGGTTCCAAGGGTCCAATTTCGGAAGAGAAAACGACCAGGGGACGGAAACCGACATTGCCGAACGCATAGCCGAGACAATTGACGTACGAGGCGCCGCCGTAGTCGGAGCTGCCGGAAAACAATCGCTCGCCAGACTGGTAATATTCTTCTGACCATTCGTATGTGCTTTTGTCATGGAATCCCGTGCCTTGTCCTCGATAGTTCTGTTCGATGAGACGGGGAAGTCTGGCTACGGCGTTCGGAATTGAATTAACGCCAAGCGCTTCTTTCATCGCAAGCCAAAACTTCGGTTTATTAAAGATGTCGGGATGGATTTTGTTTCTTCCGATTCCGGCTTCCGAATCCAGAATGCCTCCATCCTTCAATTTGGCAAAAACTTTTTTCATCAGACCGTCGTTTTCGTATGTTTGGTTTCCGTCTACGTAATTCGGTTTAGGACGCGTGTCTTGAAGAACCCAGCATCCGGGAAGTTCAGTGAGTTTGTACGGCTCTTTCGTTTGCGGGTCTGCGAGCTTTAGATTGTTTTTGTTTTCCGGAAGGTTTTGGATGGATTTGAGTTCGTCGTAGAATTCGATTCCAAGTTGTTTATTTGGCGTGTATTTATTGCCTGGTTTGTGTTGCCAGCCGGGGAAGTTCTTGTCTTCAGTCATGTCGACCTTGGGCCAGTATTCCAGACGAAAATGTTCTTTTTCCCATTTGGCGATCATCTCTTTGGTGATGCCTTTGGGCAGAGGAGGGATTTCTATTTTTACTTTATCGCCGAAAAACTCTTTATTGCGCTCGGCTTCTCTGTCGCGGATCTCTTTGAATTCGGGGGGTTCGAGTTCAGACGGCGGCTTCCGTTCTTCCCACTTCATGAATTCCTCCTTCTCCGCAAGCCCGCTCACCGCGGCCGCGTCCGTTCTTTTGATGACGAGTTTGCCTTCCTCGGTTTTCCCAAGCAGTTGCCAGTTCGTTTCTTTGGCTTTTCCTTTTGCCGGTTTAACGCGGATTTCTCCTAGCGTGAACCCTTCGGGCGCAACGGGTTTGTATCTGACGATTTTTCCTTCGATGATGGCCGTAGCTGTCGTTACTTCTCCTGCTTCTTTGGATTGGAGGTATTTGACGCGCGGAGAGAGCAGGCCGATTTCTTCTGGGGTCAGGGGCGTGAAGGTTGGGACTGGTTCTTCTTTCTTCTTTTTTGCGAGCAGGCCGTAGTGGAGGAAGAATTCGCGGGCGAGATTGGCGTCTTCTTTGGGAGAGACGGCTTTGAGCTTGGCTTCCAGCTTTTCGTTCAGGTATGTTTCGAGAGAACCTTTATATCCTGCTTCAACCGCGTTTCGGAGCCAGCCGAAAATGACGCCCGGATCCATTACGAAGCGGGCTAGGTATTGGGCTTCTCCTTTGTCTTTTAGCACGGTTTCTTTGTGAGAATAACTGCGGTACATCTGGTTCATGGCTTCGGCGAATCGCCAGACTATTCCTCCGGCTTTGGGGTCGGAGAGGAATACGCGCTCTTTGCGCTTCCCCGGGACTATCTTGCCTGTTTCCTTGCCGAGAGCGTCTTTTTGAGCTGGCGGTTCAAGTTCTTGTTTGGCGAATCTT
>JAHIVA010000066.1 GCA_018816985.1 Patescibacteria group bacterium | reverse complement strand
TACCGCTTGGAGGACACCCTTACCCCCGAAGCGTTTGGAATCCCCGACCAATAACTGAACCGCTTCGTGGCTTCCGGTACTGATTCCCGCAGGCACGGCTGCCTTGCCATAGCTGCCGTCAACCAGAATAACCTCTGCTTCAACGGTAGGGTTACCCCGAAAGTTCAACACCTCCCGGGCCCAAATTTTCTCAATGGTGTCCAAACTCGCCATCTCCATTCTCCTTGTGCTGCAATCAATATGTGGAATTTACGTCATCTCCAAGGACTTGTCAAAAGAAAATCAGGGATGTCTCCCTGACTGAGCGACTGCCCCCATTCATCTGTAAAATCCCCCTGCCATCTTTCGAGATTCAAGACCTGAGCCCAGGTATTCTCGTAAAGTGATAATTTTCAACAATGCCCTATTTTTAAATCTTTGGTGCCACCAGGAAGGTAAAAGGGGAAAACAACTATAGCAATGACCTGGAGGGAGGCGAAAACCTTGTTTTCGCCTCCTTGGCGTTGAGCTCTCCGCTTCCTTTTTGCGGAAGGCCGGTACTTAGGTAGACCTAACCTCCTGGCGCATGAAAACAGCATAGGTTATGGCAAAGAAAACCATGGTGATGGCGATCAAAGAAATGAGGTGGGGCAAGACGATGTAAATGCTTTGGGTTAGGGGAAGAGGGTTTTGAAAACGAGAAATGGACAACCGTTCCATGGGACCCATCAGGAGTATCGATTGAGTGGTTTTTCTCAGGGGGTCCAGGAGGATGGTCGTCCCCTCGCTGTAAAGAGTCATCGGTGAAAACAGGGAAAGAATTTTTCGGGTCTGTTCATGCTTAATCAGTAGTTCAGGGTTATCAGCCGCCCGGGTTTGATCGACGGGGGAAACCGCATCGGCTACCACACTGGCCCCCATCGCTACGAAAAAGGAGAAGAAAATCCAACAGGCGATGGCGGCCAGAGCCGAGGTGGCCACACTGCGGAATCCCACGGAGAACAGAATAGAAATCCCCAGCCAGAAAGCGATATAGAAAATGCTGATCACTAAGTAGACGAGTAAGCGAAAAATCTCCTCCGGACCAGGAACCACCCCGATTAGCAGCAGACCGAGGCCGGAAATCATCAACAAGATCGATACCAACATGATGGAAATGGTGATCAACCCGGCCAGGAACTTGCCGTTAATAACCGCATCCCGGTAGATCGGCTGGGAAATCAGCTTACTGAGCGTGCGGGCGCTTCGCTCCCGGTTGATGGCATCAAATCCCAGCACAATCCCCAAAAGAGGGCCAAAGATGGCGATGAACTGAATCAGGGAAAAAAGCTTCCCGGGAGATGTAAAAAGCATCAAAAAAACAAAGGTGGGTTTGGCCACATCTTTCAGCTCATCCCGCAGTCCCGAGCCCACGATAAAAGCCGTCACCAGGCTGACCATCAGGATCAAATAAAAAAGCAGGATGAAGCGGGTGCTGCTGAAGTGATCCGCCAACTCCTTGCGGCATATGGTAAGTATTCCCTTCACGATTGACCCTCCTTGAAATACTTCATGTAGACCTCTTCCAGGGTATACTTCTCCTGCCCTACCCCGAATTTCTCTTGGGCCAGGTCTTCGATCCGGCCCACGGCCACCATCTGACCCTTGATCATAATCCCCACACGGTGGCTAATTTTCTGAACCTGATCTAAGAGGTGGGAAGAGAAAAAAACCGTAATTTTTTTATCCTGGCTCAGGGAGCGAATCAGCTCCAGCATCTGGAGCGACCCGTCAGGGTCGAGCCCCAGCGTAGGTTCATCCAGGAAAACGACCTGAGGATCCTTCAGCAGGACCTCGGCAATTCCTAAGCGCTGCCTCATGCCGCGGGAGTATTCTCCTACTTTCTTTTTGGGGTCCACTTCGAGGTCAACAATTTTCAAAAGCTCCTTGATTTTGTTGCTGGCCAGGTCATCAGGAATCCCATTCAGTCGGCTAATGAAGAGTAAGTTCTGTTCGGCGTTCATATCGTCATAGAACCCGACATTCTCTGCCAGGTAGCCCACCAACCTCTTTACCTTCAGTGGG
>JAHIVA010000067.1 GCA_018816985.1 Patescibacteria group bacterium | reverse complement strand
GGTACCCTTAGTACGGATAGAAATCGTACTGGACGTGCAAAGGCATAAGGGTGCTTGACTGTGACACTTACAAGTGAAGCAGAAGCGAAAGCTGGCCTTAGTGATCCTCGAATGCATCGTGGGATGCATCGGGCTTAACGGATAAAAGCTACCCCGGGGATAACAGAGTAGTCGCACCCAAGCGTCCACAGCGACGGTGCGGTTCGCTACCTCAACATCGGGGTCCTCTGATGGTAATGTCAGAGTGCTGTGTCCCGATTTAATCGGGACGAAAACTAACTCATAACGGAGAAACCTTCCTTGCTATAATGAACCAAATGCAAGATGGTAATTCCGTGGGAAGTTTATTGGAAATTCAAAAGTCATTGATTGAAAAATATTGAACTTAATTTTTTAGTTGCAATACAAGTTTCCGATATAACCCCGTATCGACTGATTTCCTCCGAAGTAAATTCGGAGAGAATGAGATAGGATGCTCTTTGGAGAAATCCAAAAATTTATAGCACTTATCAAACGTTAGTGTCCTAGAATGATTCTAGGATGATGGTATAGTCAGGCTAATTAGAAATATTTAGGAAAGAGCGATGTCGGCTCAGGGTATCCTGGAGGTGAAGAAGCTTCCAAGGGTTGGTCTGTTCGCCCATTAAAACCCTACGTGAGCTGGGTAAATGAATATGAGCCCAGTATAAATTCGGCTAATATCGGTGAAGTCCAATTGACTTTCGGGTAATCTATGGTTACACTTTAGTTAAAGGATGATACCGAGGGAAGTCGGAATGTTTTCAAACGAAATTAACCGTAAAAGAGATAAATAATATAAATAAAAGCGGAAATATCGGAAAAGGCTACATTTTATATATTCCTAAAGAACAAGCTAAAAAATTTATGTTTTTAGTTTTGAAATATGTAAAACAATGTATGCTTTATAAAACATTCTTGACCCCGTAGAGACTGATTCCATTATGGAAGAGATAGGTGATCGCTTTCTAGTTATAGAAAAATTTATGATCCTTATCATACGCCGAGGTCCCGATTAAATCGGGACAAGATATAGTCCGTACCTTAAGTAATTAGGGAAGTATATGTCAGAACGTCGCAAGACAGTAAACTATAAAAATGAAGACCTTGCTGTCTATAAATCTTGCTATATGCTGGAAACTCCGAGTATCTCAACCTACTTGATAATAGAGATAAGTAGAGATATAATGTCTCTATATTAAGTGAAAATGGTATGAGTGCGGACAATCAGCAGGAAAGCAATAAGTCAATTTCTGATCAGTATTTAACTGGTTTTGTTGAAGGGGAAGGATGTTTTTACGTTGGATTTTCCAAACGTAACGATTTGCCATTAGGTTGGCAAATAATAACAGAATTTCATCTAAGTCAAAATCCAGGAGGAAAAAATATTTTATATTTTTTTACAAAAAGATTGAAATGCGGATATATAAAACGCAATCATCCGAAAAGTAAAAGAGATAAAACTTGGGTTTTGATTATCAAAAACCGAGATGATTTAAACAATAAATTGATACCTTTTTTTGAAAAGAATCCTTTACAAACAAGTAAGTTTGAAGATTATAAAATTTTTAAACAAACTTTGAGTCTCGTTGAAAAGAAAAAACATTTAACAATGAATGGTTTTAAACAAATTGTTAATTTAGTTTTTTCTTCAAAAAGAGAAACTCGTAAAAGATATTCAAAAAAAGAAATATTGCGCTCCTCAGAGACTACACGCAAAGATCTCGATTGAAAAAATCGGGAAAGATATAGTCCGAACTGCATAGCGATATGTAGAGTTTAACAGAAATGATTAGACTTCCGATTTAATCGGAATAACAAAATTGTCGGTCTCTATCCGCAGTCAACGTTGGATTCTTGAGGGAATTTGACCCCAGTACGAGAGGACCGGGTTGAGTCAGTCCCTAGTGTTCCTGTTGTTACATCAGTAGCATCGCAGGGTAGCTACACTGGTTAAGGATAACCGCTGAAAGCATCTAAGCGGGAAGCCAGTCCCAAGATAAGGAATCCCTTAGTCCATTGGACTATGAAGACCCCTAGAAGATTACTAGGTGATAGGCAGTCGGTGGAAGATCCGTGAGGATTTAAGCCTAACTGTACTAATCGGTCAAACGAAAATAGACCTTTACTTGGCTATAAGATCAAAAATTTCTCTTCACTTTCAAGGAGCTAGCAATAGCTACTTGATTTGGTTCGTATAAACGGTAGTTATACAACATATTTCTCAGTTAATATTCTATAAATCAATAAAAATTTGATATAATAAAGCACTATGTCAGAAAAATTAAGATTTGAAACCAAACCAAAAGTAGTTGTTGAATCAGCAGGGGATACTTCTGGAGTTGGATCAGGTAACCAATCCGAAGGAGCTTCATTGGGAGTTAAGCCTTTAGCATATGTTGAATTACCAAGTGGTACGGTATTAGTTAAACAGGTTTCAGGAGCCACGAAGTTGTGGACTCGATCCCAAGCATAATTTTTATTGATTTTCACTGAAACTGAGAAATACGTCTTCGTTCCTCAACTGCTTTTTATATTTTCAGCAGTAGCAGTCTGCGGTACTCGACCACATTGCATTCTCATCAATCCAGTTTACGAGAAAATTTTAACTGGATTGATTCGGGGCACACAACATCAGTATATGCGGTTCGCTTCAGTTGCATTCGCTCACCCAAATCTTCCACTTGCTTTGTGTTTAGACTACAATATAACACAAAGCTTCGTTCCAGACTTCGCACATACTGGAACGTTAGATGAAATAAATTTTATTTTTTATCAATTAACATTAAAATTATGAGTATTGAAAACACAAAAAATCCTGAACAAAATAAAGAAGCAGTTTTTCAAAATTGGCTTACGGAGTTTCAAGGCAGATTTTGGCTTAACAAAGAAGCTACGCCTGAGGGAATTTATGATGCACTTCGAGCATATAAACATTGGAAAGTTAATGGTAAACGAGATGAGGCTTCTGTAAAAATGGAAGAAGCTACTAATAATTTTGAAAAATTGACGGGTTATAATATTCAGGATTTTCTTGAGTATCAAAAAAAACAAAGCGAGAAGCTAAAAATTGATAAAAAATAAAATTTACATCACACAACAACGCGATAAGCGGTTCAGGAATTTTTACTTTATAAATATAATAATGAGTAAAAAATTCCTTCTCCCAAATTTTGCAGATGAAAAATAATATTAAAAAAGAATCTGCAAAACTTCGCTTCATCGGGAAACGTTAGGCAAAAATTCGCTTCGCTCATTTTTCAGTTTTTGCCTAACGCGCTGACAAGCCTTTGTTAAGCTCAGCAAAGCTTCGCCTAACAAAGATTATCCAACATTTTTCAAAATTTTCTGTTAAAATTTTATCAAAACGTCGTATAATCAGCGCGTTAGCAGACATATTTGACAGCAATTAAATTGCTCTATTCATATGGTTATAGAAAATCCGGACGCTGTCTATCCTAGTCCAATTGCTCAAAATCCAGAAATAAACGTTATTGGAAAAGTAGCAAAAGAAGCTGTTGATAGAGTTCAAAATATAGTTGAATCCGAAATTCAAGCAGTACATACACACTATTCTCAACTTGGAATTCGACCCAATCAACAGCTTTCGCCAGTTACTTTTCAGGTGAATCTTTACGACAACGACACATATAGAAAAAATGGTTCAGGTGCAAATACTTGGAGGCATAACTATGTCTTAAACAAAACAGATGGTAGTGGTATTTTACTAAACTCCGCAATTTTACAAGAAATGTCTGATGAGCACCCCATACCAATTAACCATGAGATAAGACATAACTATATAGCTCAAGTTGTTGGCGATCAAGTATTTGCATCATCATTTTCCTTAAGAGAAGGTACAGCTGGTTTATCAGTAGATTCTACAGCTAGGCTTTTGTCGATTCTAAAAGAAGGAAATGATGAGCTCTATTTACCATTGTCGATAAACCATTGGGATAGACAGCTTGACAAAGAACAAACAAACAAAAGGTGTTTTATTGACAATCCTTGGTACCTGAGCATGTTTAGTTTTTTCCATGATTATATTGGTGTTCAACAAAACGGAATGGGAAAATTAATAGAAGTTTATCCAGCAGTTGCAGATTATAACGATAATCTAAGTCTTGCATGGAAGAAAACTCAATCTGGACAACCAACTCTTGAAGATTTGCAGGAGCGTTGGTTAACAGAGAACAAGTTAAATAAATTCAAGATCAAAGAATAAAATTGCTGTCAAATACGTTTCGTCGTTTCACCCCTCAACCTCGCTGCGCTTTCGCCAAGATATTCAAATCATTCTTGGCTCAGGTCTTCTAACCATCTATATCAAAGTCAAGCCCTAAATTAAGCCGGCCTGACTTCATAAGGCCGGTTGTTTTTAACTACCGCGTAAACTCTTTCAACCAGTTTTCTAGCTACGGCTACTATGGCCACCCTGACCGGTTTACCTTCACTAATCTTTTTTTGATAGAAAGCCTTTAGTTGGGGATCGTGTTGTCTGGCTACTTGGGCGGCCAGAT
>JAHIVA010000010.1 GCA_018816985.1 Patescibacteria group bacterium | reverse complement strand
CGCTTCGCTCGTCCGCACAACGTGCTGCGACTCCGTCGCTATTGTGCTCGTCGCTTTCGCGACATCGCACAACAGCGCCTATGCGCAATGACTTCCGTCCCACAAGCGGTCCTCCAGCCACTGCGCATGAGTCGCAGCACGTTGTCCGACATACATTTTTATCTTATTAGTTCATTTCCCGCTTAGCTTCTTGAGATAAGGATGCAAAACAAAATTTTTCTTTATATTTATAGAGGGGAATATATGGTGTTTTCTCCGCTTCGCTACGAAAACGGTTTAATTTTGAGGGGAAAACGGATACAATAATAACGGGTAGGCTAATAGCTATGAACAATAAACTTAATCTGACCGACAACGAAAAAAGAGACATAATCAAGTATTTGGAATCTGGCAAACCTTTGCCTGAAAAATACCGATTTTTGCTTTTTGATACAGATCGAGAGGTCGAACTTTTATGGAATGGTAAAACCGATGAAGTGGAAAGTATGGTTTTGCCTTTTCAAGCTATTGAGCATATTGACGAACCGAGGAGCGAGGATAAAATCACCGCGCAAGGCTCTCTTTTTGATACTTCGGGCAGACAGATTAAGGGATGGTCAAACAAACTCATTTGGGGCGACAACAAACTGATTTTATCATCACTCAAAAATGGTCCACTCCGCAAACAAATCGAAGCCGAAGGCGGGCTAAAACTAATTTATATTGATCCCCCATTCAGCGCAGGGCTAGATTATTCAATTGGAGTATCAATTGGTGAAGGCGAAACAATTCAAAAATCGCCATCTATAATTGAGGAATTTGCATATCGCAATACTTGGGGTAGTGGCGGAAACACCTTTCTATCAATGCTTTATGAAAGAGTTAGACTAATGAAAGATTTGCTCGCTGATAATGGTATTTTTTTCTTTCGTATTGATTGGCATTGGGGACATTATACTAAGGCAATGCTAGATGAAATTTTTGGTAAAGATAAATTTCAGAGCGAAATTGTCATTAACAGAATAAAGAAGAATATTACAGAGCAGGGTAAAGTTTCACTGCCAACGGCGAACGACTCCTTATTTGTCTACTTCAAGAATAATTCTAAATTCCAGCATATAACCAAAGTACTGGAAAATGAACGCGCGGGTTACTGGCGTGCATCAGATGATAGTAGCGGAGAAAGACGACCAAGAGAAAGAGTGATTGACGGGAAAATATTTCATCCACCTGCTGGAAAACATTTTAAATTCAGCGAAGACAATATACAGAAAATGTACAAAGAAGGTTTACTTCGAATAAATCCAAATAATCCAAATAAACTACAATACTGGGTAAAGGCAAAAAGCACAGATACGTTGGATACAAATTGGACTGATGTAGCAGGGTATGCTTTCAAGACTGGTTATCCAACAGAAAACGCAGAGCCACTTTTGCAAAGAATTATAGATATATCCACAAAAGAGGGCGATTTAGTGGCGGACTTTTTTAATGGATCAGGAACTACGTCCGCTGTTGCTGAAAAAATGGGTAGAAAGTGGATTGCTTCCGATGTCGGCAAATTCTCTATTCATACCACCCGCAAAAGAATGATTGGCGTGCAAAGAGAGTTGAAAAAAGCCGGCAAAGATTTTCGAGCTTTTGAAATACTTAATATCGGTAAATACGAACGAGCCAAATTTTTAACTGTGAATAATAATTTGCGCGAAGAAGAAAAAAGAATCCAGCGAGAAAATAAAGAAAAGGAATTTATCAAACTTATCCTTTCGGCCTATAAAGCCGAGCCGGTTGATTCATTTAATACTTTTGTCGGCAAGAAAAGAGATAGATTGGTCGCTGTCGGGTCAATTGACGCGCCCATTACTAATGATTTTCTAGAAACCATAATCAGCGAGTGTAAAGAAAAGGAAATCACCAAAGCAGATGTTCTAGGGTTTGACTTTGAGATGGGTCTTGATTTTGAGCAAGCGAAGCAATTTGGTATTGATGTTCAATTTAAAATCATTCCGCGCGAAGTGTTTGATAAAAACGCAGTAGAAAAAGGTCAGGTCAAGTTTTATGATGTTGCATATATAGAAGTGAAGCCGATTATTCGCGGACGAGGCAACACTAAAGAAGTGGCAATTGAGCTAAATGATTTTTCCGTTTTCTATAACCAAGATAACACCGGCGAAGTGGAAGATAAATTACAATCGGGTGGAAATAAAATCATCATTGAAAACGGCCAGGTGATAAAAATTTCCAAAGACAAAAATACGGATATTATTGAGAAAGAAGTATTAACGAAAAAATGGACTGATTGGATTGATTATTGGTCGGTAGATTTTGATTTTGAAAGTAAAAAGGAAATTGTTCGCGTAATTGATGTAAAATCCGGCGAAGAAAGAGAGGAATGGACTGGAAGCTATATTTTTGAAAACGAATGGCAATCATTCAGAACAAAAAAAGACCGGACGCTTGAGCTAGCTTCGGCTTTCAAAGTCGCACAAAAAGGTAAAGTGAAAATTGCAGTTAAGGTGATTGATATTTTTGGCAACGACACAACCAAGGTTATTGAGATTAATATTTAATACTATGGCATTACACAAAAATTTTCCAAAAGACAAATTTCAAGTACTTGATCCAGAAATCAGGTGGTTTCCAGCTGATGAAGATTTGCGCAAAGAAGGCTATGAAAAACTTTTGCCGCCTTTTGTGCCGGAACTGCGAGAAAAAGTATCCGAGTGGCGAAAAAACAATTACGAAGGTGCGAGTGAAACTTCAAAAGCTCTTTTGAATTGGTGGTTTAAAGAACCACACACAATTTTTGCTAAAGACGGCACGAGCGTTGCGTTTCAGTATTATTACGCCCAAAGAGAAGCGGTAGAAACGATTATTTGGATTTATGATGTTGAAAAAGTCGCCAATAAATACGATTTGATCAAGTTTGATAAATTAGGGAGAGTAAGCGCGAATATGTTTATCGAGGATTGGCTTCGCTTTGTGATAAAAATGGCAACCGGAAGCGGAAAAACAAAAGTTATGAGTTTGCTCTTAGCTTGGTCATATTTTCACAAGCTCTATGAGGAAAATTCAGAATTATCTAAAAACTTTTTACTTATTACGCCGAATATTATTGTTTTGGATAGAATTAAAACCGATTTTGAAGGATTAAAAATATTTTATGAAGATCCGATTCTGCCTGATAACGGATATAATGGGCAAAACTGGCAAGATGATTTTCAACTTAAACTGCACTTGCAGGACGAAGTCGGCACGATTTCAAAATCGGGAAATATTTTTCTTACCAACATTCACCGAGTCTATGAAGGCAGTATCAACGAAGCGAGTTTTGAAGACGAAGACACATCTGATTATTTTTTAGGAAGTAAAGTTGTCGGCAAAACCAATGATTCAAAAATTGATTTGGGCGAGATTGTCCGCGATGTTGATGAGTTAATGGTTATCAACGACGAAGCCCACCATATCCACGATCCGAAAATGGCGTGGTTTAAATCCATTGAAGATATACATAACAGATTATTGCAAAAGGGCAAAAAATTAGCTTTGCAAATAGATGTTACGGCAACGCCAAAAAATAACCGCGGGGAAATTTTTGTGCAAACCGTTTCTGATTATCCTTTGGTTGAAGCGATACATCAAGGCGTGGTAAAAAATCCAGTTTTGCCAGATCAAGCCAGCCGAGCCAAACTGCAAGAAAAACAAAGCTCAATATTTTCTGAAAAATATGAGGACTATATCAGACTAGGAGTTGAAGAATGGGGAAAAACATACAAAGAACTTGAGCCAACCGGCAAAAAATCGATTCTTTTCATAATGACCGATGACACAAAAAATTGTGATGATGTGGCGGAATTTTTGGAGAAAAGCTATCCGCAATTAAAAGGCGCGGTTTTAACTATCCACACAAACAAGAGCGGTGAAATTTCGGAAACAGTTACCGGCAAAAAAGAAAAAGAATTGCAAGATTTAAGAAAGAAAGCCAATGAGATAGACAGCATGGAAAGCCCCTACAAAGTGATAGTTTCCGTTTTAATGCTTAAAGAGGGCTGGGATGTCAAAAATGTAACGACTATCGTTGGTTTGCGCCCGTATGGGTCAGATTCAAAGATATTACCGGAGCAGACACTGGGTCGTGGTCTTCGCCGAATGTTTTTTGGTCAAGATGTTGAGGAATATGTGAGCGTTATTGGTACACCCGCATTTATGGAGTTTGTGGAATCAATCAAGGCGGAGGGCGTTGAGTTGGAAAAACGAAAAATGGATCGTTCCGGCTCGCCGATTACCCCGACCGTTATTGAAGTTGATAATCAAAATGTAAAAAAAGATATTGAAAACTTGGACATTGAATTGCCGGTTTTAACGCCAAGAATACAAAGAGAATATAAAAATCTTAACTTATTGAACGTTTCCGGGTTTAAGCACGAGAAAATTTCAATAAAGCAATTTTCGGAGGAAGAAAAGAAAGAAATTGTTTTCAAGGAGGTGATTGACGATAAGCTACACCATACAACGATTTTGAATAGTACCGTTGAACCGAATTATCAAAGCGTTGTTGGATTTTTTGTGCAAAGAATAATGAAAGAGCTGCGCCTTTTCGGTTGCTACGACATACTTTTTGGTAAAGTAAAAGAGTTTATAACCGATGATCTGTTTAGCGGTAGAGTTGATCTTAATGATGCGAATATATTGAGGAATCTATCCGAATTGGAAGCAGTAAAAACTATCGTCGAAACATTTAAAAAAGAAATAAACAATCTGACCGTGCAGGATGTTGGCGATACTGAAATAAAGAATTATCTTAAAGTAAGCAGTGCGAGGCCGTTTGTCGTTACAGATAAAAAGTATTTGCTACCCAAAAAGAGCGTATTCAATAAAATTGTCGGCGATAGCGATTTCGAACTTGAGTTTGCCGACTTTTTAGAGGGTGCAGACGATGTGCTGTCTTTTGCGAAAAATTATTACGAGATTCATTTCAAAATTGATTACAAAAACGCCAGTGGCGCGATTTCCAGCTATTATCCTGACTTTTTCGTAAAGACGGATAACAAAACGATTTATATCGTGGAAACGAAAGGACGAGAAGATTTAGACGATATTGAGAAAATAAAGAGATTGGCACAATGGTGCGAAGACGCAAGCGAAAGACAAAAAAAGGTTGCATATAAAATGCTCTATGTGAAACAGGAAGAATGGGATAAATACAAACCAACGAGCTTTAAGCAGTTAGCAGAGGTTTTTAATAAGTCCTCGTTATGATAAAGAGAATAAACAAAATCAAAAACTTCGGTGTTTTTAAGGATTTCAAATGGGATTCAGATAAAATCCCAAATTTTAATAAACACAATCTTTTTTATGGCTGGAACTATTCGGGTAAGACAACTATTTCCCGATTGTTTCGTTGTTTTGAATTGGGCGAAAAACACCCAGATTATCCAAACGCTGAATTTGAGTTAGAAGACGATCAAAATCCAAGTAAAATATTTACTGATAAAGATTTATCAACTTTGCCCCATGTTCGTGTTTTTAACACGGATTATATTTTGAGAAATTTGAAGTGGTATTCGCAAGATGATGATGGGATTGAGCCGATTTTCTTCTCTATTGGTAAAGAAAATATTGAGCTTCAAGAACAATTGGAAAAATTACAAGCCGACCAAAAAACACTTAATGACGAAAAGGCAAAGTTTTCTAACAAAAAAACAGAATTAGAAAATGGGCTTGAAACCGCCTTTACTCAAAAAGCAAGGGACATCAAAAATACACTTTCAATACCTAGCTACGATAAAGACAAATTCAAGCCGTCCGTTGAGGCAATAAAAGACGATTCGGCCAAGTATTTGCTTAATGATACGGAATATAACAAGCTCTTTACGGCGTATAAAAATACTGAACAACGAAGCGATGTTATTTTAAGTGCATTACCAACGCTTAATTTTTCTGATTTACAAAAGAAAACAAAGGAAATTGTAGAAAGTAAAATTACTGCCCAAAAAATAATTGAGGAGTTAAAAAACAATGAGAATTTAAATAAATGGGTGAATGAAGGACGAGGATTACACAAAGGGAAAAATAAATGCACATTTTGTGGCAACGATTTACCGCTCGACTTATTCCAAAAATTAGATCAACATTTTTCTACGGAATATGAACAGCTCGAAAAGGATTTGCAAAGTTTGCTGATAAACATTGAAAGCCATAAAACTTCGATTAGTGGCTTTGTTTTACCGGCAAAGGGAGAATTTTATAAAGAATTTGTTACAGCATACGAAAAACTGCTCGAAGAACTTAATGCTTATGTCAAAATATATTTTGAGAACATTGATGAATTATCTGAAGATTTAAAATCAAAAAAAGCGAAGCCGTTTGACGAGCATAAATTTATAGCTTTATTAGATAATTCAGATGATATAAAAAGCAAATATGATGAAATAAAAGATATCGTAGAAAAACATAAAAACAAAACGGTAAATTTTGAAAAAGAAAAAAACGAAGCTAAGAAAAAACTAATCACGCATTTTTCGGCTCAGTTTATTCAAGATCAAAAATATCTTAATGTTTTGAAGGAGCAAAAAGATATCGCAGATAATATAATCGCAAATACAACCGGCTTGGATAAAATCGCAAACGATATAATTGGCGTTGAAAGACAATTATCCGAGTCAGTCAAAGCGGCAGAAAAAGTAAATGAGTATATACAGCAATTTTTTCAGCATGACGGAATCAAGATTGATGTTGAAAATAATCGTTTTAAAATGAGTCGAAACAACGAACCAGCAAAAAATTTGAGTGAAGGCGAAAAGACCGCCATATCGCTTGCTTATTTTATTGCCGGACTTGGGGATAAGAAAACAAAACTGAACGAAACAATAGTGTTTATTGATGATCCCGTTTCAAGCTTGGACTGCAATCATCTTTTTAATATCTATGCTTTTATAAAATCAAAATTGGTAAATTGTGGTCAATTATTCGTTTCCACTCACAATTTGGAATTTTTCAATTTAATGAAAGATTTCGTTAAATATGATTGCAAAGGGACCGACGGCAAGGGTTATGGTGATTGTATACCGTGCTATTTGATAGAAAAAGTAAGAAATGAGAAGAATGATAAAAACGGCCAAGCATTTATTAAAGATTTGCCGTCAACACTGAAAAAATTCAAAACAGAATATAACTATCTTTTTAGTTTGTTAAAAATGGCACAAAACCAAAAATCTGAGGAGTTTGAATTGTTTGAAATCTTATATCTAATGCCCAACATTACTCGTCGTTTTTTGGAAGGCTATTTCGGGTTGCGTTATCCTAACGGCAAAAAACTAAAAACTAAAATTGATGATAGCAAATTTTTTAAAGAAGAAGACAAAGAAAAATTATTAAAGATACTGAATGAATATTCTCATGAAGAATCCGTTGAACATGCACTAAAATTTCCTGATACAGCCGAAACAAAAGAAATTGTAAGCATTGTTTTAACAGGATTAAAAAATAAAGATCAGGATCATTATGACGCTCTTTGCGAGAGTTGTAATTAATAGTTGAATAAGGAGTTTTGGGCTTCGGGCATTCACCCCTTTAGTTCCCCTCTGCCCCTACGCCAAGACGAAAATAATTTGTTCATTGCAGAAATGTAAGCCGACTAATCGTCGGGAAAAGAAAAGTATACACCACACAACAGCGTATATCTGGCTCCGGTTCGCCTCCGGCGAGCCTCCGCT
>JAHIVA010000105.1 GCA_018816985.1 Patescibacteria group bacterium | reverse complement strand
CTTCACCGTTCAGACCAAGAGATCTTCTTATGTCTGAAGGTATTGAGACACGACCTTTAGAATCTATACGCAATTTTCTGGTATTGGTGGAACTAAGAATTTGCCTTTCTTCATCTTTGATGAACTAAACCACCATTCATGTTAATCACTATCAAGCTATATGCTATAACTATATATTTAGTATATATAAAGACTCTGTGGGACGCCGAAACCTGACCGAAACATTTCGATAATGATTTAAAGTTTATTTTTAATTATAGAAAAGGTGACTTAATGAAAAAAGCTTTATTATTTGGAATATTTGTGACAGCAATGCTGTCAATAACAATTGCCGCAGCTTTTAGTGACTTAGCCTTTTCGCCACCAAAGACTCTTCCAGCAAGAGTCGACATCAGCCCAGAAACATTAAATTTGAAGAGCAATGGAAAATGGATCACTACTATAATAGAGCTTCCAGAACCATTCAATGCAAATGATATAGACATACCTACAATAGAGCTGTTTGCATCTGAAGGCGACAATGAAACTGAATGTACGTTGTATGTGGATCCAAACGCCCCAACTAATGTGGGTGATCATAACCACAACGATATACCAGACTTGATGGTGAAATTCGATAGACAAAAACTTATTGAATGCCTGGAAGAGATGGACTTTGAAGAAGAGACAGGAATAGAAGAAATTATTGAATTGGTTGTAACAGGAGATCTTTTCTTTGGTAACATCGGTTTCGAGGGCAGTGATTGGATAAGAGTCATAAAGAAAGGCAATTGGTGATATTAGTTGGTTTTAGTACCAACTTTTTTTTTATTTTTTCGAACAATATCTAATAAATTTTTTGTGGGATGAAAATGATATTATTTGTTTCCTTCTTTCTTCTCACCCAACAGTTTCGCCAATATTATTGTAACAATCACCACTATAGTAGTCACCACAAATGCTGCGATTGTTAGACCTAATGCACCATCAGCGTTCTCATACAACGGCTTTAACCAAGCTGATATAGCGTCTTTCCAAACAAGAGCCGCCACGAATCCAAAAGCCGCTACCATAAGAGTTAGCGTTTGTTTTTTGATTTCTTCTATAAGTTTAACCATAAAAACCTCCGTTAGAATTAATTGTTTTTGTGATTAAAAAACAATACGTTTAAAAAATTTATTGTTTAAGTAGATTTATGTCAAATCCTAATATCTTATCAGAAAGATACGCAACCCATAAAATGAATGAAATTTTTTCTGCTGAAGGTAATGTAAGAAGGGAAAGAGGATTATGGATAGCTGTAATGAAAGCCCAAAAAGATTTAGGTATAAACATACCATCTGGTGACATAGAAAAATATGAAAAAGCTATTGATGATATTGATTTGAAGAGGATTGAAGAAATAGAATTTGAAACAAGGCATGATGTGAAAGCAAGAATACAGTCATATGTAGAAACTGCTGGTGCTGGTGAATATATACATATGGGAATGACCAGCAAAGACCTAACAGATAATATCGACATGGCTAAAAACAAAGATGCTTCAGAGATTATAAGAGGTAAATATATTGCTATTTTAAGCAATTTTCTTGGAAAATCCGAAGAATATAATGATATTATACTAGCTGCTAGAACGCACCATCAACCTGCTCAACTCACATTGTTAGGAAAAAGATTTTCTATGTGGGCTGAGGAACTTTATGAACATCTTAATGATTTTGATGATTTTGTAAATACTTATCCACTTAGAGGCATGAAAGGTGCTGTAGGAACCCAATCTGATATGATAAAACTCCTTGGTTCCAAAGAGAAAGCTGAAGAGCTTGACAAAAGAATAGCAAAAGAATTGGGATTTGCTAATATAATGGAGTCTGTGCCGCAGGTTTACCCAAGGTCTTTGGATAAAAAAATGATAGCATATCTTTCTTTGATGGGAGACGCTTGCCGTAATTTTGCTATAGGCATAAGATTAATGTCTGGATACGATCTGGTTACAGAAGGATTTAAAGAAGGACAGGTCGGTTCTAGCGCAATGCCCCATAAAATGAATACACGAAGCTCTGAAAGAATATATGGATTTGCCAATCTTTTGAAAATGTATGATGATGGTGCTTCTCGAATTTCAGGAGATGTTTGGGAAGAAGGTGATGTTTCTGATTCCGTGGTTAGGCGCGTTATAATACCAGACGCTTTTTACGTTTCAGATGGTCTCTGTGAAACAACATTAACAGTATTAAATG
>JAHIVA010000057.1 GCA_018816985.1 Patescibacteria group bacterium | reverse complement strand
CCAGACACATTTTTCTGGTAGTGTTTTTATTCCCAATAAAATAGAAACTTTTGTATCAAGATTATAAATACTAAGAGATAGTTTGTCGTTGCTGTAAAGGATTAATTTTCCATCAGGGCTAGTCGTGGTGGTAAGTCCGTTTATGTTACCAAATATTTTATGAAAGTTGTAGTTTTTATTACTAGGATCTATTGCATATAAATATCCTGGAATATCAGAAGCAGGTTTAGTGGTGAAAGTAATCATTTTATTGTTTGGGAACGAAGATAGCCACTCTGTAAAGGGCGAATCAAAAACTTGAGTTTTTTTATTATTTATTAAATTGAGAGTTGTGCCAATCATATTGTTCCCTGAATTAAAAAGATAAAACAGACTGAGAGTGTCTCCTGATAGACTTATATCTTTAATGTCTTCTGGCAAGAAAACCCCTTTTATTTCATTACCATCGGCAATGTCTGCCCCCAGTAATTCTTTAGGGAGAGTTCCTACAAAAGTAATAATAGTTTTTTTGTCCGATTTTAAATATCTCATAACCACAGAGTTTCCTTTGTTTCCGAATAAGGCTTCGTAAACCATAGGAATGATTGTGATTGAAAATTTTTTTTCTTCTATTTTATCCGCGAAGGTTTCATAAATATTCCCAGTTGCCCTTTCCACATATCTTAAGGCTGGCATAAACTCAGTTGATGGAGGAGTGGGCTTGGTTGTTTTTTTAGGAACAGTTGAATCAGTAGGCATAACAGTTTCAGGCATTATGAGAGGCACCTCTTTTAATCTTTCTTTAGAAAAAACAGTGAAGCCGGCAATAGGCATACTTGAAACTTTTTTTAATTTTATGTTTGCTGTTTCTGTGGCATCTGGTTGATATTCCGGAATTTCGATTAGAGGATTTGTCGCTGAAGAAGGATTTTTATTGTTCCCGAATGGATTAAATTGAGAAATAAAATTAGTACCAATATTGTCTTCTTCAGGAGTGGATGTATTGGGGCGGGAAGATAAAAACCAAAAGATAGTACCTCCGGTGATAATTAAAATGATTATTAAAAGTATAAAGTTTCTTTTTGACATATTAATTATTAGATTTTTTAAATTAGGACATTGAGTAAATTAGGATTTATTGTATAAAGGAGTGTCCAGGCGGAGAGAGCAAGGAGAAGGCCAAAAATTGCATGGAGAATTCTTTCTTTTCCTGCTTCCTTCCCCGAAATCAGCTCGGTTGTCATATATTCAATTCCGCCCATAACAATCATTATTACTGCTAAAACAGCACAGATGCCAATAAAGAGTTTTATCATTATATTTAAATAATCCCCCAGAGCACCACTACCCTCGGCGGTAGGGTCGAAGGTATCTATTGTTTCTCCATTATCGTCAGGTAATGGAGCTAAAAGGACATAAGTACACGAGCAACCATCAGATGTAACTACTGAAGGTGATATGCACGTTGGGGCCTTTTCGCAGGTAATGGCCAAACTAAAATGAACCGGAGCAAGAAATCCAAATAATAAGAATGTTAAACATGTTAAGACTATTAGTTTTTTAAAAATATTTTTTTTCATTTTAAAATTCTACACTAATTTCTTTGGTGGCACTTTCAAATATTTTTTCTGTGTTATTAATTTCTAATCTTATTTTAGATGTTCCTGAGGTCCCCGCTTTTACCTGAAGGGGTAGTGTATTTTTTCTATAAATTGGAGAATTAACTGCTTTGCCATTAATAAACCAGTTCCAGGTTAGAGTAGGAATTCTTATATCACCAGGCGAGATAAAATACGGTGCTGCTTCCAGAACTTCAGTATCTAGTATCTGATGTTCGTTGGAGAGAGCCTGTTCCCAAAGAGTACCGAGATTGGGGTCATTTTTATAAAATATAATTTTAGGGTTAGCCATCCCGATGTTTATGTTCCCGACAGATGAAGACTTCTGATCAATAGTTGAAACTGTGACCGAAATATTATTTGAATTTTCTAAATAATCATTTATGTAGGTAAAAGAATTTTTTCCATAACCTGAACCATCTTGATTATTAGTGTAATCTTTTTTCCAAAAGTAGGTCAGGTTTTTAGGATTTATTAAGCTGGAACCAGATTTTATTTCTGGTAAAGCGACTACTTTTACTGGGGTGTCTGGTGGGGGCAATGCCTTCCCTTTGTAAAATGGAGGTACATAAGAATCTTTTGCTTGCCAAAGTAAAACCATTTCATAAGGCCTGATTATTATTTTTGTCTCTATGGTTCCATCTGGTAGAGAGGTAGTAGCCACAACACTTGTCTCTTTTCCAGAGCTTGGAGCGTTTAGAGAAAAAGATTTTTGACCGATTCCAGAAGAAACCTTTTTGCCGTCCACTGACCAAGAAACTAAAATACTGTCTAGGTCGTTAACATAACTTTTTAGGGTAATATTTACATTTTCATTTGGAGCTGGATTTTCTGGCACAACTTGGGTTGAAATACCGATGGAGGAAAGAGCCCTGACTCTCAGTGGCAAAAATCCCCCCAATACTATAATGGTTGTAATTAAACATAGTAATAATAGTCGAAATTTCATATAAGGTAATTATATCAATAAACAAGGAGGATAAACAAGTTTATTTTTCAGCCGTCTCTCTTGCTTCTTGTTCTTGTTTGGCTTTTTTGTTTGATAAAATTTGAGAAGGATCAGAAGTAATAATTTGGTCTTCCGTATAAGAAGCAACAATTTTTATAGCAACATGTTTTAGTCCTGCAAAAAAGATTCCCTCCCCTAACCCGGATTCCAAAAGTAAATATTTTTCTTCATCAGTAAGATTAAAAGTTTTTTGCAGAATATCAATGGTAGTTGGGGATTGTTTCAAAAGAAGTTGAATAGAAGAGTTAGTAATAATTGGTACACCATAAGGAGATTTCATAAAGTCGGCTGCATCCTGAGTGATAGTGGAAAGACCTAAATAATATTTTCTGCCTCTTTTGGCGATGGAATATAAGAACGATGCCGTGTCTTCGGATTTCATCATCCACCAGGCTTCGTCTACTACAAGCAGACGTTTTTTTAAATTTTTGCGAATAGCATTCCAGATGTAATGCATAATAATATACATAGCAACTGGTTTTAATTCGTCTTCCATATCGCGGACAGAAAACACTACAAACTTTTTATTAATATCTACATTGGATGGTCTGTTTAAGAAAGTAGCCCAAGAACCTCGGGTGTATTTTGCCAATCTGGCAACGACAGAATCACTTCCTTCCATTCCAGAGAGGACCATTTCAAAATCAGAAAGAAGCGGAGGTTCTATATTTGAAAAATCTGATTCCGGGGTGATATCTTTTATGGCATAAGTTTCGGAAATAGCTCGATCCACCATTGAATCTTCTTCCGGAGTAAGTCCACCCAACATCAGCCTAAACAAACCAACAAGATTAATGATATTTGAACGCAATACATCTTCTGCTGTCTCATCTTCTCGAGGGATTGGTAAATCAAAAGGATTTAAGTGATGGTCCGAAGAAAGTGAAATATTAAAATATCGTCCACCTACTGCTTCAGCCAAAAATTCATATTCTCTTTCCGGGTCAATCACAATGACATCGGTATCAAACATCAAAGATCTTAGAATTTCTAATTTTGTTGCATAAGATTTTCCGGAACCCGATTTAGCAAAGGTTACGGAGTTGTAGTTTTCCAAAGAAAATCTATCAAAGATAACTAAGCTTGAGTTGCTACGGTTTATGCCATAAAGTATTCCCTTGTCTGAAGTGAGGTCAGAAGAGATAAATGGGAAAACACTGGAAAGAGGCTCCGAATTTAATTTTTGGTGAATTTTTAAGAGGTCTGTTTCTGTTGGAATGACACTTTTAAAGCCCTCTTCTTGCTGAAAAAGCGCTGGTTTAATGTAGATAAGCTTAGACTCTAGCATTGATTTTATTTCATTTTCTATTTTAAAAAGCTCTAAGTCATTATCTGCGTAAATTGTGATATAAATACCCACATCAAACATTTTTTCTTGCGCTTGGATTAAATTATCTCGCAGTCCTTCTAGGTCTTGATAAGCGGTGTCCAGCATTGGATCACGCACCATCCCTTTTGACTCTCGGACATTTATCTGACTTTGAACTTCGGCGACTTTTTTCTGAAACTGTCGGAGCATTAATGACGTATCTATCGGATGGACAAAGATTGAAATATCAAAAATTTTATCTAAATTAATTATTGGAGAAAACCAGTTATCCGTTAAAAATCTTGGATAGGATATTATAAAAAAAGTACGGGCAATCTTGTCCCCCAAGTTAATAGATTTCGGGTCAATTTTAAGAGCTGAGGGCGCGATGACATCTTGTAGTTCCAGATTGGCAGATTCGTAAATTTTTTCTGGCAAAACAGCCAAAACAGAAGCCCGTAATTCTTTATTTTCAACTTCTTTTCCTTTTCCAAATAATTTTTTTAAAAAGTCCATAATTTTGTTCAAGGCAAGACCTTGTACTAAGTACAAGGTCTTGCCTTGTTTACTCTAATTTAATCTTTCCTTCTATTTCTCCCGGGTTAAAAACTTTATAAAAAACTTCCACCACTTCTTCGGTTCCAAGCTGGGCTGAATTTATACCACAACGGGAAAGTCCCTGCTGAATAACGGCCACCCTTTCTTCCAACTGAGATCTTTTTTCTTCAAAAGCTACTTTTTCAGCCATTTTTATTTCTGTCTTGTTTTTTCTAGAAAATATTTTGTCTAATATTCCGGAGTCTGATTTTAAAGGAGTGTGAGTATAAGGGATTACGATAAAAAAGTTTTTTGTCATAATGGCGACCGTATCGGTAAAATTTTTGATAAATCCTATATATTCTCTGGTCTGTAATTTTAAAAGGGGTTCATTTTGTACCTTAATGCGATTTTCCAAAAGTAAAATATAGGGGCGAATGTCAAGCCTTCTTGATTGGATTGATATTTGGATGGAAAAATCTAAAGTATTAAGAAAATTTTGAAATTGCATTATGGTAGCTTGCTGTTCGTCGGCTGATTTTAAAGACAGATTAACAGAATTAGCAAGTACGATGGCCCGCAACTCGTCGTTTTTCAGTACCACGATTCCATCGCGGACTTCTTTGATTGGTATAAATTCTTGAGTTGCTTTTGCGTTTAAAGCCATAATGTTTATTGTATATTATTACTTTTTTGTTTGCTTAAATCTAATATATCCAAACTCCAAGCTAGGTCACGCAGTTTACCTCCACTTAATCGTAATTCACTCTCTTTCATCATTCTAATTTTATTTGCATCCTCCGCTGCAAGCTGTTTTTCACCAGTATCTTTCTTTTTTGTAATGTGTTTTTTCCAAATGTAAAGTTTGTTTTGAGTAAAATACTTGAAACTAGATTCAAGCATATTGATAAAAGGTTTATTATTTGGTTTATAAAAAGTAAGAGTTAAGGAAAATCCGGCAATAATTAAAATTGGAATAGCCCCTATAAGTAGACCCAATAATTTATAAACGACAAAACACAGGCCTGCTCCACCTGCCAAATAAATAAATTCCTTAAAAGTAAAAGGGCCAAATATTTTATCTTCGATATCTAAAAATTGTGGAACTTTGAATTGCATAAATATAATTTAACTTACTCTGGAATTTCCCTATATGGGTCTATTGCTGGCTTAGCAGGGCTTTCACTTTCTTTCGGCGGATTACTCGGGGTTAGATTGTTCAATGAATGTTCTGTCTTTACTATTGGGGCCTGAAAAGAACCGGATAACTTTTGGGCCAAAATCGGAGGAGGTTCTATTTTTGGTTTTTCGGTGATTGTGGGTTCTATTTTTTCTTCTTGCTTCGGCTGAACAGAAAGGGCTGCTGGTAGGTCGGGGATGATTTTAATATCAGCTGGATTTAAAATTTTAGCATCGCCTTCTTCTTTCTTTTCAGCTTCATCTGCTGGAATTTTTTTTATGAACAACTTTTTTCTTTCTGTGTTTTTAATTAAATTTTCTTTTATTTTTGTAAAAACAAGACTATTCATTTCTTTTATCAATCCATCGACTTCAGATTTAGAGAGATGCATTCTATTTTCTAGCTCTTTAGGATAATCTTCCGGACTTAGTAGTCCACAAAGCAGTAGTTCTGTTTCAATTTCCAAGTCTCCTAATTGTTCAAAACTGTACCCTCTTTTTTCTCTCATTTCTAAAACAACCACTTTCCAATCAACAGAATTAATGGCATTTTGGGTATCTTCCGATAATTGCATTTTTGCTTTCTCAATTTTTATTTGTAGTAAATCTATTGGTTCATTCATATTGTTTAATTATATAGTAAATTTATTTTTTATGTCGGTTATCTTAGGTGGTGGAGTTGTTTTTTGGACATTTGCTTTTATGTCTGCCAGAGATGGGGTGACCACTGGTGGTGTGGTATTTTTGTTTACCCCCTCCGCACCTCCCCCGAAGGAGGAGGCTTTAATTTCTTCCCTCTCCTTTGGGGAGGGCTGGGGAGGGGTCACAAAAGCGGAATAATCTCCGCCGGAGAGAATAAAATTAAGATTTTGTTCCGCATTGGCGTCTTTAATTACTCCGCTTTTTTTAATATTTTCTTCCAGAATATCATTAATTGGGGTAAATATTTTTTGCAAGACCTCGTTGGCTATTTTTTCCGCTTCAGCCTTACTGGTGCCGATATTGTTTTCAATATTATTAGTATATAAGTCAGAATCTTCTAATCCTACTAAAATTAGAAGTGTTTCCACCTGAAAATCATTTATTTCACTATCATTCAATAAATATTTTTTACCGATTTCTTCCAATAT
>JAHIVA010000113.1 GCA_018816985.1 Patescibacteria group bacterium | reverse complement strand
TCCCCCTCTTAAACATGGCGTAGGATGAAATATGGCTATCCCCGAATGTATCCATGGCTACCTCAAGGTCATTCTGCCAATTTATCTTCTCATTTATAAGCCCTATAATCTCCTTCTCCAGCCCAAGACGGTCCCCGGAGCCCAAAAGAACGTAGGTCGCCTTATACTCGACCAGTGCTTCGCCGAATCTGGCCATATTGGCCAGAGATCTGGCCGCCACAAGATGAAACTGAAGACCTCGATCGGGCCTGGTTTCCTCCCCCAAACGTCTGCGGGAAACGGCCAGGGCCTCGGCCCAATCATTAAGGTTGTAGTACGAAAGGGCCAGCTTCAGGGAAGCGTCATGCCTGAAAAATGATTCGGGATAGGCGGTTAAAAAGGTCTTTAGACTACCAGCTGCCCCGGAGTAGTCTTTAAGCTGGTAGCGGCTTGCGCCGTCAAAATAGGAGGTCTTCTCCCTGTATACTCCGTTGGGATAGAGCCTCTCATAGATTCGCACCTGACTTATAACATCCTTGTAGGCCCCCTTGCTGAAAGACCTGTCTATGCTGTCAAAAATCCCCTTTTGATCTTTGGGGGGCGGACGGCCTCCGGCTGCCTCAGCTTGGCTGAAAAGAACCGGCAACAGCAGTATAACTAGCGCTATTTTAAATATCTTTTTCATCTTTACCCATCCCATATTTATCCAGCTTGTAGCGGAACGACCTGAAACTCATTCCAAGATATTTGGCGGCCACTTTTTTAACCCTTCCCGCCTTCTTCATGGCCTCCTCAAAAAGAGATCTTTCCACCATCTCCATATATCCCTCAAGATTAAAATTACCCTCCCCTATCTCCGAGGGGGGTAAAGAACAAGCGCTCTTTTTCTGATTTCTAACCGTATCGGGGAGATTGGCCGGTGTGATTCTGTCTCCATCGGCAAATATTATGGCCCGTTCAATCACATTCTCCAGCTCCCGCACATTGCCAGGCCACCAATACCTTTCCAACAGGTCGAGTGCGTCGGAGGTAACCCCCTTGATACCCTTATTATTTACGGCATTATATCTCTTGATAAGGTGCTCAACTATTATGGGGATATCCTCCATCCTCTCCCTAAGGGGGGGAATCTCTATCGATATAACCGCCAAACGGTAGTAGAGGTCCTGCCTGAATATCTTTTCCTCCACAGCTTCTTCAAGATCAACATTGGTGGCCACAATAAGCCTGACATCCACCTTTATATCCTTGATACCCCCAACCCTTTTCAACTCCTTCTCCTGCAACACCCTGAGAAGTTTGGGCTGCAGAGGCAGGGGGAGCTCGCCAATCTCATCAAGAAGGAGGGTGCCCCCGTCGGCCACTTCAAAGAGACCCGGCTTGCTTGAATCGGCTCCCGTAAACGCCCCCTTCTCATGCCCAAAGAGTTCGCTCTCAACAAGGTTTTCAGGGAGGGTTGCGCAGTTAATAGCCACAAACTGTTTCTCTCTTCGGTCACTCCGGTTATGGATAGCCCTGGCCACCAGTTCCTTCCCCACTCCGCTCTCTCCAAGGAGGAGGATGTTGCTTGAGGTTGCGGCCACCTTCTCTATATGGGAGAAGAGCGTTATCATCTTGGCGCTCTTCCCTATAATTCCGTCAAATTGATATCTCCCCCTTATATTATCTTTAAGGAGGAGGTTTTCATCCAGAAGCCTTTTCCGCTCAACTGCCTTATTTATTATCAGCGTGACACGATCAACATCAAACGGCTTGGAGATATAATCGTAGGCCCCCAGCTTAATCGCCTTAACGGCCGTCTCAGTATCGGCGTAGGCCGTAATAAGGATAACCGGGGTATTAGGCTGTCTCTTCTTCGCCTCGGGCAAGAGGGCTATCCCCCCTACGGACGGCATCTTGACATCGGACAGTATGAGGTCAAAATCCTCCTCTTCAAGAAGATGAATCGCGGCCAAGCCGTTATCGGCCGTCTTGACGGTATAGCCCTGCCCATCGAGCATAACGGTCAGAAACTCCCTCATGCTACGCTCATCATCGACCACCAGGATGTTCCCTTTGGTTATTCCCTCCAAAACGGTTCTCCTAACTAAAAATATAATTTAACTATTTAACTTCTAAGAAGTTCGCTATAAACCGTATAATCCCTATCATTAAAGAGGACAAACCTGACCAGTTCTATATCATCATGCAGGTCAAGATAATCGTCAACGGCCTCAATGGCTATCGGGGCGGCCTCCTCAATCGGATAACCATATATCCCCGTACTTATTGAGGGGAAGGCGATACTCTTTATCCGGTGTTTAGAGGCCAGCACCAGACTATTACGATAGGCAGAGGCCAGAAGGTCGGCCACTTCACTGCTCCCATATCTGTAAACGGGGCCAACCGCATGGATAACATACCTGGC
>JAHIVA010000103.1 GCA_018816985.1 Patescibacteria group bacterium | reverse complement strand
GATTTCAAGACCGCTACGGGCAAGAGGATGGATGAGCTTGGCGGCCAGAATCGACCAAGCGGCCACAAACCAGGTTCCCGCGATCAAGAATGCGGCAAAAAAAGCGCCGGATAGTGTCAGTCCTGCCGGCAGCTTTCTGAAAACCGGCTCCAAAAAAGAAACGGCCTTGCCCATCCACCGGATCGGGTGGGGCAGAAAATCAGGATCGCCAATCGCAAGGTCAAGTATGACCGCCGCCGGCAGCACGTACCATGATGTCGAAAAATCCATCACTTCCTTTTCCTTAGTGCTCTAATTCGTAAATACGGTGACGTATTTTATGATAGGCCACCACATTCAAAGGGGCCAAGGATCATAAAAGTGACTAAAGTTTGAAGTGAGCTAAAGTGAACTAAAGTTAAGGTATTCTGTCAATTTTATATGAATAGATGGAGCGAAGCGACACCTTAACTTTAGGCACTTTAGTTCACTTTAGGCACTTTAAACTTATTAATAAAGTGAATTGTACGTAATCGTATTTAAGAATACGTGTACTAAGTTGAGCGTTTAATTTAGGCCAAAGTCATTATCGGAGGAAGTAAAGCATATTGGCGTATGCGCATGGCAATAGACAGTTTCTGGCATATTCTGAGAACAAGGTCCGGCTACCAGAGCCCCCGCAAGCCGCGTTTTTTGGTGGAAAATCTTCCCGGCTGGGCGGCACTGGTTTACTACGCCCAACTATTAACGGTCGTTTGGCTGGAAAGTAGAATCGCCCGCAAAGGCCTGTATGATCGCAAGGCATGGGCCAACGGATCTTTACGTGTTTTTAGAGTTGTCGAATCAGCCGGTGGGCGGTTTGAAATCTCCGGCCTGCGGTCGATGATCGATTACGGCGGGCCGGTGGTTTTTATCGCCAATCACATGAGCCTGATCGACCCTTTGGTGTTGCCCTGCATTCTGCTGCTGTTCAACACGGTTACGTTCGTTATCAAAGAAGGGCTTTTGGCGTATCCGGTTTTCGAATCGATTATGAAAGCGGTTGATCCGATTGCGGTTACCCGGCGCAGTCCCCGTGAGGACCTGAAGGTGGTTCTGACCCAGGGCCAGGATTTTATCGCCAGGGGCCATTCGGTGTTTATATTCCCGCAGGCTACCCGGAGCGAAACGTTTGATGCGGCAAATTTCAATTCGCTGGGCGTCAAGCTGGCGCGCAAAGCCGGTGTGCCGGTTGTACCGGTGGCCTTGAAGATGGACTTCCAGAAAAACGGGAAATTCATAAAGGAAATGGGGCCTGTTGATCCCAAAAAAACCCTTTATCTGAAATTCGGCGAACCCCTCATGGTAGACGGCAGCGGTCAGGCAACCCACCAGAAAGTCATTGAGTTTATCGCAGAAAATTTAACCGCTTGGGGGGGCATCGTTCGGTCCGGCGGTCTTTAACCCGCCCGGTATGCGGGTCGGCCCGGGTCAGGCATCGCTGTCCGGCTCTGGCGGCATGGGAAATTTGAAAAACTGAACGCCTTCTTCTTTCAGCGTTTTTTCTTCTTCCTTGGTACTAATCCCTCTGATGCTTCGCGGTTTCGTGACGCCGTAATGCATCTTCAAGGCTTCCTTGGAAAAATTGCAGCCCACATCGTCGAAATTTTTCTCTACAAAATCGACAATTTTCTGGCCGATTTGCATTAATTCGGCGTGCGAGTCCGCTAGTTTTTCGGCGTTCTGGGACGATTTTATGGAAAAAGTAGAGGGGATCCTGATAACAGCAGTATCATTACAAACCGGGCATGCGATCAAGCCTTTTTTTTCCTGATCTTCGTAAGCCGGCACATCTTTAAACCATCCCTCAAAAGCATGGCCATTGCCGCATTGCAAATCATAGGCTATCATAAAATCACACTGCAAATGAACGCATCAGGCGCGTGAACTATTCTGTTTTACTTTTATTTTATCTAAAATGTGTTTTTTAATAAAAACAAAATCTTTTAAAAAATTATCATAAACTTCGAAATTTTAAAAGAAATTATTGACAGATTTATTGTTTTCAACAAAAAATAACAAGAAAATATCGTTTTCAATTGAACTTTCTACGGAGAATAACCCCCATGAGACGTTTCCTTTTTATCGGCGTTTTGCTTGTTTTATTTTCGACGACGGTTCGGGCTGAGACCCAGTATGTCAGCGATCTTGCAGAGATAACCCTTAGAACCGGCAAGGGAATCGATCACAAAATTATAACCATGTTAAAATCCGGTGTTCAGGTCGAGGTGCTCGAACCGAACGATCAGTGGACCAAGATACGGCTTCCGGACGGGAGGGAAGGCTGGGTGATGAGCCGTTTTCTAACTCCCAAAATGCCGAACAGTCTGGAATTGGAGGAATTGAAAAAAAAGCATGAGGCCCTGCTGGCAATGGCAGATACCCCTTTCAAGGAAATCCAAAAGCTTCAGGAAGAAAACGAACGGCTGCGCTCGGAACTTGCCGTTGCTGAAAAAGCGCTCAACAGTCTTAAAGGTTCTTATGAATCCCTCAAAAAGGAATCTCCGGAACTTTTAAAGCTGAAATCCGATTACCAGCGATTGGAGGATCAGTTTGCCAAACAGAAGAAAAGGGCCGGTCAACTTGAAGACGAGTTGTCAAAACATGATATTCGCCAACACGTTCGTTGGTTTTTAAGCGGTGCCGCCGTGCTGCTGGTCGGTTTTTTCCTGGGATTCAGCGCCAAACGCCAGCGCCGGCGATCCTCTCTGCTGTCATAAATTATTAATCCAGGTGGACCTGACGGACTGAGATGATGTTCGGTAAACATCTCAGCTCTTCTAAAACCTTTTCATCGGCCGGCGAGTCGATGTTGACCATGCACAGGGCACTGTCTTCGCGCCGGCCCAGCTGGAATCGGCCGATGTTTATGTTGTGGCGACCAAGGGTGGTGCCTACATTGCCGATGACACCCGGTTTGTCAAAATTCTGAATAACAATCATCGATCCTTCCGGTATGGCGTCCAGATAAATCTTTCCGATTCTAACCAGGCGGGGGTATTTTTTTTCATAAATCGTTCCCCAGATTTCATCCGGCTCTTCTGCATGCTCTTCCAGTTTTAACCGGATCAAACCTGAAAAATGATCGCTTGTCCGGCTTCGGGTTTCATGAACGTGAATCCCTTTTTCAGCGGCCAGGGCAGGGGCATTGACATAATTTACCGGTTTGTCGGTAAATGCACTGAGAAGCCCTTTTAACACGGCGTGGGTCAGGGGCCTGGTGTCCAGTTCGGATATGTTTCCGCTGTAACTGATGGTGACGTCATGGATTTTTCGAGCCAGCTGACCCATCATAGAACCCATTTTTTCGGCAAGGGCGAGGTGGGGGCGAATCTGATCCATCACTTCCAGGGAGAGTGAAGGAAAGTTAACGGCATTGGTAATAATGCCGCTTAAAAGAAATGCGGCGATCTGTTTTGCAATCATTGCAGCTACCTTGTCCTGGGCCTCGCCGGTGCTGGCACCCAAATGGGGTGTGAAGATGACATGCGGATGCTGAAGCAGCGGCAGAGACGGGTCCGGCGGCTCGGTAGGGAACACGTCCAGGGCTGCGCCGGCGACATGACCGCTTAAAATCGCGTCGTAAAGATCATCAAGCTGTACGATTTCTCCCCGGGAGCAGTTAATGATCCTTACGCCGGGTTTCATATTATTAATGCTTGCCGCATTGATCATGTTCGCCGTTTCCTTAAGGCGCGGCACATGCAGCGTAATAAAATCGGAACGCGCCAGAAGATCATCCAAGGCAACCAATTCAACTTCAAGGGCGCTGGCAGCCTCTTTGCTGACAAAGGGATCGGTGGCGATGACTTTCATTTTTAGCCCTTTGGCCCGATCCGCCACAATCCTGCCGATATGTCCAAAACCGATAACTCCCAGTATCTTTCCGGATATTTCGACACCCATAAGCTTTTTCTTTTCCCATTTCCCCTCGCGAATGGTTGCGGTGGCCTGGGGAATGTTTCTGGCAAGGGACAGCATCAGGGATATGGTATGTTCGGCAGTGGTTACCGTATTTCCCTCAGGGGCGTTCATGACAACGATTCCCTGCTGGGTTGCCGCGGCAACATCGATGTTGTCCACCCCGATGCCGGCCCGCCCGATAACCTTGAGCCGGCCGGTGTTTTTTAAAACTTCAGCGGTGATCCTGGTACCGCTTCGGACTGCAAGACCATGATATTCAGAAATAATTTCAGCTAATCGTTCCGGAACTCCGGTGGCCTTATCATTGTCGACGGTAACTTCTATTTGACCGGTTTGTTCCAGAATATCTTTGGCAACGGGGGACATATTGTCCCTGAGCATGACCTTGTACATGACTTAAATCCTAACGCGGGCAAGCCCCAAAAGCGGGGAGTTTAAACGATGTATTCATCACGAAAACACGAAATTCCGAAAACACGAAAAACATATTTAATTTTTCGTGCTTTCCATCTTTCGTGTTTCCGTGGTTATTTTAATATTTTCTACCACAATATGTTGAAATTTTAAAATTATAGGACAAATAGTTTGGTAATCAATCGTTGGTGTTCGCCTTTTTCCAGAAAGGTGACAATTCCCGCAGCCGCTTGATGATCGGTGGCAGCTTTTCGATAATAAAATCGATTTCTTCTTCGGTATTGTAAACACTCAGGCTAAATCGAATCGAGCCGTGTGCGGCCGTAAACGGGACCCCCATGGCCCGTAAAACATGCGAAGGTTCCAGAGAACCGGATGTACAGGCTGAACCGGATGAGGCGCAGATACCGAATTCATCCAGCATTAACAGAATCGATTCGCCTTCCACGTATTCAAAGGCGATGCTTGATGTATTGGGAAGGCGCTTTTCCTTGTTACCATTGATGAAAGCACTCGGGATACGTTTGATGAGTTCGTTTTCCAGTTTGTCTCTTAAACGTTTGACCCGGGCACTTTTTTCCTCAAGGTCGGCCGCTGCCAGTTCACTGGCTTTGCCAAGTCCGATAATCGAAGCAACGTTTTCGGTACCGCCTCTGCGGCCGCTTTCTTGATGACCGCCGATCAAAAACGGAGAAAATTTAGTTCCCTTGCGCACGTAAAGGGCGCCGATGCCTTTGGGGCCGTGCAGTTTGTGGCCGGAAAGAGAAAGCATGTCCGCGTTAACATACTTAAGATCGATTAAAAGCTTGCCCACCGCCTGAACCGCATCGGTGTGAAAAACAATGCCGCGTTCCTTGACGGCCTGGGAGATCTCTTCGATGGGGAAGATGACGCCGGATTCGTTGTTGGCCCACATAATACTGACAATGGCGGTATCTTCGGAAAGATTTTGATACAGATAATCAAGGTCGAGATTCCCCTGGCGATCAACCGGCACAAATGTAACCCGATAACCGTTTTTAGAAAGGTGTTCAAACAAATTTTTTACGGCCGGATGTTCTACCCTTGAAGCCATGATATGCTTCTTGCCGGGGTTCGACCGGATTGCAGCCATGATTGCGGTACTGTCACTCTCCGTGCCGCAACTGGTAAATATGATTTCCTCGGGAGCAGCGCCGATCAGTGCGCCGACGTTTGCCCGGGCTGCCTTAATTTTCCGGCCGACATTTCCGCCAAAGAAATGCATGCTGGAGGGATTGCCGTAAAATTTGCTGAAATAGGGGAGCATTTCTTCCAGAACTTCCGGTGCAACCTGGGT
>JAHIVA010000056.1 GCA_018816985.1 Patescibacteria group bacterium | reverse complement strand
TATTTGAGCAAGAATGATTCTTGCTACATACTTGCTACATAATATTAATACTTACCCAAGATTATTTTTTTCCGCCCCAGGAACAATATCTTTAAATTCAATTCCAAATTTTTTCATTCTTTTAAAATCATCATTTCCACCTTCCCCAAGGGTTTTGCCTTCAGCTAATTTAGTCCTCATTTCTTGAAATACTTGCTCACGTGTTTCTTCGGGCTTTTTTACATTGTCTCTTTTAAAAAATTTTTCTAACATAGATATATTTTATGCATTAATTGTTAATAATATAAATATATACTTCGACAAATCTTTTTGCAAGAAGTTAAGCAAGAATGGTTCTTGCTACATACTTGCTACATACGAATTATGTTCCTTAATTCTTCTTTTTAAATTATCACTTATTCCTGTATAGTATTTTGTAGTTTTTGAACTTTCTAAAATATAAACATAATACATATTCCACTTCACTTTGTTTCGCGGAATCACCACTTCGCAAAGTAAAAATTATATATTAATATAATATACTACTTATCATTATTTTGTGCGTGCACCGCGTAGCTTTAGCGAAGTGGTGACCCTACTGGGAATCGCACCCAGATTACCAGCTTGAAAAGCTGATGTCCTAACTATTAGACGATAGGGCCAAATAATCATTTAACCAAAACATAATAACATTTTTAGACTTAATTGCAAAATAAAAAGTCTTGTCTGTGGGGTGCTGGATTAGGGTAATTCCCTGCCGATTGTTGTATAATGTTTTATATGGAAATTAAAGAATTAATGCTAAAATAAACCTATGAATACCTTTACCTTTATTTTAATTACAATAGCTGGAATTTTTCTTGGCTTTTATTTTGGTAGAAGAAAAAATAATGTAGCGGAAGGGCAAATACAAGCCAAAGAACAGAATAAAGAAAAGATTTTAGAATTTTTTCATAATTCTTCATTAAACTCAGAACAAATAACAAACAATGATGTTGAGAAATTACTTGGAGTCTCTGATGCCACAGCTACAAGGTATCTAGATGAATTAGAAAAAGAAGGAAAAATCAGGCAAATAGGCACCACAGGCCAAGGTGTATATTACGTTCTAAAATAAGGGTTAAATACCCCAACGGCTCAAGCCCTGAGCCGTTTAAAAACAAGTGGCCTCCCCTTAGATTACCAAATCTTATGCTATAATCATAAGATTATAAATTTAATCTTAGCTATAAAATTATGATTGACCCAAAAAAAGTAGACCTTAACCAAATACCAAAAAAGTTTTGTGATGGCGCAATTGGAGCATATGGAAAAGAAATTTTTTCTTTTGCTCTTACCTCAGGAAACAACTTAGATTCTTTTGCTACCACTCCTCAGGTTATGAAAAGTATTTCAATTTGGATGAATAAACAAGTGGAAAATTACGAAAAACAATTTGGAGAAATTAATATGACTCCACCTCAAATCCAAAGTCCGATTCAAATGGCAGATTTGGGAAAATAAGATATAATAAGCTTATTACTATTTAAGATATAAACCTATTATGCAACCATATATTTATACAAAAAAAATGTTTTTTCTGGGTCTGGCAGGGCTTTTGTTTTCCGGATATTTAAGTGGCGTAAAGTTCTTTTCTGCCACCTGTGCTTTTAACGAACCTTGTCCGTATTTTCTAGGATATCCGGCCTGCTATTTCGGCTTCGGAATGTTTCTCATTATTTTCATTTCCGCTACACTAGGCCTCTTGAAAGTTATTTCCGAAAAAATTATGCTGAAAATTATCACCGTAACATCAGGTGCGGGAATTCTTTTCGCTGGATATTTCACCATTCCGGAAATTGGAAAACTATTGGGGAGTGCAGAGACAGGCTACACCCTCGGCCTCCCTACTTGCGCCTACGGACTTGTTTTCTATGTCATCATTTTTTTTATTGCAATTTTAAATTTAATAAATAAGCAAAACACAGTTAATTAGACCATGGCGCCTGCGGAAGAAAATAAAATAAAAATAATAATTTTAGCCGCTGGTAAAGGCATGAGAATGCAATCAGATGAACCGAAGGCTCTTACCTTATTTAAAAATAAGCCATTTTTGTTGCATATTCTTGATACTATTAAAAAATTGAACCCAAACATAAAACCAATCATAGTTATTGGCCATAAAAAAGAACGCATTAAAGAAGTTTTAGGAGAAGATTATACTTACGTGGAACAACATGAACAACTGGGCACAGGACATGCTGTAGCTTCGACTAAAAGTGTTCTCGTACGTCCTCATGAAATGGTTCTGATTTTATCTTCCGATCAACCACTTGTATCAAAAGAAACAATTGAATGCCTTTTCACTACTCACCTTGAGAAAAAACCGGCCATTACCCTCGGAACAGTTGTCGTTCCAGATTATGAAGACTGGCGAATAAATTTATACACAAATTTTGGAAGAATCGTGCGAGAAAAAAATGGAAAAATTAAAAAATTGGTCGAGTTCAAAAATACAACTGATGAAGAAAAAAGAATTCGGGAAATAAATCCAGCGCTTTATATTTTTGATGGGAAATGGCTCTGGGATAATATTGATAAAATAGAGATAGACCCTACTCGAAATGAATACAAATTAACAGATCTAATACATATAGCATTTTCCCAGAAGAAAAAAATCGAAGCAGTACCGGTTGCCAATATCCTCGAAGCCTTACAACCAAACTCCAAAAAAGAACTTGAAATATTGGAGAAACTTATTCTATAATACTTATAACTCTGCGATAGCAGAAAGTTTAGTAAATTTTTGTTGATTTTGTTAATTATTTCTTAAAATCATATCCTTTCGCTAACTTAAAGGTTTTAAAACCTTCTTTTATTTTTATACTTTCAATATAATCTAGAAATTCCTTTGGTAAAGGTGATGGTCCAACCCAAACACTCTTTTGAATCATAAGATAGTTAAATTTTTTTAGGTGCCAACGGAGCCATTCCCTCTCAGCTTTTTTAGTCTCCGGAATATCAAACATCACTATAAGATTTCTAGGCGCGTTTTTGTCAAAATTAAAATAAAATTGTTGCAAAGAATCTATTTTCTTTTTGATGTATTTTTGACCCTTAGGTGTTAACATCAACCCTTCGTCGTTCTTTTCTATCAAACCATTTTTGTAAATATAAGACAAAGTTCCACTTAAAGAATTCGAGGAATATTTTTTGAATTTAGGAATACCAAAAAGATTCACACGACATCCTTTATAATTTAAAGATGTGTTGCTCAACTCCTTTAAAATTTCGTAAACAAGACTCATGAGCTATATTATATCATAAATACTAAAAACTCTGCGATAGCAAGATTTTAAGTAAGCAGTTATAATATTTGAAAAATTAAAGAAAAATGCTATAAATAAACTGTGTTATTTTGCGCGGTTAGCTCAGTTGGTAGAGCGACCCCTTGACGTGGGGTAGGCCACAGGTTCGAATCCTGTATCGCGCACATGAAAATTTTAAGCATTGAAACATCTTGCGACGACACCAGCATAAGTATTCTGGAGGCTCGAGGAGGCATCAATAATGCCTCTTTTAAGGTATTGGCTAATAATTCAAACTCTCAAATTAACCTTCATATCCCCTACGGAGGTGTTTTTCCGATGTTGGCGAAAAGAGAGCATATTAAAAACCTGCCAATAATCTTGGAAGCAAGCTTAAGACAGGCCAAACTGGCGGATAAAAAAAGGCCGGTGGATGCGATAATGGTCACCTATGGACCCGGGTTAGAACCATCGCTTTGGACCGGAATTGTTTTTGGGAAAGAATTAGCGCAAAAATGGAAAGTGCCCTTAGTACCGGTCAATCATATGGAGGGGCATATCCTTTCTGTTTTTGGCAAAGATAAGGGAACTTTTAAAATAAAGAAAATAAAAACACCGACATTGACTCTACTCGTTTCTGGCGGACATACTCAATTAGTTTTAAGTAAAAAGTGGATGGATTATGAAATAATCGGGGAAACCCTAGACGATGCCGTCGGTGAAGCTTTTGATAAAGTAGCTAGAATGCTTGACCTGCCATACCCCGGCGGTCCTCAGATTTCAAAATTAGCAGAAGAAGCCAGAAACTCGTGTAAGCGAAGCATTGCGCAGGCTGTCGAGCCGAGCATAGCAAATTTTCAGCAGAAAATTATGTGCGCTGAGTCCACACGAGTTTCTGGCTTCTCTCTTCCTCGCCCGATGCTCCACAGTAAAAATTTTGATTTTTCTTTTTCTGGACTGAAAACAGCCGTCCTTTATTTAATCAGAGACTTAGGTGGCATCAAAAAAATTAACCAGAAAACCAAAAAACAAATCGCCCTAGAATTTGAAAATGCCGCTATTGAATGCCTAATTTATAAAACAGTCAAGGCAATTGAAAAATATAAAATTAAAACTCTCATTGTGGCAGGAGGGGTCTCTTGTAATACACATTTAAAAAACGAAATGACAAAAGTTGTGAGACACGGACTAACAACTGGTAAGATTGAACTTCTATTCCCCACCAAAGAACTTTCGGGAGATAATTCTCTAATGATTGGAATAGCGGGATATTTAAATTATATAAAAAATAAAAAGAAAGTTCCTAAAATAGAGAGCATCAAAGCCACTGGTAATTTAAGGCTTTAACCCTTCTCGAGTCAGAGTAAATATGATATTATGGGATTATGCACGAAAAACTGAAAAAACCTTACGACCCGAAAAACACAGAGGAAAGAATTTACAAGCTTTGGGAAGAGTCCGGTTTTTTTAACCCAGATGTATGTATAAAAAAAGGAATCACAAAAACTGACGCAAAACATTTTTCCATTGTCCTTCCCCCTCCAAATGTAACCGGTAATTTACACACTGGTCACGCCCTTATGTTAGTGATAGAAGATATCATGGTTCGTCATGCACGCATGCTCGGAAAGAAAACTCTCTGGCTTCCAGGTACAGACCATGCAGCTATAGCTACACAATCTAAAGTAGAAAAAACGTTAGAAAAAGAAGGTATCAAAAAAAATGATTTAGGGCGAGAAGAATTTTTAAAAAAAGTAGAAAAATTTGCCAGCGAATCACATGACACCATAGTGAATCAGGCAAAAAAGATGGGAGCCTCCCTTGATTGGTCTAGGGAAGCCTTTACTTTAGATGAAAACCGTAATCTTGCTGTTCGTACTGCCTTTAAACAAATGTATGATGACGGATTAATTTATCGCGGACATCGTATGGTAAATTGGGACCCTAAAGGACAAACAGTTATCTCAGATGATGAAATAATTTACGAGGAGCGCAAAAATAAATTTTATACTTTTAAATATGGACCTTTTGAAATAAGCACCGTACGCCCAGAAACAAAATTCGGTGATAAGTATGTCGTAATGCATCCGAAAGATAAAAGATATTCTAAATACAAAGATGGCCAAAAAATAAAACTTGAGTGGATAAATGGCCCTATTGAGGCCACTATTATAAAAGATGAAGAAATAGATATGGAATTCGGCACGGGGGTTATGACTATTACTCCATGGCATAGTTCTGTTGACTTCGAAATTGCCGAAGGACATAAATTAGATAAGGAACAAATCATTGATAAGTATGGAAAACTCTTGCCTATTGCAGGAGAATTTACTGGAATGAAAATTACTGACGCCAGAGAAAAAATTGTTGAAAAATTAAAAAATAAAGGGCTACTTGTTTCTATTGACGAAAATTATATAAATAGAGTCGCTACGGCTGAACGTACTAGTGGCATGATTGAGCCACAAATTATGTTGCAATGGTTTGTAGATGTAAATAAAAAAATTCCCAGACGGGAAAATAAATCTCTCAAAGAACTGTTATTGGAACCTGTTCGTGAAGGTAAAATAAAAATAATGCCTGTTCATTTTGAAAAAGTTTATTTTAATTGGATAGAAAATTTGCGAGATTGGTGTATTTCTAGGCAAATTTGGTATGGACATCGTATTCCTGTCTGGTACAAAAATGATGAAATTTATTGTGGTATTGATGCACCAAAAGAAAGTGGTTGGATTCAAGACGAAGATACGTTGGACACATGGTTCTCTTCAGGATTATGGACTTTCTCCACCTTAGGTTGGCCAAATAAAACAAAAGACCTTGAAACATACCACCCGACTTCTATTCTCGAAACAGGCCACGATATTCTTTTTTTCTGGGTAGCAAGAATGATTTTGATGTCTCAATACTTACTTGGAGACATCCCTTTTAAAAACGTTTATTTACACGGTATGGTACGCACTGCTGATGGTAAAAAAATGTCTAAATCTTTGGGGAATAAAGCTATCGACCCACTTGATATAGTAGTCAAATACGGAAATGATGCCTTACGTATGTCTATGATTGTCGGCAATACTCCCGGAAATGATTTAAAATTAAATGAAAATGACATTCGAGGTTATGCCAAATTTACCAATAAGGTTTGGAATGCTTCTAGATTTGTCTTAGAACAAATAAAAAATCTTGATCTAAAAAACTTACCCAGTTTTGATGAAGAAGATTCACTCAGTAATAAAGAATTGGAAAAACTACTCACTGAAGTTTCGAAGGAAATGAATGAATTTAAATTTTCTATAGTCGCTGAAAAGCTTTATCATTATTTCTGGCACACTTTTGCGGATGTGATTATTGAACGCTCAAAGAAGAAAATTCTAGCAAATGAAAATGCTGATTCGGCAAAAACTCTTTTACTCACACATCTAACTACCCTACTTAAGGCCTTGCATCCTTTCATCCCCTTCGTTACTGAAGAAATTTGGTCGATGTTGCCTATAAAAAATAAAAACCTGCTCATGGTTGAAAAATGGCCCCTCGCCACGCTCGGGACCTCTGGCCCCAATGATAATAACTGATCCGAAAACTTTATGCCTGGCATTCTTAGGTGGAATTATTCCATCCCTTTTATGGCTATGGTTTTGGCTGAAAGAAGACGACGGCCATCCCGAACCAAAGGGATTACTTGCCATCGTGTTTATTATGGGAATGATTGTGGTTCTGTTGGTTCTACCAATTCAAAAATTTATTCAAGATAGTGTTGGTTCTCTTAGTGGCCAAATTGTTTTATGGGCTAGCGCAGAAGAAATAATAAAATACCTAGCCGTCTTACTAGTCTTGTGTAAAACAAATAATGCTAACGACCCGATAGATTGGTCAATCTACCTAATTACCGCAGCCTTGGGTTTTGCTGCTTTAGAAAATATGTTGTTTTTACTTAAGGTTTTTCCTTCTTCAATCGAAACAACCCTTAACCTTTTTAATATGGGAAATTTAAGGTTCCTGGGTGCTAACCTCCTGCACGCTATTTCTAGTGCCATTATAGGCATCTCCATAGGAATTTCGTTCTTTATGCCAAAATGGAAAAAGGGGGTTTTTCTTTTTGTTGGTTTTTTAATTGCTATTGTCTTGCATAGTACCTTTAATTTTTTTATAATAAGGAATAATGGAAATGATTTCTTAAAGGTGTTGACATTTTTGTGGGTCGTCACAATTATTGTTATGTTACTTTTTGAAAAAATTAGAAGAATGAGTAAAAATTATTAATTAATAAAATCATATGGAAAATAAAAAAAGAAGTTTTTTTGAAAGACTAACTGGAAGTGTTAGCTCCGAAGAAGAGATAGCGTCTGGAAAACATTATTCAGAAAAAAATACCAGAGGGAATAATGGGGATAAAAAAAATAACGAATGGATTGAAGAAGAAAACGAAGAAGCTGAACTTTCAATTGATGTTTATCAAACTCCGACTGATATTGTTATTCAGACAATGGTAGCTGGAGTTAAACCAGAAGATTTAGAGTTATCTATTGCTCGGGATATTGTTACCATTCGAGGTAAGCGTGAAGAAAACAGAAATATTGATGAAGAAAATTACTTTACCAAAGAACTTTATTGGGGAAAATTTTCAAGGACAATATCACTCCCAACAGAAGTAGAGCCAGAAGAAGTGGAAGCCACGGAAAAACATGGATTGATTACTGTAAAAATCAAAAAAGTAGACAAAGAAAAGAAAAACTCTGTAAAGGTAAAATCAATCTAACCTAGGAAATATTTTGGTGCCTGGGGGGTGAATCGCACACCCGACCTGTCCCTCTTCAGGGGAACGCTCTACTACTGAGCTACCCAGGCAAGATTCTATAACTTTTTTAATAAATCCTGAAAGGAACTGTTGTTGTCGTTTACATTTTGCACTGTACCAGAAATTGAACCATAAAAATCTAACATCTTATTTATATACGGTTCCAAAAAATAAAACGACCCAAGAGCAATCCCAATAATTATAAATATTTTCAACCCAGACCAAAAAGTACGCCATTTTTGAACACTCCTAATTTTGCGAAGCATACGATTATTCTCCTGCGCCAGTTGAAAAGTATCCTCTAGCAACTTTTGGGATTCAGGATCCATGACAATATTTTAGCATAACTAAATAAAAATACCAATTCCAAATAGACTTTTTGTGTGCTAGATTATAAGCATAGTCTTCGTAGTTAAATGGATATAACGACTCCGTCCTAAGGAGTAATTGCAGGTTCGATTCCTGCCGAGGACACAAATTACAGACCCAATAAATTTGCTATTTTAGTTTTATCGAAACCAACAATAAGCTCATCTCCAATAATAATAACCGGCACGCCCATTTGTCCGCTTTTTTCCATCATTTCTTTTCTTTTTTCCAAATCACTCGCAACATCATGCTCAGTATAAGCAATATTTTTTTCTTTAAAAAAATCTTTCGCTAAATGACAAAAATGACAAGACGGGGTTGAATAAATTGTTACATTTTTCATAAAATTTTAAATTATTTTCTAATATTTTTATTATAGCATACTTGCCCCAAAAACAAAAAAAAGATATATTTCTCTATATGCGAGTATGGTTTAGTGGTAGAATGAATCCTTCCCAAGGATTAGACGGGGGTTCGATTCCCCCTACTCGCACTAATTCGAATCGAACTTTTAATTCTGCCTTTTTTATTTTCAATTTCTAGCTCATTGTTTTTTACTGAAACATAAACAGTGTCTCCCTTTGAAACTTTATTAGAAATAATATGAGAGGCAACCGGATTCAAGATTTTATTTTGAATCAAGCGATTTAAGGGTCTCGCACCAAAATGCGGATCATAGCCTTCTTTGGCTAGAAAAGAAAGAGCTTCTTCGGAAATTCCCAAATTTATTCCCTTTGCTTTCAGACGATCAATAACTACCTTTATGCGCAAATTAACTATTTCCTTAAGAGAAATTTCTGATAGAACATCAAAAACAATAATCTCATCTAAACGATTCAAGAATTCTGGACGAAAATTATCTTTTAAGGCTTCCATTACTTTTTCTTTCATATTACTATAGTCTTGCCTTTCCGAATTATTGGAAAATCCAATTGATTCCATTTTTTCCACAAATTGTGAACCAATATTAGAAGTTAAAATTATAATAGTATTTTTAAAATTTACCACTCTTCCTTTTCCGTCAGTTAATCGTCCCTCATCAATAACTTGTAAAAGAGTATTAAAAATTTCTGGATGAGCTTTTTCAATTTCATCAAAAAGCACAACTGCATAAGGCCTATGTCGAACAGCTTCCGTCAGCTGTCCTGATTCATCGTAGCCCACATATCCCGGAGGAGATCCAATAAGTTTGGAAATTGAATGCCTTTCCGTATATTCAGACATATCCACTCGGATAATAGCACTATCGTCATTAAACATAAATTGACCCAATGTTTTTGTAAGCTCGGTTTTGCCAACTCCGGTCGGACCTAAAAAGATAAAAGAGCCAATCGGTCTGTTGGGATCAGAAATACCGGCACGGGAACGCCGGATTACATCTGCCACGCGTTTAATCGCTTCATCTTGGCCTAAAACCCGTTTCTTTAACTCCACTTCCATTTTCTCCAATTTAGCACGTTCTCCTTCTAGCATCTTAGTAAGCGGTATACCTGTCCAACGAGAAACCACTTCAGCGATATCCTCAGCAGTAATTTCTTCCTTTAAAATTCTACGAGATTTTTGTAATTTTTTCAGTCGTGTCAGCTTTGTCTCTAATTCCTTTTGTAATGCCGGAATTTTTCCATAACGTATTTCAGCCGCTTTTGAAAGATCAGATTTCATTTCAGCATCTTCGGCTGCCAGACGGATACCCTCCATCTCTTTTTTAATGACACGAATTTCAGCCACCGTCCCTTTTTCATTGGCCCATTTTAATTCTAATTCCTTTGTTTTTTCAGTTAAATTTCCTATTTCTTTATCTATCTCTTTAATTCTATTTTTTATTTCTTTATCTTTTTGCTTATCCTTTTGTTCTCTCCCATCAGAATTAATTTCTTTTTTCAAGGCTTCTTTTTCAATTTCTAAACGCATTATTTTTCTATGCGCATCTTCTAAAATTGGAGGCTTATTTTCCAGCATAATTTTTAACGACGAAGAGGCTTCGTCTATTAAATCAACCGCTTTGTCGGGCAAAAATCTGTTGGTAATGTAACGAGAAGATAGATTGACTGCTGAAACTATCGCGTCATCGGTTATGCGCACTCCGTGAAAAAGCTCGTACTTTTCTTTTAAACCACGGAGAATGGCTATGGCATCTTCAATTCCGGGTTCATCAATATAGACTGGCTGAAAACGACGCGCCAAAGCCGGATCTTTTTCAATATGTTTTTGATATTCCCGCAAGGTAGTTGCCCCTATCGCTCGGAGTTCCCCACGAGAAAGCGCTGGTTTCAACATATTAGAAGCATCCATTGTGCCCTCAGCTCCCCCAGCTCCGACAATTGTATGTATTTCATCAATAAAAAGAATAATTTTTCCGTCAGACCTTTCAATTTCTTTCATAATCCCCTTTAGTCTTTCTTCAAACTCTCCACGATATTTTGTACCAGCCACAAGTAAACCCAAATCAAGCGACACAACTTCTTTATCTTTAAGAGACTCAGGAACATTGTTTTTTATAATCATTTGAGCCAGGCCTTCCACTACTGCCGTTTTACCAGTCCCCGCTTCTCCTATTAAAATAGGATTGTTTTTTGTTCGACGCGAAAGTATCTGCATAATACGAGTAATTTCATTATCACGACCGATAACTGGATCTAATTTATCTTCCTTGGCCAGTTTGGTCAAATTACGAGTATATTTTACTATTAATTTAAATTTCTTTGGCTCAGAAATATCTGTGATATTTTGACTGCGAAGTTCCTCTAAAACTTTCATCACTTGATCTTTATGAATCCTAAATCGTGCTAAAGTCTCTCGCGCTTCACTAGTAACTTCCAGAATAGCGATAAAAAGATGTTCAGTTGAAACAAAATCATCTTTCATATATTCTGCCAACTTAGCAGACTGTTCAATAACTTGAGCCAAGTCAGGATTAAGATAAATTTGATAAGACGGTGAAATAGTACTGCGTGTTTCTGGCAACTCAATCATCTCCAAAACAGAATCAGTTAAAAGCATTGTGTCAATCTCCAATTTATCCAAAATTGAATTTACCATAGATTCATCTTGGAGTAAAAGAGCGCCAAGTAAATGTAGCGAGGAAACATGATTTACCCCCCGCTCAATAGCCAGCTCATGGGCTTTTTTAATGGCATCTTTAGCTTTAGTTGTAAATTTATTTAGTGGTGGCATATATACATATATAGTATACACTACATGTTAAGTGTAAAAAATATTAATTAAACTCAGATAGAGTATTGTCTTTGTTAATTGAAACTACTATTGCTGCCAAGGCATCACTAATAGATTTACTTGAGGCAAAAGAAGTTATGTCACTAAAAAGCGCTATCCCTAGGGCTTCACCGTCTAGGTTTATTACCAAACTCCCGGCATTTGATTTCGCAACATTAATATAAAGATTTTTATTTCCTTCAAAAATAAAAGAGGAAATACTATTACCTAAAACTAAAACTTTCTGTCCTATTTTCATTTTGTCTAAATCACTAAAAACTGGAACAGTCAACACCAATTTATTTTTTTCATCTAGGGGAGCTCCTACTTTTAGAAAAGAAAATCCAGCTTTATCTGTTAAAACAAAATCCGCTTTGAATTTTCCACTATCATTTTTTACATAATAAACTTCTTTATCTGAAACAAGAAAAGCATCAGCTACGATAATTCCGTCAATGGAAACAGCGAATCCCCGCCCGGCTCCTACTTCAATAATTTTTCCATCTACGTCTTGTGTTTCTTTAGTTATAGAAAATACAGCAGATGTATTCTTGGCTAACGCATCTACCACTAAATCTTCTTCTTTCACCACTATCGTTTGAACCGTGGTTTTCCCCTCCACTTGCTGGATTTTTTCAATTGTTTGCTGAATAACACGATTAACAGGAGCAGTAAAAGATACTGGCGCTTGCTGCATCAAAGTCACTGTTGTTATGCCAGTTGCAATAGAAGTAATAAAACTAAGCAAGATGGCCAGTAAAATAAGTTGTGTTTTATTTAATTCCTTTATATCCATATCTCATACATTGTACCACTTTTTTAATTTTTGCAAAATTTCAACCAAAGCCTTAACGGTATAATCAAGATCGGATTTGGTGGTTTTTCTACCCATTGAAAACCGTACACCGCCCTCCTCCGCTCCTGCTTCGGCGGGCAAGCCTATTTTTCCACGCAAAGCTTTTATCACATATGAACCTTCTGCCCTAGAACTTTCGCAGGCGCTTTTAGAAGAAGCCATAATTCCTTTTGCCGAAAGTTCAATAACCAAAAGATCACTTGGAATTTTAGGAAAAGTTATATTTACAATATTCGGTAATCTATTTTGCAAATCCCCGTTAATTATCATTCTATAATTCGTTAGAATATTAGAATGAAATAATTTATTCAAAAAATAACCACACAAGGTGTTTAATCTTTTTGTTTCTTTTTCTTTGATTTTCTGCATAACTTTCAAGGCACTGGAAAATTTTACAATTTCCGGCAAGTTTTCTGTCCCCGGACGCAGTCCTAATTCTTGACCTCCCCCGCCGAAAATACTGGCAAGCTTGACTGACTTTCTTTTATAAAGAACTCCGACCCTGCCAGCTCCTTCTATCTTTGAACCGGAAAGCGAAAGTAAATCCACGCCTAATTTTTCTACATTAATATCTAAATAATTTACCGCTTGCACCGCATCAGTGTGAAAAAGAGGAAAAATATTTTTTGTAATTTTTTTATAACATCTAATCTCTTTTGCAATTCCCCCAATTGGCTGAATGGTCCCAATTTCATTGTTCGCATACATTACCGAAACGAGTACTGTATTTTTTTTAATTTCTTTTTTTATTTTCTTAGGATCCACTATTCCATTTAACTCAACTGCTACTATTGAAATCTGCGCAAGTTTTCTTTTCGCCAACAATCTAAAAGTTTTAAGCACTGATGGATGCTCAATATTAGTGGTAATAATATGAGGCAAAAAATTTTTCTCTTCTAAGATAGCCAAAATTACCCCCTGAATTGCCAAATTGTTGCTTTCTGTACCACCACTCGTAAAGATTATTTCTTCAATCCTAGACCCTAAAACATCAGCGACTTCTCGTCGTGAATTCTGAAGTTTTCTTTTTGCCTCTAGCCCAATTGAATGAACAGAACTTGGATTCGCTTCAGCACTTGCCGCATAATCAAGATATATTTTATTTGCTTTTTTGTTTGATTTCAACATAAAAATAGTATATATTGAAATTGTATGAATACAAAGCTCCAAATCGCTTTTTTTGTTTTAAGCACAATTACTGCTGTTTTTGTTATTTTGGGTGTTCTTTGGGCTATCGTTACTGAAAAACGCCTCAAAAAAATTTTTTTAGGTAAAAAAGCAAAAGACTTAGAAGAAACTATTATCACTCTAGAAAATGAAATTGTTAAATTAAATAAAGCAAGAAAAGAAATTGGAGAAGATCTTATTTCCATAAATTCTAAATTGAAAAAAAGCATCCGCGGCCTTGAGACAATACGCTTTAATCCGTTTCCGGACCAAGGAAGTAATCAAAGTTTTGCTATTGGAATGCTCAATGAAGAAGGCGACGGCTTGGTAATTTCAAGTTTATATTCCCGTGAACGAATGAGCATCTTTGCTAAACCTGTTAAAAATGGAAAATCTAATTACGAACTTACTATTGAAGAAAAAGAAGCTTTACAAAAAGCCAAAGTGTAAAAAGTTAAAATAAAATGCTAGAAAATAAAAACAATAAAATAACAGCTTATCCGCCAGTGGTAGTAGTAATGGGGCATATTGATCACGGCAAATCGACTTTGCTTGATTATATAAGAAAAACATCCATTACTGAAAATGAAACTGGTGGGATAACACAAAGAATTTCCGCTTATGAAGTTATCCATCAAGATGAAAAGAAACAAACCAGGAAAATCACTTTTCTGGATACTCCCGGACATGAGGCTTTTTCAAAAATGCGAGAACGTGGTGCTAAAATAGCCGACATTGCTATTCTGGTAGTTTCCGCTTCCGAGGGAGTAAAAATGCAAACAATTGAAGCTTGGAAAACTATTGTAGAATCTAAAACTCCCTGCATCGTTGCTATAAATAAAATAGACAAAGAAGACGCTAATATTGAAAAAACAAAAAAAGAACTGGCAGAAAATGAAATTTATCTAGAAAATCAAGGAGGGACAATTCCTTTTGTGGAGATTTCTGCTAAGGTTGGCACCGGGATAAATGATTTACTTTCGCTTATTTTAATTCTGGCAGAAGTGGAAAACCTAACTGGAAATAGCGCTCTTCCTGCTACTGGTTTTGTAATTGAGGTAAATTTAGATTCTAGGCGTGGAATAATGGCAACCTTGATTATAAAAAATGGATCCATCAAAAAAGGAATGACCGTAGTTGTTGAAGACACAATGTGCTCTACTCGCATTATGGAAAATTTTCTAGGAAAAACGATAGATGAAGCTACTTTCTCTTCTCCTATACGCGTCGTCGGTTTTGATAAAATGCCCAGAGTGGGCGCACAATTTAAAACTTTTCAAAAAAAATCGGAAGCTGGAAAATATATAGAGAATTGGAAAACGGAACAAAAGAAAATTCCTACCCAAAAAATTTCACCCAGCAATACAGATGAAAGTAAAAAAATAATACCAATAATTTTAAAAGCTGACGTTTCTGGCTCAATTGAAGCTATTGAAAAAGAAATCGCCAAAATAAACTACGAGCCTAATGCCATAGTAGGTAAGAACGCTAAGTTTAAAATTGTAGTCAAAGGCGTTGGGCCTATTTCTGAATCTGATATGAAAGGAATATCTTGTGGCGCCGATGCTTTAGTTATTGGATTTAACGTGAAAGCTGATAGTAGTGCCCTGGAAATAGCGGAGAAAAGGGATATCACCATAACCTTCTTTGATATTATTTATAAAATGACACAATGGCTAGAAACACAAATGGAAGAAAAGAGACCTAAGGTTGAAACCATAGAAGTAACTGGTCAGGCAAAAATTATTCGGGCTTTCAGTCGCACTAAAGAACGCCAAATAGTAGGCGGAAAAGTAAATAAAGGGAAAATAAACTTAAACAGTACAATCAGAATAATTCGCCGAGAATTTGAGATTGGCTCTGGAAAAATTGTTAATCTGGAAAAAAATAAAACAAAAGTCAGCGCAGTAGAAGAAGGTACTGAATTCGGAATGATGCTTGAATCAAAAATAGAAATTGCTGGAGGAGATATCATAGAATCTTTTATAGTAATCCAAAAATGACCCAAAGAAACGAAAAGGTGGCCAATCAAATCAAAGAACTAACAGCGCAGTTTTTAAACCGCGAAAATAACCGAACTTCGCTCCTGACAATCACTTCTTGCACTGTCTCCCCTGACCTAAAACGAGCAACTATCTTCATTACAGTTTTTCCGACTTCAAAGGAAACTAACGTTTTAAATTTTGTAAAAAGAAAACTCAAAGAATTAAGAACATTTTTAAAAAAGAGCCTATCAATAAAAACAATTCCGTATTTAGATGTAGCTATTGATCTAGGAGAAAAAAATAGACAAAAAATTGACGAATTGCTTCGAAATGGGTAGACTTCTTAAAATAGTCTTTGAAAAATGGCCTGGTAGTAAGTGGCGTAAGCGTAGCGAATATGACATTCCTCTGCGCAGAGATAAGGAGATTAATAAATAAAATGGTTTAATTAGATAAATATCGGCCTGGTAGCCAAGTGGTAAGGCATTCCTCTGCAAAAGGAATATACGGCGGTTCAATTCCGCCCCAGGCCTCCCTAGAATATGTTAAAATATTTTAGAACAAAAATATGAAATATATTTTTGAAATTGCCCGAGTGGCGGAATTGGTATACGCGCACGACTTAAAATCGTGTCTCGTAAGGGATGTGGGTTCGATTCCCACCTCGGGCACAGACAAGGTCAACGCTGATAGTCACCTGTTAGAGGCGACACGGACAGTCAGATTATCAGATAGATCACCATCAAAAGCTAGTACGAGAAGGGTAAAAAATTGCCTAATATTTTGTCTTAATTATAAGTCAGCGAACCTTCAATAATCGCGATAATTTCTTCCTTAACAAAAGGTTTAGTAATAAAAAATTTCTCTATTAATTTCTTTATATTTGCTAATATCTCAATTTTATTTTCTCGTTTCCGCGTAAGAACTGAAATAGTGTAAGATGTTATTTTTTTCTTATTTTCATCTGAAATAGAACTATCAGCCCATAGTAAATAAAAAAATTCAACCGCCACAGATCCACCCGAAAGATAATCTGTATTATCTTCGCTTAACAAGTCGAGCATTTTAACGAACATAGGATTGGCAATATCCCATTTTGCCTCTTTGCCGGCTCTGAAAACTACACGATTATTAATCATCGTGTAGTAATAATTAGAATTGACCATTTTAACTGTAGCCAAATTGCACTCATCGTCAGTCAGAAATTTTTCTTTCAATAACTCATTTATTATAAGTTGCGTCCAAACACCCTCAATTCCATATTCACTTTTTGCATAAGAACGTAGTCTTTCATCATCAGTATAAAAGATGTGTTTTTTTTGAGAAGCAATTATTAAAGTATCAGAAAAAGATTTTCCTAACATATGTTCCGTTTCTCTTCTTTTTTCAGGGTTGCCTACAGCTTCAGGAGGAATAGCAACAATCTCACAATTATTGGAAACCCACTTTCTTAAATTCTCAAAGTGAACTATTCTATCAGCCATTATTTCTGCAGAAAACTCTTCTCTGGTAAAATTCTCACCTTCTTTTGCAATATTCATGTATCCTTTAGATCCTGCTCCTTTATTTTTTGCAATGATTTCAGTTATTAAATCAATGGTTGATTGAGTAATGCCAAGTTTTCCATACTTTTGCACCACCTTGTCGGCGACATCAATGCCTTTAATAGATATTAAACTTGTTATATCAATAAGAATTTTAGGGTTTGCAAATGAATGAAGATACTCAACAGATTCTTTTAGTTCAGTTGTTGTTCCTAGCGCAACTCGAAGTTTCGCCGTTTGAGTGGCCATTAATCCACCAAAAATTTCAATAGGACTTTTCTCTAAAATACCTGCAAACGCACCAACGGTTAACTGGCCTTTATTATAAAATTCTTCGACAGCGAATACTTGTTTACTAACCCCTGCAACTTGATCAAGCATTTTTTTTACACTTTCAGATTGCTTTTCTGGCGTAGAAGAATCAAATGTAAAACCAACCAGTCCTTGTCCACTTGGAAACATAGTATTGTATTTTGACATCACTTCTTGAAAAGCATAGACATACTTACTTTGTATCTGACTTATTGTTATTTTTTCTTTGCTTATTGAATTAATTTCAATTTCATCTCCAATCTTTTTACCTGAAAATTTTTCATAAAGTTCGTTTTCTTTATTAACTTCATGTAAACGCATATCTGCATTTTTTCGATCTTCCAGTATAAACATATCTTCCTCTCCCATGCTATTTTTATATTTAACAACAGTATCAATTTCACAAATATCTTTTTCAAAATAAGCTTCGTTTTCTTTCTCTCGATCGAGGAAAATACCCATATAGTATAAATGAGCTTCTGGGACGGAATGAAAAGATCTCCTAATTTCGTAAGCAAAATCTAATGATTTTAACCCTTCTCCAATATCTTTATATAATCTAGCGAGCTGACTTGAGTATTCGAAACTCAATCCGTCTATGGTTTGTATTGGCTTTAGGGTTTCTAAAATTTCTTCCTTGTCTTTTCCTAATCGTAACTTTGTCACACCTAATCTGATTCTAATCTCCTTATCTTCTTGGTTTTTTTTAAGATATTCGCTACATGTTTCTTCTGATTTTACTAGATCTCCTATATCGTCATAAATCGATGTTTCAACTTCAACAATATACTTATTCAAGCCAATTTTTAATTTAAGTAAGTCTATTTTCTCTAATGCTTTTTTATATTGTCCGTCTTGGTATAAAGAATTAATAAATCTTTTTGTTATATCGTCATCACCCATTTCACTAATTAGGTCTTCAAAGAGTTCAGCTGATTCCTTAAATTTTTTACTAGAATAGAGGACATTCGCTAGTTCAAGTTTCTGTCGTTTAGGAGTATCAGCGTTAGAGATTTTTTTTGCTTCAAGAAGATCTTCAACTGATTCAGATTCTAGTCCTTCTGCAAATTTTATTCGTGATGTTTCTAATAGATTAAGAACTTTAAGTTGAGGAGTATCAGGGAGTTGAGAGACAATTTCTTTTGCCTTATCATATTTTTTTTGATCCAAATATAGCTGAATTAATAACCTCTTTGCATCGTGACCTTCTGTTTCGCCATTAGGTTTTTTTATTAAATCATTCAAAGCCGTAATTGCTTTGTCCGTTTGACCAATATCACGAAGCATTCCTGCAAGCATAAAGGTTAAGGAAGGATCAGTTTCAAGAGCTTTTGTATTATCTTCCAGCCATTTAATGGCGTCTTCTTTTTTTCCTAACTCAAATAATATACCGGCTTTTGATCTAACAGCGTTTGCATTTTCTGGGTTTGCTTTGATCGCAAGATCAATGTCATTAATGGCTTCTTTGCGATCAGTCAAACCTTTAGCCATTGATCGGTTTATTAGAATAGAAGTTTTATATTTCTTGAGTTCGGAATTCCCTATCTGTTCCCATGCTTCTGTGAAAAATTCTATAGATTCCTTAAGTTTGTTCTTGTTTTTTTCATCTATATGTTGAGCAAAAACGACCATAGGATCGTCAATTACTTCTTGAAGTAAAACTTCTGCTAGTGCAGATTGGGTCTCGTCATCTTTAGGTTTAGCCTTAAGTGCTACTCGAAGCCATTTTTCTGCCTCATCTAAATTATATGATTGATTTTGCTTCGCAAATCGGCTGATAGCATGAGCAACATTAAAATCCTCATGCAAACTCTTCGGAATTAAGGCAAGAATATCCTCAACCTTTTTAAAACTATCTAGTTCAGATTCAATTTTCAGAGAATAAGCACGCCCACTTTGAGGATTCTTATCTAAAGCTTCTTTTATTTTTTTTGAAGCTTCTATTTTATTATCTATTAACAAGTAGCCTACAGCGGAATTTAATAGTGCTTTTTCATCCTTTGGATTATATTGCAGGGCTTCTATAAAAAACTTTGCCATTTTATCAATTTGTCCAATTTGACCATAACCAACACCTAGGTTAGCTAATATCCTGAATTTGATTATTTCGTCACACTGGCTCCAGATTTCCTTTTGCAAAGATTCCAGTTCAGATATAGCTTTTTCTGGGTTGTTTGATTCTAAAAATTTTTTAGCCGTATCTACTTTTGCGTGGTGAACTTTATCGTCGTCAGAATTTTCTTGGTTGATAACAATACTATTATTATCACCCTGGACATTGATCTGATTGCCACCCGAGACACTACCTTCGAGTAGTTGAGTATTTTGATTTTTAATATTTTGCTTTACACTTACAGAAGAAGGATTACTCATGGTTCCAAAATGGTATGGGTACCATTTGGTTCTGAAAAGAGGCATATCTGGAATTGCGTCGACAAAATCTTCCCAAAACATTATTTGAAATCCAAACAACCCCTCCTTTTTATGCTTGAGATTGATTTCTCTTTCTATTGCTTGTATTTCAGTGTCTCTACTAGCCGTTGTAACAATAATAAATTCTTTAAGTTTTGGTGTAAAATTTTCTGCCTTTTTAATTTCGCTGTAAATATCATCTTTTGAATCCGGATTGTTGTTAGCAATAAGCTTTTTGTTTTTCTGTCGATCCTTCAATTTACACTGAACACCTGAATATTCGTCTTCATCTTTTGGGAGACCAAAAATATCAACCCCATTTTGACCACTACCTTTTATTCCATTTTGATTTGCTTTAGGATCACTCCAACGCTCACGAAAAAAATCAAGAGCGAAGATTTGAAACTCGTTCTCGTCTTTGGGTGGATCAAGCTGTTTATCCATTAATGTTCTTGACACAATTACCATTTTAGCATTTTTGACCATTAAAAGCCTATCTTTTATAAGATTAATGCGAATCAGCAGGCCTCTTGGTAAATAGCGTATTGTGAACGCCATCATTCATACATTATATAAAAACTCCAGGAGTAAATTTAATCGCACACAGATAATTTTTTGTCCTTCAACAATATCCTACTCTTAATACAGCTCAATATCTCCCGCTTCTGCAACATCGTTCCATGCCTGAGCATATGCTTGGCAAATTTCTGGATGCTGATGTCTTTGTGCTTTTTCGACTGCTTCAGGTCTTCGCCCAACACGCCAGTCTGGAAGAGCGCATACCGTGCCACTTCTTCCTGTAGTTTCTGTTTCAGCTCGCTTTTATCCATACTCATCTTGTCAATAATCGGTAGCATCTCATCTATTAATATAGATTCACTGACTGATTCGTTCGGGCAGTCCTGATCCTTCACTTTGGTGCATCGATAGTATACGTGGGCGTTGAAACCGCCGTCTTTCAGTTCCTTGATCTTTTCTTCAGCCGTGATGCCGGATTGGCAGTATCCGCAGTTAAGCATTCTGGTGAATGCGAATTCTCGGCCATAAGCCTTTTTCTTTTCGACTTTAATTTTCTCTTGTACGGCTTCAAATAACTCTTTTGTGATAATC